>NZ_NPFZ01000009.1:0-65582 GCF_002259425.1 Rhodococcus sp. 14-2470-1a
AAGAGTCGATTGATGCCGTCAGCTTGAGGATACGTCTTTTGGCGACTTCGCATCACTACCTGGCCGCCGATACACCCACAGATCAGTCACAAGGGCCAGGGAATCTTGACGATCACGCTAATGCTTGAAGGTTGAATCGTTAACCCTAGGGCTAATTAGCGGGTCAGCCCTTGATGTCGTACGCCGGAAACGTTCATCCACGCACGCCCGATAGGAAAGCAGTTGAATACTTAACGGATCAGAGGCGCCCGACGATGACTGTGCACCACCCCCGACCCATGGCCCCGCGTTCCACCTCGAGCTCACGGTGGGACACCCGCACCGGCATGGTCATCGCCAGCGCTTCCGGGGCGCTACCGATGCTCGCCATCGCCCTGATCGAGCCCTCCTTCCTTCGGCCCGGTGCACTCCCGATCCTGACCGCCATAGTCGCGTTCACCGCCCTCACGGTCGCGATCGCTGTCCGCGCCGGACGCCTCACCGAAACCCAGTTCACGATCCTCGGATCCGGAGGCATGCTGGGAGTAGCGATCTCGGCGTACCTGATCGCCGACCCCGCCGGAACCCGCGCGGTGACCTCCATGCTCGCCGTCGTACCGGCGATCGCTGCTTCCGGCTCCCCACCCCGCGTCACAGCAGCCTTGACCACAGCATCGATGGCCATGGCCACGACGCTGTCCGTCACAGCTATGAAGTCCTCCGGCATGGCCGTCACGATCATCGCGGTCGGCGCGGCCGTCACCACTGTGCTGGTCCCCGTAGCGCTGATTCTCGCTCTTCGACGCTCCATCACCGCCGTCAACCAGCGACTGGAGACACTCGCCAACACCGATTCACTGACCGACCTGCTGAACCGACGTGGACTACTCGCCGCCGCCGAGACAGCACTGCGCACGGCTGACGGTCAAGCCGCATCCCTGACCGCCGTCGTAATCGACGTGGATCACTTCAAGACCGTCAACGACACCCACGGACATGCCGCCGGCGACCGGGTCCTCATCACCATCGCTCGAACACTGGAACAGACCGTCGCCCGACCCAACGAGCCCGGATCGATCGTCGCCCGCATCGGAGGCGAAGAGTTTCTTCTCCTCATGCCCGGAGCGCATCCGACGCTCGGAACCACCATCGTCGAAGCAGTCCGACCGAGCGGCGATGTCACCGTCAGCGCCGGGTCGGTAACAGTCGAGATCGAGCAGACACCCCACAGCACCTCTGGGATCGCGCCGATCCACATCGACCGCAGTGCCGCCGACACGGCGACTACCGGTGAACCGAGTCCCGTCGACCACGCCCGTCTCGGAGTGGAGCGGACAATGGATTCCATAGTCCGCGCCGCCGACCGCGGACTGTACGCAGCGAAAACAGCGGGACGCGACCGCGCCCACCACTGCGGCGCCTTCACACTCACACTCGCGGAGAACACTCCCCCTGATGCGTCCGACCCCGAACCTGCCCATCATGGCGTGCCCGTGATCCGGCGCTGACAATTCCAGCGCGGGAATCCAGCGAACGGTAGGTGCTGACGTGTTCGTTCAGCGCCGAAACCCTCGCTCCGGGTCACGCGGCGAGCTGTCGGCGAACGGGGTGAACCACTGCGCCGGATCGAGATTGACTGCGCCGAGACCAGGTTCGATGTCCTCGTCGAACAACATCAGTACGTCATGGTCTTGGAACAGAAATTCCAACGGACCATCCCAGTCGCTGTCACTGTTGTGCTCGGGGAGTCCGTCGGTCAGGTCGGTACGTGGATCGGAGGGGTCTGTGGCCATACCCCGGGCACGTTGCATGATCAGGTGCAGTGCCATTTCCTCACCGGTACACCGAGGATCGGGATCGGCAGCACCTGATGTCTCGGTAGCGAGGTCGTTGAAACAGCGTGCCTGGTGACGCCACCATGTCACCGATTGTGTCCAGGTGGATGGTGGGAAGTCGCTGAGAACGGAGATGTCCTGCGACGCGAAGTCCGGGATCTTGGCCAGCTCGTCGATCGCGTCGTAGACGTCGTCGGCGAGGGTCCAGGCAGCGACTTCGACGAACTTGCGCTGCCTCGGCGTCAGTTCGATGAACAGGTCGTACAACATCTCCGCGTCTGCGGTGTGAACCGGTGGTCGAGCGGCGTTCCGGCCTGAACCAGGCACCGGGGTTGGTGCGGCGCGTCGTGAGCTGCCCTCGTAGCGGCCGGTGGCGAAATCGACTGCTATGAACACCGACTCGCTGCCGTCCTCTCCTGTGTTGCTGACCTGCTCGACGCTGCTCTTCCCAGTGGAACCGGGATTGCGCCCGGTGTCTTCGCCATCGATATCTGGTCCGCCGGCGTCTCCGCCACCGAGGTCCGATCCGTTTGTGTCCACGATCGAACTGTAAAGGCGAACCGCGGCGCAGTCTGTGGGGCGCGCCAGGCTTGCAGAGTTATCGGCGCAACATCTCCGGAGCTTGTTTCTGTCCTGTTGTGCTGCGTTCGGTCCGAAAGATGCCTCTTGGTCTTTTTTGCTGCAAACTAATAAGTCGGACATTGTTCACTCGACGACAAGGAATTTGTCATGCGATCGATCAACCGGGCACTTCTCGGCGGGTGTGTTTGTGCCCCGGCATTGTTGGCCTTCCCGGCAGCGGCCTCAGCGGCAGAACCGGATTGGACCTACGCGGTCACCGTCGACGGATCGACGGTGACCAACACGATCACCAATAATTCCGGCAGCACTTTGACCTGCCTTGCGCGTGGAAGGTGTGCAGTCATTGTGTTGCGAGACTGAGTAATTCAATTTTGTCAGCTTGTCCGGGGCGTGTTAAATACTCCGAGCACGGCACGTTTGGCCACCTGGTTCAGTCGGCGTCGCAAATTGTCGTCAACGACGCCTTCCCCTGTGTGCGCTGGCGGGTCTACGGGCGTTCTCACCCCGGGGGCGAGGTGGCTCGTCAGAGGTCGTCGAGCGCGACGATGCCGTCTTGTAGCGCGCGGGCGACAAGCGCGGCTTTGGTAGGGGCGGGCCGTCCGACGGCGTTGTATTTGAGTCGTATGCGGGTCAGGTGGGTGTTGACCGTTCCGAGCGCGATGTGCAGAGTCGTGGCGACGCCGATCTTCGAGTCGCAGTACAGCCACGCTCGAAGAACGTCTATCTCTCTGTTGCTCAATCCGGCGTGCGCGTACGCGGGGCGCCCGGGGACGGCCGCGCGGGTGGCCACGGAGGGGAGCGGCGCTTGCAGAGCAGGGACGGTCGGTGCAGCGGTGGGAACGATGCGGGTCCGCAGCGGCGACCGAACTGAATGGGTGCGACCGGGCGTGGCCGGCCGAATGCCTGACGGAGGCGGGGGAGCGGTGAGAACCATGATCGTTACCTCTCAAAGCTGACACGAATCGACATCGCGAACGAGTCAGAGCGTCATTGGCGGGGGCGATTCGGAAGCGGATCGGCGACTGCGGCGTCGGGGAGAAGCGCACCCAGGATCCGTTGTTCAGCGGTCGTCCGAGAGCGCCATGTGGCCGCGTGCACCCGTTGTACGGGCCACGAGACAGGTGATGATTGAAGCTTGTCGCAATCTGAACACGTCTCCAGATCTGCTGCAACACAATCAGTCTCGATCCACATGCCCACGTTTGTGTCTCATCTACATGCGTGTGTAGCTACAGCTACATTCTGCGGCTAGCGCGGCCTTGTGGTTATAGTTCGATACCCATGTTCGTTCGATCAAGGTGGTTACCCGATGAGTTCGAAGCCGACCCCTCGGGAGCAACTGCTACGCGCCGGTTCGCGTCTTCTCGGCCGGCTCGACATGACCGACATGGTGCGTGCTCTGTCGATTTCGGCGGTCGTCGACGAGGCGGGTCTGTCGCAGCAAACTTTCCACAACACCTACCCCGGTAGTTCTCGCGCCGGAGGAACAGGCGGCAAGGAAGCGTTCGTCGAGGACCTGCTCGAGAACATCACCATCGAATACTCCGGATTCCCCTCCGCCACGGAGTCCGCGGGCGGGCACCGGTCGGCATCCGCGCGCGCGGAGCAGGTCAGCGGCGTGTTCGACGACATGACCTCCGGCCTGCTCCGTCGGCGGATGCTTGCGGTACTTCTCGCCAGCGACCACGACGGCGCCCGCAAGGCAGTCGTACCGGACTTCGAACGCTTCGACACCGACTTCCGGGCGTTGGTCGGCGATGCCGTGCAAGCACGCGGCGGTTCGATCCGGCAGCCACTGTCGCTGACGATGCTTTCGACCATTCTGGGATCACTCCTCGACGGACTGGCCCTACGCGAGATGCTCACACCCGGCACCATCGACCCTCGTGATGTCGGCGCCGCTACCCAATCGATCCTGCGGTGGGCGATCGACCCGGTGCATTCGGACCGGTCGATCCCCGACGCGGACCCCTCGGCCGCAGACAGCGCCCTCGACCCGATGCTCGACGACGTCGAAGCCGAGGTCATCTCCGCCACCGAAACCCTCTTCGTCGACCACGGATACTTCCTGGTCACCCTCGCCGACATTGCCCGCGCTGCCCGGATCCGGCTCGATGATCTGATTCGTCTGTTCCCGAGCAAGATCGACATCATCGTCGCCGGGCTCAAGCCCGAGTTCGACCGGGTGCTCCGGCTTCAACGAGCCGACGAAAAACTAGCAGTGGAACCCCTCGCCGCGTTGCGCCGTACCTTGACCGCAATCGGGGAGTTCGTGATCGGCAACCGAGCCATGAGTTCGGGAATGCTTCTGGCGCTCAGTTTCGAACAATTCCAGCAGCCCAGCACGGTCACCACAGTTCTGGAGAACCTCTACCTCCCCTCAGCCGTCGTGCCGATTCTCGAACGCGGTCGAGAGCAAGCGGTGTTCACCGCCGATGCCCCCGTGATGGAAGCGGCGATCATGCTCACCAACAACGTCCTCTTCCGGTGCCTGACCCGCCCGAGCGAGTCCGCCGCCGATGTCGTCGACGGAGTGTTGCGGGTACTGCTGCCGGGCGTCGCGGCACCGAACCGGTGAGCGACCTCGTCCCGCGCCAGCCGGATGCGGTGGGCGGTTACATCCACCACGGATTGCTTCGGTCCGATCACTGGGATTGCCTGACGCGTCTGTCGGATCGCCTCGTCGAGAGCATCGGGGCCCAACCACTCGACATCCACGCCGATCAGCGGTGGTACGTCCCGCGCGGCATCGAACCCGCGCTGCTCGAACGCCTCGACCTGCCAGGCACTGCCCCGCAGATCGTGGTCGGTGAAGCCGGGCATGGGAAGTCGACATTGCTGTGGTCGCTACACCATGCGCTGCGGGAGCGTCAGCGCAGACCGATGATGGTCTCTGCGACCTGGCTGCAGCGCAGCGAAGACGGATCGCGCACCACATCGACCGCGGACATCGCAGAAGCCGTCATCACCGAGCCCGGTGCCGTGCTGCTACTCGACACTGCAGATCTATTGCTGCACAACGAATCCACCAGGCTCGCCGTCGTCGATCTGCTCGACCAGCTCGCCCGCGCCGGTGTACCGGTGGTGGCCACGACCAGACCGCAGGAAAGTGCGTACCTGCCGCCGACTGTGGGCTACAAGGTGCACCTCGGACCCTACTCGATCGACCGCGAATTGCCGTCGGCGATCGTCGCGCTGACCGAGGAATTCTGCACAGACGATGCGTCCGTGCCCACCGACCCGTTGACGGCGATCACCTCCGCTCGCGCACGCGGGCTGCTCGTCGACGAGGTGTGCACCAGCCCACTGCTGCTGCGCCTGCTGTTCTCCCTGTCCGCGCCTCGTTTTCCGAGCCTCGAACTCGACGTCAGCGGCTTGTACTCCCAGTTCTGGGCACGCCGAGTCGCCGCCGACCACCGCACCGGACCGGACACGCCGATCGACGGCGGCGACGACCTCACCGCGACCGCCGGAATGTTCGCGATCGCAATGCTGGCGTTGGGAACTCCCGAACCGCACATCGGCGACCTCGTCCGCCGCGCCGCCGACGTCACTGCAGCCAACGGACACCCGGCCGGCGAGGACGTACTCCGCAGCGACCTTCGAACCTTGACTGCTCGCGGTGTCCTGATCACCGTCGATGAGCGAGTCCGCTTCTTCCACCAGACGTTCTTCGAGTTCGCCGCCGCCAAGGGACTGACCGCACGCGGCGGCGAGCACGAACTCCCGCGGCTGATCGAGCGGATCATCGACGCACCCGACGATCTGTTCGTCGGAGCCGTCGTCGAACAAACCTTGATCGTGCTCGGCACCGACACGATCGCGCACCCCGTAGTGCGCGATGCATGCCGCACTCTGCTCGAGACCGGCCACCCGACATTGGCCGCGATCACGATGACCGTCTGGGCGCACCACCCCGCGACCGTTCGATTCTCCGATCACGACATCTCCTCCGCCACGGACGACCAGCTACGCCGATTCCTCCGAACCCTGCCCCGCGTACACAGCCCGATAGCTGTAGTCGCGGAGCGCCTTGCAGCGCTGTGGGCCTCGCGGCCCAGTCTCCGAACGGCGATCGCCACGACCGCCGCCTCTCTCGCCGGCCGCGACCCCGCGTCGATGGCGGACTTTATTCGCGGCACCGACATGTACACCGAACTCGCTGCATCCCACGGCCTGTATCTGCAATCGAACAGCGAACCCCGCACCCTCCTGCGGCAGATCGCCCCCACCGAGCCGGCCTTGGCCCGCCACACGATCCTCGCCACCATCATCGGTCTTGCCACCCCGACGGCCGGCACACGATCGCGCTCCTCGGGCAAGGAGACCATCGCCGCTTACCTGATCCTGGCGGCTGATCTATGGAACCTACTGCGCGAGAATACTTTCCTCGATGAGTTGGCCAGCGCGATCAGCGACGTGCAGGCTCGCTCGGATGACAGCGACGCCGATACCGTTCGTGATGCGTTCGCGATGCTCACCGCCGCAGAACTGGACCGACGACTCACCGGTGCCGCGGACATGTCCACGAGCTGGCTCGACTGGGTTCACACCGTGCTCGCTGCGCTCGAACGACCGGGAGGCGACCGCGATCCCATCGTCGCAGCCCAGCTCCTGGCCCTCGGTACGACCATGCACCGGTTCTCGAGTCCCGAACACGACCACCTCATCGCCGCCACCTTCACGCGCATCGTCGCGCTCACCGGACGTCCCGCACCACGCCAACTCGCGCGCGGTGCCCTGACCCGAATGCTGAGCACCGACTCAGCCGCTCGCCGCGCTCTGGTCCCCATCCTGTCCAGGATGCTCGATGGACACCTACCCGCCGCGCACAACGGCTCGGCCCCCGGCGACGAGCTGTGGGCAGCCGTCGCCCGACAGACACTCTGGCACCACGACATCGATACCGATGTCGTCCACCGAATTCTGGCACCCACAATGCGGACATACGCCGACGACGCCCGATTGTTCACCACCGGAAACCACCTGGTGGCGCTGGCACCGGTGGCCATCGTCTGGGGCGAGCCGGAGGCTGTGGCAGCAGGGCATGCTCTCGCCGACATCGATGTGCTTATCACACGCGAGAGGCAAGCCGCGAACACGTTCCTCGACCGTGCGATCGAACGCGCACACCAACGACCGGATGTCCTCGTTCCCCTCATCATCGCGATTGCCCGCACGGTCGGCCGCACCGCGACGATCGCTGCACTACTGTCCCGCCCCGAGAACCTCGACGCCATCGACTCCTGTGCCCCGATGCTGAACGATTGGCTCGCCGACCTGCTCACCGGC
Organism: Rhodococcus sp. 14-2470-1a; assembly: GCF_002259425.1. Taxonomy (NCBI): domain Bacteria; kingdom Bacillati; phylum Actinomycetota; class Actinomycetes; order Mycobacteriales; family Nocardiaceae; genus Rhodococcus; species Rhodococcus sp. 14-2470-1a. The sequence goes on from NZ_NPFZ01000009.1 coordinate 7,689, forward strand.
GGCGACAACAGCCAACGCGATGGTGCAGACCTGCTCAGTCGACTAGCCGAACGCGGGATCACCACTCCGACATTCGAACAGGTGGTGTCCTGGCTCGACCGTGCCACCAGCCCGCAAGCGACAGCGAACCTGCTCGCCACCATCAGCACCTACGCACGGCAATCGGGGACGACCTCAGACGCTGCGACGCTGTTCGAAGAGTTCGTGGCCACAATCTCGGACCCGGAGCCCGCGATCACACCACGAGGACGCAGCCGACAACCAGTCGTAGTCGAGGCAGCCCGCACAGGGCTACTCGAATGCCTCGCCGACAAGACTGAGTCGACCTCCGACCAGTGGCCCACCGTCCACACCCTGGTATTCGCGCCGCGACTGCATGGCGCTGCTGTCGACGTCGCTGGAATCGGGCCCCTCGCGCTCTTCCTGGGTAACGAAGCCCGCGCCGGCCACATCGACGAAGCCATCGCTCATCTCGAACACACCTGCACCACGCTGGCCGAGATGGACAAGAACCTGCGAGTAAAAGCGTCCAACAAGCTCAAGCCCTCAGTCGCCGAGATCTTGCGGCGAGCGAAGAACCATCATTACGACGCGCTGGCACGCCTGGTCGATTTGGCTCCGGACCAAACGTCGAAACAATTGATCCACGGCATGCTCGACTCGCCCTTGTTCGCCGAGCGTGCCCGCGAATTCGGTTCGAACCTCTCGGTCATCCCGCGCGTCATCGGTATCGGACCTTTCCCGGAGGTCCTCGTCCCCGCCACGCCGCCGATACCACCTGCCGAAGTCACTGAGTCCGCGACGAATGCGCCCACCGGCGAAGGGGCAGCAGCGCAAACACGTGCCCGCCACGCCGCACAGGTTATCCTCACCCTCGATACATGCACGCGTGAGTTCGAAGCCGCGACATTGTCGGCCTACGAGGCGATCAGAAAGCACACCGCGGCTACGAACGACGACGCCGCCGCACGCGCTTTCTCCGAAGCGACCGGATTCTTGGTATCGGAGTCGACGGTGTACAGGCTCAAAGTCGGGACCTATTGGGTGCCGCCGTCGCAAAAACTGTGCGAAACGATCGACAAATACACAGCCGCACGCGGCACGTCAACCGATCTGACGAAAAAGCACGCAACGTACATAGCTGCTAAGCAAGCCTCCGACGATCTGAAGAACGCACGCCGCTGACAACGACAACAGACCAGGTCACTGCCCGCATCGCCTGCCTTCACGCGATCTTCGCAATTTCATGAAACGGTGAAGGCAACTGCGCCGGAGGTGAGGTCGAGGGGTCCCACTTTTGAGTCCGGCATCGAGCACTCGGCTGCCGGATCATGATTCGAAAGGCCCCGCCATGACCACGGCAGAGCACCACACGCCCGAACAGCCGACACATTTCGCGGGTGTCGTCGCCGCGACCACTCCCGCCTACCGCCGGTTCCTCACCGACCACGGCATCGATCCCGACACCGTCGCCGACATGCCCGATCTGTCCGCGCTGCCGATCACGACGAAAGAGAACTACCGCCGCGTCAACACACTCGCCGACCTCCAGCCAGGTGAACCCGGCGAGGTCGAAGTCATCGCCTTCAGCGCTGGATCCTCCGGCACACCGACCGCCTGGTCCCGCGGGCGGGCGAGCACCGACCACGGGGCGACGATGTTCGGACACGTTCTCGAGGAAACGGCAGATACACGACGTCGCTCCGCACTGTGTGCGGTCACATTCCCCTCCGGCCAATACGTCGGCGGACTTTTCATGGCGCAGATGCTCTTCGATTTGCAGCGACGACATCACCGTCTCACGGTCACCACCCCCGGCATGGATACGTCCGCGATCGTCCAGTTCATCGAGGAAGCGGCGGACATCTACGACCAGGTCGTTCTCTTCGCCTACCCGCCGATCGTGCGTGATCTGCTCGATACGCACGGCGACCTGCTCCGGCGGCATCGCGTGATCGTCATCGTCGGCGGCGAACCGGTTAGCGAAGCATGGCGCACCCTGGTGCTGACGATGCTCGGCCACCCGAATGGTGACCTCGTCCGAGTGGTGTACGGCGCAACGGACGTCGGGTTCGTCGGCTACGAAACCGCAGCGACCATCGCTATCCGCGCAGCCGCAGCGCACGACCCGGTGCTCAACACGACGATGTTCGGCACGCAGTACACCTCCGGAGACCTCGTCCAGCAACCCGCCTTCGTCCAATACCGACCCGAACACACCTACATCGAGGTCGACTCCGAGGGATACCTGCTCTTCACTGTCGGGGGAGTGCTCCCGTTGGTGCGGTACCGAGTCAACGATCGCGGCGCCGTGCTGACCGGGACACAGATCCGTAACCAATTGCACGACAACGGATACAGCGACCTCGCCGAAAGCATCGATGCCACCGGATCGTATCTACTCGTCCACGGACGCACCGATGTCGCAGCGATCTTCAATGCCGTCAACCTCTATACCGACTACTTCAGACCCGCAGTCGAGCATATTTCCCTCGCCACGAGGTTGACCGGCCGCTTCGTTGCCTACTGTGAACCCGACTCGGAGCAACGCACGACACTGGTACTCGACGCCGAATTGCGGCCCGGGCAGCAGTCCGACCCCGACACCGCTGAGCACCTCACCCAGCTGACGATCGCCTCCCTTCGGCAGCTGAGCGCCGAATACCGCGTCGTCCACCATCAACGGGGCCACGCCGCCGAACCGATAGTGCGCCTGAAACCGTTCCGCTCCGACGGCTTCGTCACCGACGGAAAGCAACGCACTACCCGCTGACCGCAGCGTGACTTGCGTGCACCTCGTCCCGTAGGCAGGACGAGGTGCACGCAGCCACGATGGCCCAGTCAGCACTACACCGTTCATTCGAACAATCGACAGATGTACACCGTTCGAATGACATATTTGTCGGTTGTTCGAATGATTGAACGAACACGATGGGCGCTTCGGTTCGAACAGGTGAACGAAGTTGGCGTCCACCCCGAGGCGGCGACAATTGCCCGATGCGCCCGCTCACAGTGCGGACGGTCAGGCGTCGGCATCGTCTCGTGCCGTGGTGGCTGTCTTGTCTGTAAACCGAGATGACGGCGGACCTACTCAGCGGTTCGTGGGCCCACGGTGTGCGAGTTGCTCGCGCGCCGCAGTTGGCGGAAGCGTCATCATCTATCGGTGCCTCCACGTATCGATCGCATGATTTACATCGACGACTCCGGTCGGCCCCAGTCCGGCCACGCCGTGTACGGGTGGATCGAATTCAGCCCAGACCGGTGGAGGTCGGTGCTGCGATCGTGGTTGGACACCCGCAAACGTTTGTGGCGCGAGTACGGCATCCCCGTCACACAGGAATTGCACACCACCGAGTACGTCAACGGGCGTGGACGAATCTCCAAACACATCCCCGAGCGACACGTCCACGACGGGCACGAGTACTTGAAAGACTTCGGCCGAGAAGTCGCGGTCGAGTGCCTCGACACTCTGCGTTCCACCGAGGGTCTGACGGTCGGGTCGGTGTACCGCCACGGCGAACCCACGGCGCTTGCCCAGACCAAACGCGAGCTCTACGCCGACCTCGTCACTCGAATCGAACACGAGCTGGCACAGTCGGACTCGCTGGGTCTGATCTTCATGGACGGCGACGGGAGCGACAGCTCCTACCGCACAACCCACCGCAACCTCGCCCTGGCCGAACGACGGGTGATCGAAGATGCGATCCATATCGACTCATCGGGCTCACAACTGGTTCAGATGGCCGACCTCGTCGCATGGTCCGCCCACGCCACGATCGACAGTCACACGAAGAACGTGTTCGCGGGGGACTGGTACGCCGATTACCTCTCCGAGCGCGATCCGAAACGAGGCCCAGAACCGCTATACCCCCCCCAGATACAGCAAGACCCCCTGCTCCACAGGTGCGGGGGGGGGGTCTGCGGGATCAATGCTATCGCTATGACCCCATCGGGGCAAGTACGGCGTCAGGGCGCACGCTCACGTGCCGCGACTCCCACCGAGTCCTGTCTGGCTTGGGCGTAATTCGACGACTGGGCCTTCGGTCCGCGACGAGGCCGACCACTCGTACGTTCACATCTTGTCAGGTGTACTTGATCCGGCGGGTCTACCTGCTTGTGTCACCTGGTTGTGGTTTTGTCGAAGAATGTTCGACAAAGAGGGGAACAGAGTTTCCGACGACGACGTCTTGGACAAGGTTCGGGACATGGGCGCCGCCGTGGTGCGGCGCGGGCCGGTCGAGAGTCTCGACCTCGCGAGTTGGCGACGAGAGCTCCGCGTACAGGCCAAGGCCCGGGGCTTCCGGATCCATGTCCGCACGTCCGACGACGTCATCATCGTGTCCGACCCCGATCATGTCGTCGACAGGCGACGCCTGCGTGCGGCGATGGAGGCTGTGGCGCTGCCGCCGGACTTCGGACCGCGCTGACCCGAGACTAGGGGAGCGCCGCTGTCGGACGCCGCCGGTAGCGTTCGAGATGTGGCACCCAGACCGCCCCGCCCGTCAGCTCGATATCACTAAGACTGGGGACTGTTCGTCGACTGGTGCTCCGCCGCCGAATACGTTTCGTTACCAACGACTCCGGTGGTGTTCGGCCGAGTTGCTTGACGACAGTCCTGCCGGTGACGCGGTGCAGAGGCGCCGCGTCTCGGCCATCAACCGCCATCACCTCGACTCCGGTCACATCCCACCGGGGCAGGTGACGTCGATCCGTCTGGCACTCAACTCCGTCCGCGCGGAGCGACTCGACCGCCGCGCTGAGCACGTTCACAAGATCGCCGCCGCTCTGCCGGTATCGGGTACGACCGAGGCACTGTTCGGACGCCGGGATGCGGTCTTGCTGATGTTCGCCGGGACGGGCTTCTCGTACCGGGCGATCGCCGATCTCGACCGCACCGACGTGTCCATCGATGGGCAGGATGTGCGGATCGGCGGCAGTCACCGCGTCCGTATCACCGCCCGATCGACGGATGCGACGCCAGCCATGTAGTGGCACCGGTGGTCCGAAGTTCGGCAGTTTTCCGACCGCTACCACTCGACCACCCTGCTCGCGCAGCAGCTGGAGCGCGGCAGGTATCCCGACATGGAGCATTGGCCGCAGCGACCGGGTCCGGTCGCGGTGCCGATCGATCGGTGGGGACACATGCCGTTCCCGCCCGCGCCCATGACTGCGGACGCCGTCGCCGCGGTCGTGAACGCGTCTCTGACCGACTCTCCGCCGCGGCGCACAGCCCGCACACCCGGGCACCACCGCATCGACAACGAGAGCCGTACGGACACCTTTGAAACTACTGCAGTAGCACCGGTTTCGGCGGATTTGGATCCGGGCTACTACGAGCGCGGGGTGCAGGCCCGGCGCCGGGCCAACGTGGCCACGGCAGATGTCCCCGGTCTCGTCGACGAGGTCGAACACCGCATCGAGAAGCTGCTGCAGCGGACCCTGAATCTGCTGGGCGACACTTTCGACGACCCATTCTGAGCCGCACCACATCCTGATACGGCACACCGTGGAGCACGTACTTGACGTACGAACCGCTTATCGGTTGTCGATTATCACCAGGTCCTTTCGCCAAAATCGGTGCCGGGCGGATGAGCGAATCGGTCGGTTGCTAGTTCATTCGCTCCAATACTGGTCGACGAGGTGAAGCGAAACTCTAGAGGTGGTCTTGCCAAGGAGTCCGATCAACTATCGCAAGCGCTTCAATCGTGCCGTCTACCCCAGACCATCGACATCCGTGCAGGTTCAGAACAGATCGGAGCGTCGAATATCAGTGACGCTCGGTGTCACGAGACTGTCACAAGTCGGTACGTTCGGACATGGACCGGCCCGGACGGTGATGTACGAAAACCGTTGCAGATAAACAAATATTGAGTCCAGAGGCGTTCATGTGAATCCAGTTCTAGGGACTTAAAATCCGCACAGTGTCGGTTCGAGTCCGACTGGGGGCACGGGGTCCACATGGACTCGGAAACTTAGTCCACGTAACAGTTTTCGTCGCGTATCGCAGACGGTGGTGAACCGCGGTGGTTTTGAATGGACAAGTGAGGCAGCGGACCTGGTGTACGTTGTGTTGTTGACACATTGTTGCTGGATTTTCCTTTCTTTATGCAGGTCAAAGCGCTTTTGTGGAATGCGAGATTGTCGTTCGTGGAAACTCGATGACACGAGCCTGTCACAACTCGGTACGCACTGGATCAAATCATGTGCTTGTACGACCGCTAGGCCGTCTGCGCGATAGCGGATCGTGAAGTCACTGATAAGACTGCAACGCGGTATCCAGCGGACGAGAGATGCCCGAGCGGGCGCCCTCTCCGTCATCACAACCACCGGGTGGGTGGCCGGATGACGCCGGTGTGGCGACGAGTGCCGCTCGAACGAAGGAAGCCACCGTTCCCTGACGGGTGACGGTGGCTTCTGAAACCCGGACTGCGCCGGGAATACATATCCAACTGTAGCCTCTGCTGCGTGCTTGTTCAACCGACGCCTTCGCAGCAGGCTGCGTTGATCTCGCTCACGGCGAGTTCGCGTCTGGCTCCGTTTCGTAGAGCGTGCGACGGTCATGAGGGTCCGGCGCTCGCGTTGTATCTGCTGGACGCCCAGCTGTCGTCGCATATTCACGGACACCTACGAATTGTCGAGGTCGTCCTTCGCCAGCAGATGCACGAGGCCTTGAAAGCTCGATATGGAGCGCGGTGGTTCGACAGTGCGAGCGCGGCGGGGCTGTCCAGCGACGGTCGTAGCAAAGTTGCGCGAGCATACGAAGATTTGATGCTCCAGCGTTCGAGGCGTCGATCAGATCGAGCGTCCGCGCTTCCCACCGCTGACAAGGTCGTCGCGGCGCTGATGATGGGGTTTTGGGCGGGACTGCTGCGGACACCTCGTGATGTCGACCAGGAAGCCACATTGTGGATACCGGCGCTTGAGGGCTGCTTCAACCGGCACCAGTCGCTTCCTCCGTTGAGTCTTTCGGCGGCTCAGAAAATTTGCCGACGGCTCAATTGGGCCCGCAACCGAGTCAATCACTGCGAGAGCGTTGTTTTCGGCTTCCCGCAGCCCGGCCAGGTGCAGGGTGGGCATGCATCCCGTCGGAGAGCTGACCGACGCGGGCCGTTGGATCCTGTGCGGCGGGGTCGTGCTGTTCGTCGTCGGGATCTGTTCCATCCTCGGGTGGAGCTCGGGTGATTGGAAGACTGTGATGCAGTGGCCGGGGCTGGCGATCCCCGCCGTCCTGGCGGTGGGCGCCGTGGACAACGCACTCCCGTTCGCATCGGCCGTCGTGCTCGCTGTCGGTGCCATCATCGCCGTGGTCACGGGGATCGTCCGGCGCCAGCGAAGTCCGATCGAGACAACAGAAACCTGACGCGCCGGTAGCGACACGCGACGTCCCGTCGCACACCCCTCGATGGTGACGATCATCTCTGACCGGAATACCTGACTGTTGCCGACGGTTAGTCGATGTAAGTATCGCCCCCGTCTGGAAAGAGTCGAATCAGTGAAGTTGTTTTCTCCGTTGACGCTAGGTGCCCTCGACCTCGAGAACAGGCTTGTGATGGCTCCGCTCACGCGGGTGCGGTCCGGGCGTGACGGAGTTCCCGGCCCGCTGGTGGTCGAGCACTACCGTCAGCGTTCCTCGCTCGGTCTGATCGTCACCGAAGGCACGTATCCGTCGCACGCGGGTCAGGGATTCCCCGGCCAACCCGGCCTCGTCACGCCCGAGCAGATCGACGGCTGGAAGAATGTCGCCGACGCCGTGCACGCCGAGGGTGGTCTGATCGTTGCTCAGGTCATGCACGCAGGCCGTGTCACGCACGAGGCGACAACAGGCGGCTACGAGGTCGTCGCCCCGAGCGCGATCGCCATCGACGGTGAGACACGGACCTACGACGGGAAGAAGCCGTACCCCGTGCCTCGCGCCCTGACGACCGACGAACTTCCTTCGGTGATCGAGGAATTCGTCCAAGGAGCCAAGAACGCCATCGCAGCAGGATTGGACGGCGTCGAGATTCACTCCGCCAACGGTTACCTGCTGCACGAGTTCCTTTCGCCCGCATCGAATCAGCGTGACGATGCCTACGGCGGCACACCCGAGAACCGCGCGAAGTTCGTCGTGGAGGTCGCGCAAGCGGTCGCCGACGCCATCGGAGCCGACCGCGTCGGAATCCGAATCTCGCCCGAGCACAACATTCAGGATGCGCTCGAAACCGACCGCGACGACGTACACGCGACTTACGCCGCCCTGGTGAAGGGGATCGCTCCGCTGGGTCTGGCGTTCCTGAGTGTGCTGCACAAGGATCCGTCGGGTGAGCTCGTTCAGGATCTGCGCCGCACCTTCGGCGGTCCTGTTCTCGTCAACAGTGGATTCGGCGAAATCACCAGCAGGGACGAAGCTCTGTCGCTGGTCGACGACGGATTCGGCGACGCTGTCGTGGTCGGCCGTCCCGCCATCGCCAACCCGGATCTGGCCCGCCGATGGAAGGAAGACCTTCCACTGAACACTCCGGACCAGAGCACCTTCTACTCGGACGGTGCAGAGGGCTACACCGATTACCCGGCACTACAACACTGAGACGATCGGGAGGAGGAGCACCCGTTCCTCCTCCCAGGTGTGCACCGGGACTGGACGTACATTCCGCCGCATGTCTTGCAAGGCATTCGGGTGCCGTGGCGCCGCTAGGACAGCTCGCGACGCACGAGTTCGGTCCCGGCGGCGAGCGTGCGCATCTTTTCTCGCGCGACCCGTCGATCGAGAGGCGCCATACCGCAATTGGTGCTCGGATACAGTTTGTCCGCGTCGACGAACGGGAGGGCGCGTCGAAGGGTGGCGGCGACTTCCTCTGGCGTCTCGATGGTGCTACTCGCAACATCGATCGCTCCCAGCATGACTTTCTTGCCCCGAAGCAATTCGATCACGTCGACCGGTACCCGCGAATTGTGGCTCTCCAGCGACACGATGTCGATCGAAGACTGTCGCAGCAGTGGAAACGACTGCTCGTATTGACGCCACTCTGCCCCGAGCGTCGCCTTCCAATCGGTGTTGGCCTTGATGCCGTACCCGTAGCAGATGTGCACGGCAGTCTCGCAGCTCAACCCGTCCGTGGCACGCTCGAGCATCGCCACGCCCCAGTCCTTCAGTTCATCGAAGAACACGTTGAACGCAGGCTCGTCGATCTGGATGATGTCCACGCCTGCCGCTTCCAGGTCCTTCGCTTCCTGATTCAGCGCCGTCGCGAACTCCCACGCAAGCTTTTCGCGGCTCTTGTAGTGGTCGTCGTAGAGTGTGTCGACCATTGTCATCGGACCGGGCAGGGCCCACTTGATCGGCTGGTCGGTTGTCGCTCTGAGGCGGGCGGCGTCGTCGGCGAACACAGGCCTTTCGCGGCTGACTTCGCCGATTACCGTTGGAACACTTGCGTCGTAGCGGTCTCGAATTCGTACGGTCTCGCGTCGATCGAAGTCGACGCCGCTGAGGTGCTCGATGAACGTGGTCACAAAGTGTTGACGGGTCTGTTCACCGTCGCTGACTATGTCGAGCCCGGCTTGCTTTTGCTCGTGCGCCGCAAGGGCTTGGGCGTCGAGTTTCCCTTCGCGCAGTTCGTCCTCTCGCAACTTCCATGGGGACCACAGCTTTCCGGGCTCGGATAGCCAGGAGGGCTTGGGCAGGCTACCGACGATCGAGGTGGGTAGGAGGGTGTTCATCTCTGGTACCTTTCGGTTCTGCGGGCTCAGGCCGTCTGCGCGAAAGCCCACCGTTCGAGAACGGCGCCGTACGGTTCGATGAGATTTACCTCGGTGAACTTTCCTTGGGTGGTTGCGAGGCCGGTGCGCTCGACACGGTCGTAACTCACCTGTGGCAGTGAGTAGTTGCCGTTGTCGAGGCTGGGCCGATATACCTGCGCCGCTGCGTTATTCGAATTGTAGATTTCCGGACGGTAGATCTTCTGAAACGTTTCCATCGTCGCGATCGTTCCTGCAAGCGCGAGTAACGAGTAGTCGTTGAGCAAGTCGCCACGGTGGTAGAAGGCAAGTGGAGCGGCGGAACCGCGAGGCATGAAGTATCGCGCGCGGAGCCCCATCTTCTCGAAGTACCGGTCGGTGAGCGACTGCTCGTCCGCCACGTACTCCACCCCGAGAATCGGATGGTGATTGGTAAGACGGCGGTACGTCATGGACGTCGACACACTGATGCAGATGACCGGCGGCTGCGAGAATCGTTCGCGATACTCGTCCGACTCGACGAAACGCTGGAACACCTGCCCGTGCAGGTCGCCGAAGTCGCTGGGGATTCCCGTTGCTCGGTGCCCCGGGAGCCGAACGCTGAAATCGTAATCACGAATGTACGACGAGAAGTTGTTCCCGACGATTCCTTCGGTGCGGGATCCGGCCTCTATGTCGACGATGTCGACATCGAGCACTTCGATCACCGGGAATGCGGATCCATCCCCGGCCGACGCGAGATGCAGGTCTACGGAAACGATGTCGAGGTCGAGCCTGTAGCGGTCACCACGTGGGTTGTCCCAGTGCACCAACTCGTTGACACGGGTATTCATCATCGTCACCGCATTGCGCAGATTCTGTCGGCGACCCTCGCCCCGTGCGAGATTCGCGAAATTCGTCGTACTGCGCGAGCTGGTCGACGGTGTGTAGTCCTCGTCGAAGCGTGTCGTATCGATGCTGAAGGCACAGTCGTTCGTCATTGTGGAGAGTTGCCCCGATCATGTGCGGTAACTACAGCGACGAGGGCGTCGCCGCACGGCTGATTGCTTGGTTCTGTGCAGCACTTCGGCCCGCCGCATCCTCGTGCCCAGATGGACTCTCGGGCCGAGATATTCGAAGATCGGCGGCGCAAAGTGACGCGAAAATGAGTGTAGACAGACCGACCGCCATAGGCTAATTGCTTCGAACGATAGCTGGATATACCGAATGGCTATCCCAGGAGATCGACTCCGAATCCTGAGACGACGTCGCGCATCTCCAGCACGAATCGCCGGGCCTGAGCGGTCAAGGACACCGAGGCATGACCGATCCAACCGATCTCGATGCGCTCGTCCACGTCCAACGGCACGGCGACGATGGACGGATCGAGATCGTCCGAGACGATGCCGGTGGAGATGGTGTATCCAGCCAGACTGATCATGAGGTTGAAGATGGTCGCCCGATCACTCACCCGGATGTCTTGCTTCGACGAACGGGTGGAGAGGATCTCTTCAGCCAGGTAGAAGGAGTTGTTGGCACCCTGGTCGAAGGTGAGCCGGGGCAGATCCTCCAGATCACTCAGGGTCACGCTCGTTCGTTCTGCGAGCGGATTCGTGCGGGCGACGAAAATGTGCGGCGATGCCAGAAATAGCGGCGTGAACACCAGTCCGGCTTCGCGAATCAACTTGTCGATCACGTTTGCGTTGAACTCGTTGCGATACAGCACACCGAGCTCACTTCGCAGTGTGCGAACGTCCTCGATGATGTCCCACGTACGGGTCTCGCGAAGAGTGAACGCATATTCTGCCGCTTCGGATGCCTTCACCATCCGGGCAAAGGCGTCGACGACGAACGAGTAGTGCTGAGTCGACACGGCCAGCAGCCGCCGAGAGGGTCCGCGGCCCAGATAGCGTTGTTCCAGGAGCTCTGCCTGCTCGACCACTTGACGCGCATAGCCTAGGAATTCCGCCCCGTCCTCGGTGAGCGTCACGCCGCGGGTCGAGCGAAGGAAGAGCGTACGCCCTACGCGATTCTCGATGTCTTTCAATGCGGACGACAGGGTCGGTTGCGCGACGTAGAGAAGGTCGGCCGCGGCACTGATGGATCCCTCGGCGGCCACTTCCACGAAGTACCGCAACTGCTGAAGGGTGATTCCCCGCGCCGTCCCTGCGATGCCACGCGCCATAGCGAGAACTTATCGCATTGGTACACGATGCGGACGCTGGTGCTGAAGTCCCGCCGAGTTCGTGTCCGCGGGTTCTCGAAGGCGTCCATCTCGATTGCGATACGCCGCGCGAGTGAGTATGGAATCGGCAAGCCGAACCTCGCCCGACGACATCGCTACGAACCCAAACGGCCGACTCATCCTCGGCGTTCTGCGTCCGCTGCCCAACGCCCGAGCGCGTCGATCGCCGTGCGCAGGGCATGTCCGCGTTCGGTGAGTGCGTAGGCTCGTGTGTTGTGCTTCAACGGAAGACGGGTCAACACGCCTGCTGCTTCGAGTTCGCGCAGACGGGTCGCGAGCATGTTCGTCGGCGTTCCGAGATCGCGCTGGAGATCGCCGTAGCGTTGCGGCCCGTCGAGCAGTCGCTCCACGATCAGTAAAGCCCACCGAGCGCCGACGACGTCGAGCGCTGCGGCCAGGTCGCTCATGCGGGCGTGTCGACGTCCGGCTTCATCCAGAACGGGGAGTAGTGATAGCCGTCGGGATCGTCGAACTGGCGCTGGTACATGAACGGGTAGTCGTCGGTGTCACCGATTCGACCACCGGCGGCGCCTGCACGTTCGACGAGTTCGTCGACGGCCTCGCGGCTGGCGAGGTCGAAGGAAACGGTGACTTTCGACGGGGTGCCCGGCCCGCCGATCAACTCCTCGGTACCTCCCACGCTTGCGTACATCTCGCGGCTGCCGAGCATGACGTACTGCCCGGGTGTGATCGCGAAGCACGAGACGTTGTGGTCGGACATCTCTGCGTTGAGGGTCCAGCCGAGGGCGGTGTAGAAGGTGGTGGCGCGCTCGACGTCGTCGACGGGGCAGGTGATGAACAGGCTCATGCGAGAACACTTGCAAAATGCAAGTGCGCTGTCAAGGGTGCTATCGGCTTCTGCGGTTGCGTCACAGAGGTGAGCGGGCGGATCCGGCTGAACCGCAGTGCTCGGTCGAGGTGTGCGGGCCGGTGGATCGAGACTCCGATACGCCCGAAGATGCGTTGGCGTCGTCGATGGTGGTCAGATCTCGACCCTGGGTTTCGGGTGTGAAGAACGTCGTCGCTGGGCACGGACAGAAGTCGTGCGTGCGTCGGACGTTGCGTGGCGAGTGGGCGGTGACGACTTCGCCGTCTCAGCGCGGACACCGACGACGACGTCACGGCGCTCGCCGAACGGGTCGACCAGCGGTTCGAACGGTCACCCGAGAAGCGTTCGGGAGGCCCGAGGAACGAGATACCGGGCAGCCGGTAGTGGACGAGTAACGAGACCTTCAATGTTTTCGCCTCCGACGTGCACCAGAGTTCTTCTTGTCGAACAAGTCGCCGGATGACCGGCTCAACTCGAAAGAAGAACACCATGAGCGTAACTCCTCGTCCCGATCTTCAACTCTCGCATGCAGTGGTCACCGCCGACGTCACTGCGCCGCTCGACTTCGTCGATATCGAGCAGTGGCTCAAAACCCTTCCAACGCATGAGTATCAGCGCTGCGCACCCGGGGATCACAAGGCCGCCGGTTACACCGTCGACGACGACGGCACCCCGATGTCGATCAATGTCGAGATGATCGGAACCGGTCTCGTCATCCAGCAGTACCGTTTCGAGGTCGCCAGCAGGCACTACTGCAAGATGGTCTCGATCTCCGACGTCTTCTCGGCAGCCGGATGGACCACCACTCAGGTGATCTGGGAGCTCGGCATCGAACAACTGGACGGCGACAATCTGCGCTACATCAACACGGTCACCTCGCACCCCACCGAGGAATTCCTCGAGTTCATCACTTCGAGCGGACAGACCTTCGAAGACGCCGCAGCAGCGCGGCAGAAGGCGTCGGGGCAGCACTGCGAACTAGAGACCCCGCACTACGCCCAGAGCATCGCCAACTTCGCCAAGGCTCGTGCGGCTGACGCCGTCGCGGCGGGCAACTCCGGGTAGCACGCATATACGTCGACGGACCCAATCATCAACGGATCCAATCGTCGACGGCCCTGCATACGTCGGCCGAGGACTCGATCGGCGCCAGGTGTCCGACGCCGTCGAGTGTGATCACGGCCGGTTCGCCCGGTAGCGATTGCCGAAGCCGGGTTGCTTGCTCCACCGGTATCCAGGGATCATCGGTGCCCCAACCGATTCGAGTCCGACAGCGAACTTCCGCCAGTTTGCGGACCAAGGGCTGGGTGTGGTCGGGGCGCAGGGCGGCGATCTGTCGGTAGAACCCGGGCTGTCCGACCTCCCCGAGCCAGGGCCCGGTCAGGGTGTCGAGCCACGCGGAACTCAGCGGCCGCCGGGCAGCACCGGCGATGTATTCGCGCACGAGCGCAGCGTGCAATGGTGCGGGAAGCGCGCCGAACACGTCGGTGTGCTCGGCGACGAGCTTGAAGAATGGCGACCCCCAGGGGTCCAGTGTGACGATGTCCCACAGAAACAACGATGCATAGTCGACGCCATGCAGTACATGTGCACCGAGTGCGACCGCGCCGCCGATGTCGTGGGCGATGACATGCGGACGGTTCACTCCCCACAGTGACAGCAGCCGAGCCAATCTCGACATCTGGGTGTCGAGATCGACTGCCGCGTCCAGGGTTCCGGACCGGCCGTAGCCCGGCATGTCCCAGAGGTGAACCCGATGATCCCGGCTCAGGTGGTGGGCGACGCCTGCCCATACTGCTGCAGACCACGGCGTCCCATGGCAGATGACCACATCGCCGACGGCTTCTGTCGGCGGTTCGAGCACGTACGTCGCGATCGAGACTCCATCCACGACGACTGTCTCGGGTTGCGGCAACGTGCCGTCAGGAGTTTCCACGGGTGTCCTGTTCTCGTCCGCCGAATACGCCCGCGCGTGCCGCTGCTGCTGTTGCTCGCACTGCTCGGTCGGCGTCTGCTGCATCGAGTGGCTTCGTGGTGGTCATGAATTGGTAGTACAGCGGTGCCGACAGATATCGAACGACTTCGTCGGCGTCGGTGTCGGAAGGCAGGTCGCCACGTTCGACGGCGTCGGTGACTGCTGCCGCCCACTCCGACACTCGCGTTCGATAGAAATCCGCCAATGCTTGCTTGGTGTCCGCGTCGTGCGTCGAGGCGGCGATGAGCGCGGAGAAGAGTCTGCCGGTGCGGTGATCGGTCAGGGTTTTCACGACCAGTTCGGCGTTTGCCGACAGGTCGGCAGTGAAATCGCCTGTCCGCGTTGCACTGACCGATCGAGCAGCCATGTCGTCGAGAAGGTCCGACACCAATGCTTGCGGAGATCCCCATCGTCGATACACCGTCGTCTTGCCTACCTTCGCGGCGTCGGCGACGGCGGGGAGCTCTACACCGGCGAACCCGTACTCGATCAGCGCATCCTCGGTGGCTGCGAGCACTGCGCGGCGCACAAGGGCGGTGCGGCCGCCCGGGCGCGCTGTCGCGGTTGCGGGCTTGCCTTTCGTCGCAACGGTCATGGTGCCCGATCGTACGGCATTGCAGCCACTAACGGTACTGCAGTTCCGTTTTGTTGCGAACCGTTGTATGGTCTTAACGGAAATGCAGTCCCGTTAGAGAGGTTCGATATGAGGTATCGACAAGTTGGAAGCTCCGATTTGGTGGTGTCCGAGTACGGTTTCGGCGCCGCCACGTTCGGCGGACGCGGTGATTTCTTCGGAGCGTGGGGGACTACCGACGTCGACGCCGCCCGTGAACTGATCGATCAGTGCCTCGACGCCGGCGTGAACCTGTTCGACACCGCGGACGTCTACTCGGACGGTGCATCCGAGGAGGTTCTCGGTGCCGCGCTTCGTGGACGACGGGACAAGGTCGTGATCTCCACCAAGGCAGCGCTCCCGACCGGGGACGGTGCCGGCGATTACGGCACCTCGCGTCGGCGACTCGTTCAGGCGGTGGAATCGGCGCTACGCCGACTGGGAACCGACCGAATCGACCTGTTCCAGCTCCACGCCTACGACGCCTCGACGTCGATGGAGGAAGTCGTCGGCGTGCTCGACGAGCTGGTCCGGAGCGGCAAGATTCTGTACACGGGCGTGTCGAACTTCTCGGGATGGCAGCTGATGAAGATGCTGTCGACCGCCGACGAGCGTGGAGCTGCGCGGCCGGTGGCTCACCAGGTGTACTACTCGCTGATCGGTCGGGACTACGAGTGGGAACTGATGCCGCTCGCGGTCGAAGAGCGAGTCGGGGCGATCGTATGGAGCCCATTGGGGTGGGGTCGAATGACTGGACGTGTCCGCCGTGGTGTCCCGCTCCCGTCGTCCAGCAGGCTGCACGCCACCGCCTCTGCCGGGCCGCCGGTCGACGACGAGCGCCTCTACCGCGTCGTCGACGCGCTGGATCGCGTTGCGCACGACACCGCCAAAACCGTTGCGCAAGTAGCCCTGAACTGGCTGAGTGATCGGCACAGTGTCTCCAGCGTGATCATCGGCGCGCGCAACCGGGAACAACTCAACGAGAACCTCGGAGCTGCCGGATGGTCGCTGAGTGCTCCGCATCGCGAGTTGCTCGACAACGTCTCCGACACCGACGCGCCGTACCCCTATTTCCCGTACTACCGGCAGGACGGATTCGCGCGTCTGAATCCACCGCTCTATCCAACAGCTGGATCGAACCACTTCGCCGTTGTCGACGGCCACTCGGTCAGGCCAAGTCCTCGGGCCTGATCTTCAGTTTTTCCGAAATGCGTGCCAGGGCTTGCTGATCCTCGTCTGTCAATGGGTCCAGCACGAACTGTCGAACGGCAGCGACGTGTGTCGGGGCTGCCGCGACAACGACGTCGTAGCCTTCCTGGGTCAGTGCGGCCGTGGTGTAACGACCGTCTTCGGGGTCGGGTGAGCGTTCGACCCACCCTTTGTGCTCGAATCGCTTGACCACGTTGGACAAGCGTGACAAGGATCCGTTTGCCAGATATGCGAGTTCGCTCATTCGTATTCGCCGATCCTGCGCCTCGGAGATGTGGCTGAGGGTCAGGTAATCGAAGAGAGTCAAGCCCGCCTCCTGCTGGAGTGGTGCCTCGAGCCGTCCGGGCATCAGCAGGACGAGCGAGACAAGGCCAGTCCATGCTTCCTTTTCCGACGCGGTGAGCCACAGCGACTGCTTGCCGTCGCTCTCACCCGAAATCTCCATCTGCGCCATCCGCTCACCATACCGATCGGGCCCCGTCGGCCATTTGACTTCAAGCGTGAAGTGATGCACTGTGGAAATTGACTTCAAGATTGAAGTCAATACACATGCGAAAGGTCGAATCGTGACTACACCTCAGTTCTTCGCCACCCCGGGTTACGGAGACACTCAGCTGACGAACATGCACTACAACCAGGCCGTTCGCATCGGCAACCGCGTCGAGATCTCCGGGCAGGGCGGGTGGGACGACGAGTTCAACTTCCCTTCCGATCTCGAGGAAGAGATCGTCGCGGCATTCGACAACGTCGAACGCACATTGCAGCAGGCAGGTGCCACGTGGCGCGACGTCGTGTCGGTCGACTCTTTCCACGTGCCCGAGGTTGCGGGATACATCGGCGAGACCCACGGACGGGTGATGGTGGAACAGATGCGTCGACGTATGGGCGACCGTGCGCCGATCTGGACCGAAATCGGTGTGCAGGCCTTGGGGGCCTACGGAATGCGTGTGGAAATCCGTGTGGCCGCAATCCTGGACGAGGACCCGGCGCGGTGAGCTGATCCGCCGTTCTCAGGGCGCGCCGAGAGCGAGTACCGCGACGTCGTCTTGAAGCCCGGACCCGAAGCTGTTCAACAGGCCGATCAAATCGTCGACGATTCTCGCCGCGGTTGTCGGGGCCGCGTCGTTCGCGAACGTTTCGAGTGCTCCGGCGTCGTCGTAGCGCGCCTTCCCCGGTCCGACGTGCGCCTCGGTGAGACCGTCGGTGTAGAGCAGAAGCACGTCTCCAGCTTCCAGGATCACGTCGGCGGCCCTGAATTGTGCGGTTCGAAGTGCTCCGACGAGTTGGCCACCGATGGTGTCGATGTACTCGGCACTGCCGTCGGCCCGCAGGTGCAATGCCGGGGGGTGACCGCCGCTCGCGAGCCGGATGGTTGTCGTCTTTTCGTCGACTGCTGGGGTGATGGTGCCGAAAAGCACTGTGCAGAAGCGTGGGTCGTCCCCGCGAAACTCGTGGTACAGAACGGTATTGAGGTTCTGAAGAACAGTGATCGGGTCGCGGTCGAACACAGCGGCCGCCCGGAGCGTGTAGCGAGTCAACGACGTCACCGCTGCCGCTCCTGGGCCTTTGCCGCTCACGTCTCCGAGGAAGAATCCCCACGTGGACTCGTCGAGGGGAAAGACGTCGTAGAAGTCGCCGCCGACTTCCTCGATGACCGCGTGGTGATAGTAGGCCGCCACGTCGGTTCCTGGCGGGGAACTCAACACCGGAGGAAGAAGGGTGCGCTGCAGGGTCGTCGCGAGAATCTGTATCTGCGTGCGTTCGGCCTCGGCGACCCTGCGCGCGTCCTCAGCAGCTTCGAGCGCGTCCTGCGACCGTGTCAACGCGTCGGCGGTGGTGGCCTGCGCGGTGAGCGCCCCGTCGCGGGCCTCGATGAGGGTCTGTTCTCGAATTCGGTGCGAGGTCGCACTGTGCAGAGTGAACCTGATGGTGCTGTCGTCATCCTGGATGTCTCGATTGGCCATGACCAACATCGACAGGACCGAATCCGGACCGGTGACCAAGTCCGCGGTGGCGCCGACGGGAGTCTCGGTGTCGGCGTCAGGGCTCGCGCTGAGCAGGGCCGTCACCGTGTCCGCGCTGGAGTCCGCGAAAAGATCGTGGACGCGGCGCCCGACGACGTCGGACCATGCTCGGCCGATCGTCCGGCATACCGTCGCATTGGCGTATACGACGCACTGGCTGCTCGCCCGTATCGCCAGGTAGCCTGCCGGGGCGGTATCCAGGAAGCGCAGCGTGTCTGCGGGCATCACAGAAAGTCGCTTCTGTACCGACAGCACTGGCTGGGCCCGCTGGTGCCGAGCGCACGAATTCGATACGCGTTCACACATTTGTTCTATCAGATCGGCGTGTGTGACAGCAGCCGACTGGCGAGGCGTTATCGCTGAGAGCGGTCGAGGTTCCAGGTCAGAGTGGTCGAAGTGCCGGATCCGTGATCGACGGCAACGTGATCGGTGATCGCGTCGGCGAGTTCCAGCCCGCGCCCGCGATGCGGGGTCGGCTCGGCGGGCTTCCAGGAACCGGTATCGGACACCGTCACCGTGAGCGCGGAGGCCTCGTGCACGGCGGTGAGTGTGAGCGGGCCAGGTGACGACTCGTCGCGGTAAGCATGTTCGACGCTGTTGGCCATCACCTCGTACGACGCGAGCACCACGTCAGGGGCGATATCGGAGAGATGTCGCGCGTCGAGCCAGGCATGGAGATTACGCCGCAGCTGGGCGGCGAGATCGGCGGTCGCGGGGTCACTGTGGGTCCACCGAGCCGAGGTGGGCTCGGGTGGTTCGACAATCACACGGGGCCGGACGGAGATGTTCGAAAAGAAGCCATGACGCTCGGTTACCCGAAAGTCGGCATTCGACGCATCGAGCGTGCGTGCAATCCGAAGAGCGTGTGCAGAAACTCGCTACGCGTAGCGTCGAGTCATGGTGAACGAGCCTGCGGGCGAGGCATTGACCGTCGAATCGTCCGAGCAGGACGGTGTCACGGTGCTCGCCGTCACGGGCGAGCTGGATCTTGTCGGTGCGCCGAAGTTGGCGGACCGCGCCTATCCGGTCGCTGCGCAGGCGGTGCACGGACTCGTGATCGATCTCACCGACGTGCATTTTCTGTCCTCGAGCGGAGTCAGCGTGCTGGTTCGTACCGTCGATTCGCTACCGTCCGGCGCCATGGGCGTATTGGTAGCCCCACATGCGGTTGTGCAGCGACCCATCCTGCTCAGTGGTCTGGATCGGGTGATCACGACAGTCGCCGACCGCCCCGCAGCGTTCGCGGCGATCGCCGCCACTCGGACGTAGATGTCGGCACCTCCTTGTAGGCTTGTTCGCGCGTGGTCTAGCCCGGTGCCCGCATCCTCAGACCCGACACGCTTCATCGCCACAAGGGAGTACACGTGCCCGCTCGAGACAGCACAGCTCGCTTCGACATCGGACGCGAGGTCGTCGGCAACGCCGTCGTCGTCGCCGTCACCGGCGACATCGACCTGGGTACCGCACCGTCCTTCGCGTCGGAGATCGACTCCGCGCTGACGCCCACACCGGCAGCACTGATCGTCGATCTCACCGGCGTGGGATTTCTCGGATCGAGCGCAATGACCGTCCTGGCGGCAGCGCACGACCGAATGGGCGAGCTCACCACCATTACCGTGGTCGCCGACGGCACCGCCACTCGTCGCCCTCTCGAACTGCTCGGGCTGGGGTCCGTGATGGCCATTCACTCGACGCGTGAGGACGCGCTCGCCGCTGTCGAAGCCGGCTGATATCTGGGCTCACCACGCCGAGGTTCATTCATCCTGAACCTGGCCGCGTACTGCGCGACCACATCATCGCGGCAACCCGCCGCGGACTTACGTATGCCCAGCTTCAATGGGCGTTATCGTTCCGTTACTTTTCGTTATACATCTGTGACATACGTAGGGACGAGTCCGACATGCCGCGTCGACACAGTTGGTGGGGAAGAACGAAGTTGGTCGGCGATCGATACAAGTCCGATGCCGGCTTCATCCGAACGCCCCGTGCAAATACGGGAAACGAGACCGACTACGGCACATGACATCTCGCTAGGAGTCCTACATGACTGCAGTTCTTTTCGGGTCCATCAGCACGCTGGCCGACACGTCGGAACTTCAGCGCCGAGCATTCAACGAGGCGTTCGCGTCGCACGACCTGGATTGGAACTGGTCGCGCGAGGACTACTCGGCGATGCTGACGAGTAACGGCGGCGCCGGACGGATCGCCCAGTTCGCCTCGTCTCGTGGAGAGCAAGTCGATTCCGACGCCGTCCACGCAACCAAATCCGATATCTTTCAACGTCTTCTGGCAACCGAAGGTATCGAGCCCCGCCCAGGCGTCCTCGACACCGT
The DNA here is from genome assembly GCF_002259425.1 of Rhodococcus sp. 14-2470-1a. Taxonomy (NCBI): domain Bacteria; kingdom Bacillati; phylum Actinomycetota; class Actinomycetes; order Mycobacteriales; family Nocardiaceae; genus Rhodococcus; species Rhodococcus sp. 14-2470-1a. Next base: position 28,610 of record NZ_NPFZ01000009.1, read on the forward strand.
AGCCGGCGCGCGAGAGCACGGGTACAAGCTCGGCCTCGTCACGACCACATCCACGGAAAATGTCAGCGCGCTGCTGAATGCATTCGAGAAACTCGGCACCGAGTCCTTCGACATCGTCGTGGACAAAACCTCCGTGTCCGAGGTCAAGCCCGACCCCGAGGTGTACCGGTTCGCCATCGACGGTCTCGGCGAGAAGGCAGACGATTGTATTGCCATAGAGGACAACGTCGGTGGAGTCGAGTCGGCGACGGCGGCGTCCATCCGATGCATCGCTTTCCCGAACGCGAACACCGTCGGCGGAGACTTCTCGGCTGCTTTGAAGACTGTCGATCGGCTCGAACCCGACCAGCTCGCTCAGTGGGCCAAGGGCCGCGCGTGAACGTTCGACGCGAGAACGAAAGGACATCCCGATGAGCAACATGCAAGCTAGCGTGACGGCATCCGACCGGGCGTTTCACGTCGAAGGGTACGAGCGGATCGAATACGATCTGGTCTACGTCGATGGCGTCTTCGATGTCACCAATACCGAACTGGCCGAGAGCTATCAGCCGTACGGTCGGTGCCTGATGGTCGTGGACGAGGCTGTTCGTTCGCTGTACGGCGACCGCGCCCAGGCGTATTTCGATCACCATGGCATCGCGCTGACCGTCGTACCGGTCACCATTGCCGAGACCGCCAAGTCGCTCGAGACCTTCGAGCGCATCGTGGGCGAATTCGATGCGTTCGGACTGGTCCGCACCGAACCCGTGCTCGTGGTCGGAGGTGGCCTCACCACCGACGTTGCCGGGTTCGCGTGCGCCAGTTATCGACGCAACACCCCGTACATCCGCATACCCACCACGCTGATCGGCCTGATCGACGCGAGCGTGTCCATCAAGGTCGCCGTCAACTACAACAAGCACAAGAATCGCCTCGGCGCTTACCATGCGTCGCAGAAGGTTTTGCTGGACTTCTCGTTCCTCGCGACCTTGCCCGAGGACCAGATCCGCAACGGCATGGCCGAATTGATCAAGATCTCGGTGGTCGGCAACCAGACCATCTTCGACATGCTCGACGAGCACGGACCCGAATTGTTGGCAACGAAGTTCGGGCACTCGGGCGGTACGCCGGAGATGCGCGACATCGCACATCGCCTGACCTATCAGGCGATCGAGACGATGCTCGAGCTCGAGGCGCCCAACCTGCACGAGATCGAACTGGACCGTGTCATCGCCTTCGGCCACACCTGGAGCCCGACGCTGGAACTGACGCCTCCCCAGCCTTTCTTCCACGGGCACGCGATCAACATCGACATGGCGTTGTCCACCACCGTCGCCGAGCAGCGAGGTCTGATCTCGACGGCCGACAGAGATCGCATCCTGGGCGTCATGAACCGGCTTGGTCTGGCGTTGGACAGCGATCATCTGACGCCCGAGCTGCTGACCGCGGCCACCGCGTCGATCCTGAAGACCAGGGACGGCATCCTGCGCGCTGCGGTTCCCGATCCCATCGGATCGTGTCGATTCCTCAACGACCTGACCACCGACGAGCTGGCGGACGCCTTGGCCTTGCACAAGAAGGTCTGCCTCGATTTCGACCGTGGGGGAGAGGGAATCGCCATGTTCACCGGTGGTTCCGATGACTGATGGGGTTCTGCGTACCTCTCGACCGGTGACACCGACGACGATCCTGGGCAGGGAGCTGCGCGAACTCGCCCGGGCCTACGACAGCGGAGAGACCGGCGAGGACTTCGCACAGCGGTTGCGTCGCGCCCGGGACCTGGCAGACGGTCTCGATCCGTACCTCGACACGCACACCACTCCCGAATCGCCCGCTCTCCAGGACCTTTCCCGGCGTACGCAGGGAATGGACTGGGATTCCCGGACAGTGGTGTCCGGATCCGGTCCGTTGGAGCAGGAGATGCTGTCCGGGCACGTCGAAGGTCAGGTGCTCAAGTTCCTGGTGCACACGACCGGCGCTCGACGGGTCCTGGAGATCGGTATGTTCACCGGATACTCCGCGCTGGCCATGGCGGAGGCGTTGCCCGACGGCGGCACGGTGGTCGCGTGCGAGGTCGACCGGTTCGTTGCGGACTTCGCACGTGAGTGCTTTTCGTCGTCGCCGGTCGGTCACCGGATATCGGTCGAGGTAGGGCCGGCACTGGACACCCTCGGCAGACTTGCAGCAGAGTCGGCTCAGTTCGATCTGGTGTTCATCGACGCGGACAAGACCGGATATCTCGAGTACTACCGTCGTCTTCTGGACACCGATCTACTGGCACCGGGGGCGGTGATCGCAGTCGACAACACGCTGCTTCAGGGCACTCCCTATGCGGACCCGGCGCACCGGACCGTCAACGGCGACGCCGTCGACGCGTTCAACACCTTCGTGACCGAGGATTCGCGCGTCGAGCAGGTTCTCCTTCCGCTACGCGACGGTGTCACGTTGATACGACGAGTGGAGGCTTAGCCCACCATGCAGTTCAGAGCCTTGGCTCGCACGGTCGGTGCACTCGGTGCGCTGACGGTCACCCTCCCCATCGATCTGATCGTCGTGGCGTTCGCGCTGCTCGATCAGCGTCGCGTCGCCGCCCCGACGTCGGGACGCACGGTCATGGTGAGCGGTGGAAAAATGACCAAGGCTCTGAGCTTGGCGCGCGCTTTCCACCGCGCGGGCCATCGTGTGGTCCTCGTCGAGTCGTCGAAGTATCGGTTCACCGGCCACCGGTTCTCGCGCGCGGTGGACGCGTTCCACTGTGTTCCCGAACCGACGGACCCCGGGTATGCGCGCGCCCTGCGAGATGTGGTGCTTCGTGAGCAAGTCGACGTCTTCGTCCCGGTCGCGAGCCCTGCCTCCAGCGTGCCGGACGCCGATGCTGCGGCGCTGCTCGGCGATCTCTGCGAGGTGGTGCACGCCGACCCCGAGACTGTGCGCATGTTGGACGACAAGTCCACCTTCTCGGAGGCAGCCGCGTCTATGGGTCTGTCGGTGCCGGATTGGAGGCGCATCACGTCGGTCGACGACATCGCCTCGTTCGACTTTCCTCCCGGGCGCGAATACATCCTGAAACAGATCGCGTACAACCCCGTCGGCAGAATGGATTTGACGCGTCTGTCGAGCGCGACACCGCAGCGAAACATCGAATTCGCACGCACCCTGGACATCTCCGAGAGCAACGCGTGGATCCTGCAGGAATTCATCTCGGGACAGGAGTACTGCACCCACGGCACCGCCCGCGACGGGAATCTCACCGTGTACGCGTGCTGCACATCATCCGCGTTCCAGGTGAATTACGAAATGGTCGACGTGCCCGACATCCGGTCCTGGGTCGAGACTTTCGTCGGCGAACTCGGTGTCACCGGGCAGCTGTCCTTCGATTTCATCCAGGCCGCGGACGGCCGGGTGTACGCGATCGAGTGCAACCCGCGCACGCACTCCGCGATCACGATGTTCTACGACCAGGACTTGCTGGCCCAGGGATATCTGGAACGAGTCGAGTCGGCAGTGCTTCCGACGCGCGAATCCAAGCCGACGTTATGGACCTACCACGAGGTGTGGCGATTGCTGACCGAGCCGAATCGTCGGCACCGGCTTCGCGCCATCGTGGAGGGGACAGACGCCATCTTCGCGCGGTGGGATCCACTCCCGTACTTGCTCGTTCACCACCTACAGATTCCGGTCCTGCTGGTGAAGAACGCAGTGTCCGGGCGCAGTTGGTCTCGAATCGACTTCAACATCGGAAAACTCGTCGAGCAGGGAGGAGACTGATGCCGACGACTGTGCTCGTACTGGCGGGCTCGCCCGTCGACCAGTTCCACGTCGATCTCTCCACGGTCTACGCTCAGGGATTTCTGAACGCGATCGACGGTAATCCCGACTACCGCGTTCACATCGCCGTCGTGACACCGGGCGGTCACTGGCAGATCGTCGATCGTCTCGACGCGCTGAATCAGGCCGAGGTGAGGACCGTCGGGCAAACAATGGAGTGGGTGAACACAGCAGGCATCGACGTCGTCGTTCCACAGATGTTCTGCCGACCCGGAATGACCAGCTACCGAGCGATGTTCGACTTGCTGTCCATCCCGGTTCTCGGCAATCGACCGGAGACAATGGCCATGACCGCGGACAAGGACGTCGCGCGAGCGATCGTGGAGGCGGCAGGCGTTGCGGTACCGCGCGGTGAAGTCCTCCGATCGGCCGGAAGCACCACGGTGCCGTTCCCGGTGGTCGTCAAACCGGTGGACGCCGACAACTCGGTAGGTGTCGAGTTGGTCAGGGATGCCGGAGGTCTCGATGATGCCGTTCGTGCTGCGCTGGGTCACTCGGACGGTGCTCTGGTGGAAACGTACGTTCCGCTCGGCCGGGAGGTCCGCTGTGGAATCCTCTCTCGTGACGGTGAATTGATGTGTCTGCCGCTGGAGGAGTACGCAGTCGGTGGGTCGAACCCGATTCGAAGTTCCGCGGACAAGCTGAACCGCACCGACGAGGGTGACCTGTACCTGGTCGCCAAGGATTCGAGCAAGGCCTGGATCGTCGACGTCGACGACCCGATCACGGAAAAGGTATGGGCGGCTGCCCGTGTCGCCTATCGCGCTCTCGGTTGTCGACACTACGGATTGTTCGATTTCCGCATCGATCCCGACGGCAATCCCTGGTTTCTGGAAGCCGGGCTGTATTGCTCCTACTCGCCGGGCAGCGTCGTTGCGGTCATGGCTCGCGAAGCAGGGATCTCGGTGACCGAACTGTTCGAGCTGTCGCTGCGCGAACTCGACAGAGAAAGGGTCCGATCGTGAACAGTGAAGTTCTGCACCCTCTGGGAGTGCGCGTCACCGACGTTGCGGTCGGCCCACTCGGCCCCTCGGACGTCGATGCTCTACGGCACCTGCTCGCCGAGCACGGCGCCGCCGTACTGCCGGGCCAGCATGTCGGGAACGACGAATTCGCGGCCTTCCTCGAAAGCCTCGGGGACTTGATGTTCACCGAAGGCGAGACGCCCGTCGAGGGATACCCGGACCTCAATGTCATCACCAACGTCGGGCGAACAACCCCGCCGAAATCGACCTTTCACGTCGACACTACCTACATCCCCGTCCCACCGGCGTACACCGCTCTTCGAGCGGTCGAAGTACCGAGGGACGGTGGGCAGACACTGTTCAGCAACCAGTATCGCGCCTACGACACACTCACCGCCGAGGACAAGAAACTCGTCGAACACGCGACCGTCACCCACACCGTCACCGGACTCGACGGCATCGAAGGATCAGCCGAGCATCCACTGGTTCTCGAGCACCCGGTGACAGGTCGCACAGCGCTGTACCTCACCGCTCCCGCGCGTTGTACTGCCGTGTCCGGGTCGACGGCCGACGAAGCGTCGCACCTCATCAGGCGCCTCGTCGACCACTCGACCCGTGAGGACAACGTCCTGCGCCATTCCTGGTCCCCTGACGACGTCGTCATCTGGGACAACCGATGCGTCATGCACAAAGCCGATCACACCGGCGTCGTCGGGAACCGGGTCATGCACCGCGGCATGGCCGGCGATCGTCTGGCACGCGCGCGCTGATCCAAGCAACACGAGCACTTCCTCGTTCACCGATGAGTTCTGCCGTCGGTGCCGGTCGGTACCAGCACGGGACAAGTGGCTGCACGCTGTAGGGAGTGAACGAAATGGGTGACGTGGAGAGGATCGAACAGGAGCTTCGTGCTCTGTCGAGTCCGGACCAGGTGGATCTGATTGCCCGTCGTGTCGATCGGAACCAGATCATCGGGGTTCGCATGGGATCGGTCTTCGGTCTGGCGAAGGCGAACTGGCGGCTGGACTTGGGCACGGTCCGAGAACTCGTGCAGTCCAACTGGTTCGAGGTTCGCATGGTCGGGGTCAGCATTCTCGACGCACGTGCACGGAAAGGCAGTGCGGCCGATACCGAGCGGACGGACTTGTACGAGCTGTACCTGGACGAGCATGCGCACATCGATACATGGGATCTGGTGGATCGAGCTGCGCCGCGCGTGGTCGGAGAGTATCTGCTCGACAGGCCGAAGGAGCCTCTGCACGTCCTCGCCGGCTCGGCCAACCTGTGGGAACGGCGGACGTCGATCGTCGCCTGTTACTGGCTGATCCGAAACGGCGAACTCGACGATCCATTGCGCATTCTGGAAACCCTGATCGACGACCCGGAAGTGTTCGTCCACACCGCGCTCGGAACTGCGTTGCGGGAAGTGAAGCGCGCAGACCCGGCAAGGGCGGACGAGTTCCATCGGACGCTCGGCAGCCGCCTGCACCCGGCCGCTCGACGTGCGATGAAGGTCGGCCGCACATGAGCTGTCCGTCGGCGTTGTGTTCTCGGCACGAGGTCAGGGCGTGGATCAGTTCGTGACGAAGTCCCCGAGTACGGGTAACCGTGACGCCGACCGGTTTGCCAACGTAGGCACGCACCCGAGAAGTCCCTTCGTGTAGGGGTGGGTAGCGCCCGAGACGATGGTGGTCGCCGGTTTCTGCTCGACGAGCTCTCCTCGGTACATCACGAGCATCGTGTCGGAGAATTCCAAGCAGAGTTTGATGTCGTGGCTGACGACCAGGAGCGCTGTTCCCTCCTCGCGCGTGAGATCCTGCAACAACTCCATCGTTCCGCGCGCAAGTGACGCGTCGAGCGCGCTGGTTGGTTCGTCGGCGATCAGGAGCCTGGGTGACCCGCACAGCGCCAGCGCCGTCATGACCCGCTGCCTCATTCCTCCGGACAGCTCGTAGGGACGACTGCGCATCACTCGGCCGACGTCGTGCAGACCGACCTTGTCGAGCCAATGCGCGGTGACATCTGCACGTGCGCGACGACCGGTGACACCTGCCCCGGCGAGAACGTGGCTGAACTGGCCGCCGATGGTCCACACAGGATCGAGAGCGGTCATCGCATCCTGGAACACCATGGCGATACCGTCGGTCCGGCTCGGAACGCTGCGCCTCGTACTCGGCTGTTGCGGCACACCCTCGAATTCGAGGGTGTCCGACACGACGGACGCGCCACTCGATGCGCCGATCAGCCCGGCGATCGTCATGGCCAGTGTCGACTTCCCCGAACCCGACTCGCCGACCAGGGCAACCCGCTCACCGGGAGCGATGTCGAACGAGACGTCCTTCACCGCGGCGACGGCCGACGTCCCCGTGCCGTATGTCACAGAAAGATTCTTGATGCTGAGTACAGAATTGCTCGACGTGGACGTGTCAACCGCGTCGATTACTCGGTCCTGCACCGTGTTCGAGGAAATCGAGCGTTCCGCTGTTGTCGTCATTCATGCTCCCACCGAGGCGTCCGAAGAGGTCGATTACGTCGGTAATGCTTCATCAGGGGTGTTTCCCAGACCGATCCCGTTGGTAAACAACGTATTACGCGGACCGAATCGGTCGCTTGATGCTGTGCTGACCTGGGAAATCGCACATACTCGTGCGTTCATGTGCCGCTGGATGACCAGCGGCACTGCGGCCCCATTCCGATAGACTCGTCGAACCGGTTGATCTCATCGTCGCGGCCAACCCGTCTCCCTGTCGTTCGATTCTGCGTGCGAACGTTTATCACCGAAAGGCCTCGACAGCATGACCCGTCCCTTTTTCGACAACGAGTTCGGCATCGTCGCAGCGCATCGCCGTCGCCAGGCGGACGAGCAGCGCGCACGGTATCTGCGTGCCCAAGCTGCACGTCAGGAGAAGTTCGTCACGTCGCCGCGCCGCGTCTACGAGCTGATTCGTTCAGGAATTCGTCGCGGAACGATGCCGCACGACGAGACCCTGTCGGAGCAGCATTTGATCGACACGCTCGGGGCGACCCGAAACGCGGTGCGCAAGGCATTGCAGATGCTGGCCGACGATGGTGTGGTGCTCCGTGCCCGTCGAGCTGGGACGTCTGTCGCTCACGACATCGTTGCGGTCCGCGATGGAGAGGTCGGCCCGCGTGCCTGGGCTGGAATGCCGGACGAAGGCCGACTGACCGTGGATACACTCGAATGCCGCAGGATTGCCGCGCCTGCGGTACTGCAGAACTTCATCGGCGCCGAGGTGGACACTGTGGTGTTGCTCGAGCAGGTGGGGCGGATGGGGGGCAACCCGTTGTATCTCCGCGTTGGATACTGCATCACCGATTTCGAGATCGAAGAATTCATCACCCGTATCGAGAGCAACCATTCCGAGTACCCGCCGATAGCTGTGGCGCACAATCGGATCTTCGGCACCGTCTACGGCGGCAGCAGTTCGGTTGTGGAGGCGATCTCATGCCAGGAACGTGCGGCGGAGCTGCTGGACATGCAGGTCGGTGCGCCGGTGCTGTTGCGGGAACTGATCACCAGAGACTCCGAGGGACGCCCGGCAGAGCTGAGCTTCACACACTTTCGTGCCGATCGCGTGGCGATAATCGGATCCGCCGACCAACACGGAATGTCTCCGCACCTGTGATCGACAGCAACGGAGCCGGCACTGGTGCCGGCTCCGTTGCTGTCCAGTAGGACAGCGGCTTTCGAGACGTGGGTCAGAAGTCCAGCAGGTTGCTTCGGAAGTGCCTGTGCGCGTAGCCGTCACGCACCAATCCTCGACGCCGCAGCGCTGGCACGAGCCCGTCGGTGACCTCGGTGTAGTAACGCCGACCGAGCCTTCCGGTCATCAGGAAACCGTCACCCCCGACAGCGTCGATCACCTCTTCCATTCGTTCGGCCACTGTCTCCGGAGTTCCGACCAGGGGGACCGACGTGATCGACCACGTCGCCGCGAGTTGCCGGAGCGTCTTCTCGGAGCCGTCCTCGTTGAACTTGCTGCCTCCGGATCCGGCGAGAAAATCCGCCAACGTGGTGCGGTGACCGTTGGTGGACAACGGCGGCGGGGGAGCGTCGATGTCCATGGTCGACAGATCGTTGCCCGTCACAGCCGACAGGTGCGCCAATGCCGCGTGCACTCGGCCGTCGGTTGCTTCCCTGGACCGAGCATCGAGCTCGGCTGCCTCGGCATCGGTTTCACCCAGGACCGGAGAAACGATGTACATGATCTTGATCGAGTCGGGATCGCGACCGGCGTCGGATGCCATCGTTCGTACGTCGTCGCGGTAGGCCTTCATCGCCTCGATGCCTTGAGCCTGACAGATGATGGTGTCCGCGTTGCGTGCCGCGAACGCGCGTCCACGGGGTGAACCGCCTGCCTGGCATATCACCGGACGCCCCTGCGGCATCGGGAGCGTGTTCAGCGGCCCCCGCGTGCGATGAAACTTTCCGACGTAGTTCGCATCGTGGACCTTGGTGTGGTCCGCGTACGTACCCGACTCGCGGTCCAGTACCACCGCGTCCGGTTCCCACGACTTCCACAACGCGTCGACTGCTTCGACGAACTCCTCCGCGCGCTCGTATCGTTCGTCGTGCGGTGGCAGGGCGTCCATTCCGAAGTTCTGCGCAGCGCGATCCTCGCTGGAGGTCACCACGTTCCACCCGACTCGTCCGTGCGACATGTGATCCAGCGTCGAGACGGTGCGCGCGAGCAGATACGGGGGATAGAAACTTGTCGACATCGTCGCGACGATCCCGAGCCGGGAGGTCGCGGCTGCGAGCATCGGAACGAGGGCTACCGGATCGTGTTTGGGCGCGTACTGAGCCTTGGCGAGGTCGAACTCGGTTGTCCCACCGTAGATGTCGGACACCATCGATGAGTCCTCAAGCATCAGGTAATCGAAGCCCGCGCGTTCGAGAGCCCGCGCCATCTCCACATGGAAGCGTCCGTCCGCCCAGGAATCGGCGTCGGACCCGGTCCAATGCGATGTCCACACCGGAGGACGGAAGCTGGTGAACCAACCGAGGTGCATCCGCGGCGTGCTCATCGCGCACCTGCCAGGTGCTCACGGAGGCTCTGGCCTCGGAACCCGGTGCCCGCGACGCCGCGGCGACGAAGCTCTGGCATCAATCCGTCGCACACGTCGTCGACGTATCGCCGGTTCAGCACACCGCCACCACCGCCGAAGAACAGGAACCCGTCACCACCGACCTCCTCGATGACGCTTTCCATTTCGTCGGCTACCGATGCAGGCGTCCCGACGAGCCTGAGCGACTCTGTTCGTTCTGCCGCGACAGTCTCGCGGATGGTCCGTCCTGCCGCCCAGGTACGTAGATTCTCCAAGATGCTGGTGCTCCCCTCGGTGTGCAGATCGTCCGGAATCGGCTGGTCGACGTCGAACTGAGAGAAGTCGATGTCGCCGGACAGCATGATCAGACGCCGCGCAATCGCGGCGTCGGTGGGCTCGTAGTAACGCTCCGCGCGACGGCGTGCGTCCTTCTCGGTCTCGCCCAGGATGGGCGTCACCATGTACAGAACCTTGACATCGTCCGGATTTCGGCCGAAACCAGCTGCGCGCGAGCGAATCGTGTCTCGATACGTACGCATCGCAGCGCGGCCCTTCGGCGCGGACACCACGAGATCGGCGACACGGGCAGCCAGATCGATGCCCGACGGGGACGCTCCCGCCTGACAGATGACGGGTTTGCCCTGAGGACTCGGCAGTGTGTTCAGCGGACCGCGAACCTTGAAGTGCTTACCGGCGTGGTCGATGGTGCGAACTTTGGTGTGATCGACGTAGGACTCCAAGCCAGGGTGAATCGGCGACGCGGCGTCGCCGTCCCAGGACGCCCACAGGGCGTTGGCCACGTCGACGAACTCCTCGGCGATCTCGTATCGTTCGTCGTGGCCAGGGAGGGTGTCGTGGCCGAAGTTCTGAGCCGCTCGGTCGCCGGTCGAGGTGACGATATTCCAGCCGATTCGGCCGTGACTGAGGTGATCGAGGGTGGAGAGCAACCGTGTCAGCAGAAATGGGGGATAGAAGCTCGTCGATGCGGTGACGACGATGCCGATGTCGTCGGTCTCGTACGCGAGTCTCGATGCCAGAGCCATCGGATCATGCTTGGGTGCCCTCGGTGTCCACTTGAGTTCGGATTCGAACGTGCCCCCGTAGATGTCGGTGAGCGCGGTCGAGTCCTCGAGCATCACGAAGTCGATTCCCGCTCGCTCGAACTTCCGCACGATGTCGACAGCGAAAGATCCGTCTGCCCAGTCCGTTCCGCCGGTTCCTGCCCACGGGCCCGTCCAGTCCGGGACGAGATAGTTGGTGAACCAGCCGAGGGTGAACGGTGTTGACATCTCTCCTCATTTCTCGAGCGGTGCTCGCGATGTTCCTTGGTCGGTAAAGATCTGATGGACGACGCCGAGGTCGCGGATTCGTCGGTGACGACCACCTTGGAATCCGGGGTCGCCGTTCCGTTGGTTCGCCATGGCCGGAGCGCAAGCAGAACGGCCAGTATTGCCACGGGAACGCTTGCGGTGAATGCCAGGGAGTAGGAGGTCTGCGCGGCCACTGCACCGGCGACGAGTGGGCCGAGCATGGTTCCGACGTCGAAGGTCACCTGGTACACGGCGATCGGCGTTCCTCCCCGCCCGTGCAGTACGTCTCCTACCGTTGCAGCACTCGCCACCATTGCGAATGTTCCGCCGATACCCCACAGGATCATGGTCGAGACGAGCACCAACAGGGTCGGGAAGACAGCGAGCAGAACGATGCCGAGCAAGATCAAGGCCGATCCTGCGGCCAGCATCGGGCGACGCCCCCATCGGTCGACGAGGATCCCGGCGGGTTTGACCACGACGATCTGTACGATCGCGCCGACGACCAGGACCAACCCCGAGACGAACGGGCTCCCACCGATGACGGTTGCGACGAACAGTGGAACGAGAGTGAAGCGAACGCCGTTGCCTATCCACCCGTTGGCGAAGTTGGACGAGATCGCCGCGCGAAAGCCTGGATGACGAAGCGCGTCCAGCAGACTCATCCGCTCGGGTCGCGTGGACAGGTCGTGCTCGACGCCGGCTGCCGCGTCCTTGCGGTCGCTGGATCGGAACGCCAGCCACACCACTGCAACTCCGACGATCAGGGTGATCGCGTGCGTCAGGAAGGGGGCTCGCAGTGATACCAGGGCGACGGCACCCCCGATAACCGGACCGAGTACCCCGCCGATCAGGAAACCCGACTGGAACACCGACGCCGTACGCCCTCCGCTCTCTGCTGTGCTGTAACGGAACAGCAGTTGCTGCCCCGATACGGTGAACATCGCCGTCCCGATTCCCCCGACCGCTCGGAGCAACAGCAGAGCCAGGAACGTGGGTGCGAAGGCCGCAGCCAGTGACGATGCCGCAGCGAGGAGCAGGCCGATCGTGAGTACCGTCCGCTCGTCGAAGCGGAGCAGGATGCGGCTCGCACCGAACGAGGCCAGCACGCGAGTGAACGCGTAGATGCTGACCACGGACGATGCAGCGAGGTCGCTGACACCGAAGTCCCGTGCGAACACGGGGATGACCGGTGCGACGACGCCGTACCCGAGCCCGATACACACGTTGACGAACGCCAATGCGTACACCGGGCCCGGCACGACCGAATCGCGTCGAGGGAAGCACATCAGAACGACAGGAGGTTGTCACGGAAGTGCGCGTGCTCGTACTTCGTGCGTACGAGGCCGCGTCGCTGCAGTGCAGGCACCAACCCCTCGGTGATCTCGCCGACGTAGCGTCGTCCGATGCTGCCCGTGATGAGGAAGCCGTCGCCTCCGACGAAGTCCATCGTCTCGCCCATCTGCTCGGCGACCGAGTCGGGCGTTCCCACGTAGTGCACATTCTTCATCGACCATCCGAGAGCAGCCTTGCGCGGCGTATTTCCGTAGGAGAGGAAGTCGCCCAACGTCGTTCGATGTCCGTTGGTGGACAGTTCGGGAAACTCCTCGTCCAGTTCGTAACTCGAGAGGTCGATTTCGGTGAGGGCCGAGATGTGACCGAGTGCGGATTCGATACGTGAGTCGACGTCCGCAGTCATTCGTTCGACCTTCGCCCTCGCGTCGGCGTCGGTATCGGCAAGCACGGGTTGGGTGATGAACATGATCTTGCAGCTGTCAGGATCGCGTCCTGCCTTCTCCATTCGCATCCGGATGTCGTCCCGGAACGCCTTCATCGCGACAGGATCCTTGGCCGCGCTCAGAATGGTCTCGGCGTTGCGCGCGGCGAACTCCCGGCCGCGCGGTGAGCCGCCGGCTTGGCAGATCACCGGTTCACCTTGCGGGGACTTCGGAAGGTTCAGGGGGCCGCGCGAGGCGTGAAACTTGCCACGGAAATTGGTGACGTGCACCTTGGTGTGATCGACGTACGTGCCGCTCTCGCGGTCGAGCACCATCGCGTCGTCCTCCCACGATGCCCAGAGTTGCTGGACCAGATCGACGAATTCGTCCGCGCGTTCGTATCGTTGGTCGTGCTCGGCCAGCTTGTCCATACCGTAGTTCTGCGCAGCACGATCTTCGCTGGAGGTGACGACGTTCCAGCCGACACGGCCCTTGCTGACGTGGTCGAGCGTCGAGAAGCGGCGAGCGAGCAGCCACGGTGGGTAGAAGGATGTGGAGCAGGTTGCGATGACTCCGATGTGCTTGGTCGCGGCCGTCAGCACCGGCACCAGCGTGACCGGGTCGTGTTTGGGGGCGTAGAGGCCGTACTTCAGGTCGACGCGGGACGAGTTCTCGAAAGCATCCGAGACCATCGACGAATCCTCGAGCATGATGTAGTCGAAGCAGGCCCGCTCGAGTGCTCGCGCGAAGTCGACGTGCAGCTCACCGTTCGCCCACGTCTTGCCCTCGTCGCCGGCCCACGTGGTGTTCCACGGCGGATTGGAGAAGTTGGTGAACCACCCCAGATGAAATTTGGTCATTGCCGTGTACTCCTTGTTCTCGATTGTCGTTCGGATGAAAGGCGACGGACTCTCCGGATTTCCGACGCTTCGTCGTCTCGGACTCCGCGCAGTGTCGACGGAACACTGGCGGCGAGGGCGCTGCCCGCCATCATTGCGATTGCTACGACGAACCCTGTTGTCAGGGAGCTTGTTTCCGATGCCGGCAGCATGAGGGCGTCCCCGGAGTAGACGAGTTCGCGGAGCGCAGGAGGCAATGCCGACACGGCCAGGACCAACGCAAGCGCAGTGCTGACCGTCACCGCCGTGTTGTCCAGCGATACACGGAGCCCGTTCGCCATGCCGGATCGGTTGGGCGGTACGCCGACGTTGATTGCCGCAGCATTTGCGGTCTTGAAGATCGCACCGGTCAGTCCGAGCGCGAAGAGTACGACGACGACAGGCACATCCGCTGCAGGTCCGCCGATGTGCAGAGCCAACACCGTGAGTACGGCGGCCGTGCCGAGCGTGGAGGCCGTGGTCAGCACTCGCGTCCGTACGCGAGTCGCCAGCCGACCGGCGATCGGCGACATCATCGTCGTGCCGACCGCCAGTGCCGTGATCTGCAGTCCTGCCTCGATCGGACTCCGTCCTTCGACACTCTGGAGGTACAGGGACATCGTCACCGCCACTGCACCCTCGGCGATGGTGACGAGAAACGACGCGCTGTAGGCGCAGCCGCGGAAGCGGCTGGTCAGCAAGGCGGGATCGACGATCGGGTCGACGGTGCGCCGTTCCCACCACCAGAACAAGGGAAGGCCCAGGACGACCACGGCCAAGGGGAACAACGCGTGCACCGAACCGAACCCGACACTGCCACCACGGTTCACCCCGTAGACGAGGCATCCGAGCACAACCATCGATCCCACCGCACCGGCGTAGTCGAACCTCGCGACGCGGGGTGGCCGATCGGTCCGGCGCAATGTGATCGCGGCCCAGACCGTCCCGAGCACTCCGAGGGGTACGACGACTCCGAAGACGCCGCGCCACCCTGACGTTTCGGTCAGAACACCGCCCAGGAGCGGGCCGATCGAAACGGCGAGCGACATGATCGTGATGTTCCAACCGATTCCGATCGCCAGTTGCGCTGGCGCGAAGGCCTCGACCAGCAGCGCGGTGGTGTTGGTGATCACCGCGGCAGCGCCGACGCCCTGCACGACCCGTAACGCGATCACCAGAGCTGGATCGCTCGACAGTGAGATCACCGCACCACTGACCGTCAGCAGTGCGAGGCCCGCAAGGTAGACCGGCCGTCGGCCGAGGATGTCGGCTACCTTTCCCAGAACCAGAATGAAGACGGCGGTCGTCAGCAGATACGCGAGCATGAACCAATCGGTCTGCGCTGCAGAGGCGTTCAAGCCTGCGCTCATGTCCGGCAAGGCCACCGGCAGCATGCTCACCGAGACGAAGGTGATGCTCATGCCTAGCCCGGTGACGGACAGCACTCGCCACGGATAGTTGTCGGGGCGCGACGGTGGCCGCGCATCCACCGGCGTGTACGCCCCTGCAGCGTCGATCAGAAGTCCATCAGGTTGTCGCGGAACAACTCGTGCGCGTAGCCGTCGCGGATCAAGCCTCGCTTGCGCAGCTCGGGCGCCAGGCCGTCGGTGATCTCGCTGATGTACCTGCGGTGCACACTGCCGGCGATCAAGAATCCGTCCCCGCCGACCTCCGCTGCGATCTCACCCATCTGCTCGGCCACGGCGTCGGCCGTCCCGATCAGGTCTACTGACTTGCGGATGTCCGAGCTCGCTGCCTCGCGCAGAGTCATTCCGGTCGTGTTCGCTCCAATCAACGCCATCGTGCCGCGGCCTGCGTTGGTCTCCACCGAAGGAATCGGCGCGTCCAGATCGAATTTCGAGAAGTCGATTCCGCTGGCGTAGGACATCGAGGCGAGGTTGACGTCGATGTCGTTGCGGAAGCCGGCGAGGATGCGTTCGTGCTTGTCCTCGGCCTCGCGCTGGGTCTCACCGAGAACGGGACTGACGATGAACATGATCTTGCACGAGTCGGGATCTCGGCCCTCAGCGACCATTCGTGCGCGAACGTCGTCACGGTACGTCTTCATCGCCTCGACGTTTTCGACCTGAGCCAAGATGGTTTCGGCGTGCTTGGCGGCGAATCCGCGTCCCGCCGGAGAGCCACCGGCTTGGCAGATCACCGGACGGCCTTGCGGCGTCGGCGTCGTGTTCAGCGGTCCACGAGACGAGTGATACGTGCCCTTGAAGTCGATGGCGTGGACCTTCTCGAAATCTGCGAACACTCCGGCCTCACGGTCGAGGCGCACGGAGTCCGGCTCCCACGATGCCCACAGCTGCTTGACAAGATCGATCCACTCGTCCGCCATCTCGTACCGGTGGTCGTGCTCGAACATCTCCTCGAACCCGAAATTCTGCGCGGTGCGCACGTTGTGCGAGGTGACGAGGTTGATGCCTGCTCGGCCGTGGCTGAGATGATCGAGCGTCGCAGCCGTGCGAGCTGCCATGTAGGGCGGATGGAAGGACGTCGTCATCGTGCCGATGAGCCCCAGGTGCTCTGTGAACTGGCTGAGGATGGGGAGCAGGGAGTGCGGATCCTGCTTCGGGACCGACCGTGCGTTGGCCAACCACCATTTAGCGTTGCCGCCGAACGAGTCCGGTACGAACGAGCCGTCCTCGAACATGATGTAGTCGAAGCCTGCACGTTCGAGTGCCCGCGTCATGTCGATGTAGAGTTCGGGGTGGTTCCATTCGGTACCGCCCTCACCCGACCACATCTGGTTCCACGACTGTACCTGCCAGCTCAGAAACCAACCCAAGTGGAACATGTGTCCTCTTTCTTACGTGTATGCGATCGACAGATCAGAATGCGCGAAGGTTGTCGCGGAAGTGCTTGTGCTCATAGGAGGTACGGGTCAACCCGCGACGCTTGAGTGCGGGGACGAGCCCGTCGGTGATCTCGGCGACGTATCTGCGGTTCATCGGCGCCCCGGCAATGAGGAACCCGTCGCCACCGACGTCCTGCATCACGCCGTCCATCATGTCGGCGACATCGTCCGGGGTGCCGACGAATTCGAGCGTGTCGATTGCACTGTGGCTGGTGATCCGCTCGCGCAGGGTCTGTGTCCCGTCTCCCTTGAACTCGGCGAAACTGCTTCGGTGGCCGTTGCTTTCGAGGTCCGCAGGCAACGGTGCATCGAGGTCGAACTGGCTGAGGTCGATACCGGACAGATGAGACCGGCCGGCCAGCAGGCCATCGATGTTGCGCGATGCTGCGTCCTGGCGTCGCTGGTGCTTTGCCTTGGCCTCGGCAGTCGTCTCACCCAGGATCGGCGAGATCAGATACATGACCTTGACGTCATCGGGGTTACGCCCGGCTTCGGCGGCGCCCTGGCGAATGTCCTCGCGGTAGCGGCGCATCTTGTCGGTGCCGTGCGGGTTGGAGATGATGGCATCGGCGTGTTTGGCGGCGAACTCCTTGCCTTTGTCCGAGCCTCCTGCCTGCAGGAACACCGGTCGTCGCTGTGGGCTGGGAACGGTGTTGAGCGGTCCTCGGGACTTGTAGAACTTGCCCTCGAAGTCGATCCGGTTCACTTTCTCGTGGTCGGCGTAGATGCCACCTGGCGCGGTGTCGGCCACCACCGCGCCCTCCTGCCACGAGTCCCACAGCTTGCGAGTCAGTTCGACGAATTCGTCGGCCATGTCGTACCGAAGATCGTGCTCGGGCATGTCGAAGCCGTAGTTCTGTGCTGCACGGGTGTTGCTGCCGGTCACGATGTTCCAGCCGATGCGACCCTCCGCGATGTGATCGAGCGTCGACATCAAACGGGCGACGGTGTACGGGTGGTAGAACGTCGTGGTGAGCGTCGGCACGATGCCGAGGTGCTTGGTGGTGTAGGAGAGGATTGCCGCGAGTGCAGCGGGATCGTGTTTGGGCGCGGCAGATGCCGTCGCGAGGTAGTACTCCATCGACCCCTTGTAGGTGTCGGAGACCTGCACGGAATCCTCCATGATCAGGAAGTCGAAACACGCGCGTTCGAGCGAGTGTGCAAGGTCGACGTACTGATCGGGCATCATCCAGTCGGTGGCACCGGTACCGGACCACGGCTGGTTCCAGGATTGGACACCGAACCCGGCGCCGAGGAACCAGCCCAGGTGAAACTTGTTGGCAGTCATGTTGTTCTCCAGTGATCGAGACGTGTCGAGTCAGAATTCGAGAAGATGATCGCGAAGGTGTTCGCCCGTGTACTCGGTTCGCATCAGTCCACGTCGTTGCAGGGCGGGAACCAGTCCGTCGGCGATTTCTCCTATGTAGCGTCGGTTGTGGGGTTGGCTCCAGATGAGGAATCCGTCACCGCCGATCTCGTCCATGGCCTCGCCCATCTGCTCGGCCACCTCGTCGGGAGTGCCGACCAGCTCCATGGATTCGGTGCGGTAGGCGACGCATGCTTCGCGGAGTGTCCGTCCGTCTGCCCACTTGCGGAAGTTCTCCAGCGTGGACTGGTGACCGTTCGTGTGGACGTCCTCGGGAAGTGGTTTGTCGAGATCGAACGTGGAGAAGTCGATCTCCATGCTCGCCGACCATCCGATGAGCGGACCCATCGGATTGGCGCGCACCGCGTCGGCTTTGCGCTCCTTGCGGTCGAGAGCATCCTGATGTGTCTCGCCGAGAATCGGTGAGACGACGTACATCACCTTCGCCGAATCCGGGTCGCGTCCGTGTTCGACCATGCGCCTCCGGATGTCGGCGCGGTACTCCTTCATCGCGGGAACGCCCTTGGGCAGCGCCATGACCATGTCGGCGTGCTTGGCCGCGAAATCGCGGCCGGCGGGGGAGCCGCCTGCTTGCGTGATCACCGGACGGCCCTGGGGGGACGGGAGGGTGTTGAGGGGGCCGCGGGACGAGTAGTACTTGCCCCGGAAGTCGACGGTGTGGACCTTGGTGTGGTCCACGTAGGTGGATGTCGCGCGGTCCATCACCACCGCGTCGGCATCCCAGGAATCCCAGAGTTGTTCGACCAGTCCGACGTATTCGTCGGCGCGGGCATATCTCTCGTCGTGGGGCGGAAGTGTGTCCATTCCGAAGTTCTGCGCGGCGCGATCCTCGCTGGAGGTGACGACATTCCACGCGATACGCCCCGACGAGAGATGATCGAGCGACGCGATCGACCGAGCCAGCAGGTAAGGAGGATAGAACGACGTGGACGCCGTGATGGAGATTCCCAATCGCTCCGTCGCACGCGTCAGGAGCGGCGCAAGAGCCATGGGGTCACCCTTCGGAGCCCATCCACCCGTGCGGAGTGTCGCCTCCGAGCTCCCGCCGTAGGTGTCCGAGACCATCGACGAGTCCTCGAGCAGAAGGAAATCGAAGCATGCGCGCTCGAGCGTACGGGCGAAGTCGACGTAGAAGTCGCCGTTCAACCAGTCTTCGCTGTCGGTGCCTTCGAAAGTGGTGTTCCAGGCGGCCGGGACGAAGCTGCCGAACCAGCCGAGATGAAATCTTTTGTCTGTCATAGTCCGTTCGTTTCTGCCGGTGTGTGAGTCGACTTCACCGCGGGGATGTTTCGAGAAGCGGCGCGGTTGGTAGCCGCCCGATTTCGCCGCGTATCTTCTGCGTTCTCGCACGCAGTTCGGTCGGTTGGCGGGATATGACCACCGACCGAACGGGCGGAGCTACTGCGAGAACGACAGGTTCGAGTAGTCGATACGGAAATCGGTGCGTTGAACGAAGCCGTCGATGCCTGCCTCCAAGGCCACCGACGGGCGCACACGAGCAATGAAGATGTACGGCGCCTGCTCGGTCATACGAAGCTCTGCCGCGTTCCAGTACTCCCCGGCCTCCGGGCTCAGAGCGTCGCCTGCATTCAGTCCCTGATCGACGAGACCCAGGAATTCGGGATCGTTCCACAGTGCGGTGTTCGAGCCACCACCCGGCTGAGTGAGCAACTGCAGCGAGTACGGCGGGGTCATGGTCACCGATGCGCCGATCGAGAGGCTGGCCTGGATCTTCCCGTCGAGCTGCTCAGCGTTGAGTTGAGCCGCAGGAACTTCGGAGATGGTGACGTCGATGCCGGCTTCGGCAGCGTACGACTGAATCTGAATTGCAGTGTCCTGCGCAGCGGGGAGCTGGTTGTTGACGCTGAGCGTGAACGCGAAGCCGTCCGGCATGCCGGCCTCCGCGAGCATCTGCTTCGCACGTTCCGGATCACCGTCGTACTGCGGTAGGGCGGATCCATCCCAGTTGGGCGCTTTGTCGTCCAGAACGTGGTTGTACTTGTACGCGCGGTCGAAGAAGACGTCGGACATGATCTGGTCGTAGGGGATCGCGTAGGCCATGGCCTGGCGCACCCGCACGTCGTCGAATGGGGCAGTGGTGGTGTTCATCGCGTACAGCAGGTACTGGTTCGAGGTGGTCGTCGGTACCGTGACCGCCTCGTTTCCCTCGAGCGTTGCCTGGTCCGAGGAACGCAGCGCGAGCGCAACATCGGCGTCCCCGCGGGTGACCATGTTGGCGCGCGTTGCAGGATCGGCGACTACTCGTCGAATCATCCGCTTCACCTCGGGCTCGCCGAGGACGAAGTCGGGGTTCGCCTTCATGACGATCTCCTGGCCCGGAGTCACCGACTCCAACATGTAAGCGCCGTAACCGAAATTGCCGCGCATCATGTCCTCGGCACCCCACTGCACGGCGTAAGGATCGTCGGGAGTGGCGTTCTCGATGAGATAGTTGCTGTCGTAGATCGATCCGATGTTCTCGGCCAGGTTAGCCAGCAACGTCAGGCCGTAGCCCGCTTTCTCCACGGTGAAACTGACCGTGTAGTCGTCGATTTTCTGAATCTGAGTGACCGGGTCGGTCAGCATCGGCTTGAAGTAACCGGCCATACCGCCACCCGGAGTCGCGAACTTGCGCTCGAAGGACCACAGCACGTCGTCGGCGTCGAGTTCGTTACCTTGTTGGCTCGACACACCTTGCTTCAGCTTGAAGGTGTAGACGAGTTGATCCTCGCTGACGTCGTAACTCTCGGCCAAGTACGGCTCGAAGTTGTAGTAGTCCTGCACCAGAGCGTCCGAGCCGTCCTCTTCCACGTACGGTTTGCGGATGAGCTGCGCGTGCATGTTGTTCGTGACGTCCTGGTTGTCCGTACCCGCGGTGTAGCCGTAGTCACGGACGACGTTCGACGCCTGGTCGGGAGTCACGACGATGATTTCGCCGGTGCTGGCCGCGTCGGATCCTGCGGACCCACCGTCGGAGCACGCACTCAGCGCGAGCGCGCCCGCGAGAAGCGGGATGGACCACTTGAGCCCGAAAGGTAGGCGATGGGAGTGTTTCACTACGAGTGTCTCCTTCGTCGATGCATGGGGGATCGACGGGTGTCGCGTATCAATTTGTCGACGCCCGTGAAAATGGGAGGTGCACGTGCTCGGACAGCGCTGTCCGTGTGCTGATGGGGTCACTTCGCCGGCTGCGCTCCGGCGCGTGAATGGGTCACTCCGCCGGCTGCGCTCCCGCGCGTGAATGGGTCACTCCGCCGGCTGCGCTCCCGCGCGTGAATGGGTCACTCCGCCGGCTGCGCTCCCGCCGCGTCAGTGGGAGCGGCGCGTGTCTTTCGTGAGATGACGGCCGACGATGGCGACGGAAGCCACTGTCGCGCACAGAGCGAACGCGGGTGCGCCGGCGGCCCAGAGCTTTCCGATCGCCGCATCGCCGGCGCCGCGCGTGATCATCGATCCCCATTCCGGTGTGGGAGGTGCGAGACCCACTCCGAGGAAGCCGAGAGCCGCGGTCAGGATGATCGTCAGTCCGAACACCACCGACGCGTTCTGCAACGCAGGGACGGACGAGTTGGGAAGCACGTGCCGGAAGACGAGTTGGGTCTCGCTGAGACCGGCCTGCCGGGCAGCGTCGAGGTAGGCGTCTCCTCGAACCCGCAAGACCTCGGTGCGCACCAACCGTGCCTGAATCGGTGCGAGAATCACCGACAACGTGAAGATCATCGTCAACGACGAAGTGCCGAAGAACGAGACGACGACGAGTGCGACGATCACGGTGGGTACTGCCTCGAGGAGGTCCAGGAACCGGGCGGCGCCGCGCGCCAGGAATCCGCCGAGCCCACGTCCTGACTCGCTCATTCCGATCGTGAGGCCGATGAGAATGCCACCCACTGTCGATGCGATCGTGACGAACAACGCGATGGTGACGTCGATCCGTGCGCCGGCGATGGTTCGAGAGAACACGTCGAGTCCCGTGGAATCGGTGCCCAGCAGGAACTCCGAGTTCGGTGAAAGCGACGGCGCACCGACAACTTTCGTCGGATCGAACGGTACGATCCACGGTCCGACGAGCGCTACCAGAAGCACGAGGGCGACGGGCACGAACAGCAGGAGGGTCTTGGGTGAGGCGCGCTTCGTCTTTCGAGTCTCGCGTGCAGAAGTCGTGACGCCGGCCATCTAGGAAGCACCTCCTTGCCGACCCGGCTTGCGCCGAGGGTCGAGCAGCATGTTGATCAGGTCTACACACAGGAACACGATCAGCGATATCGCGGCAACCACCAACAGGAAGCCCTGTAGAGCAATGAGATCCGTTGCGGCAACGGCCTCCACGGCATAGGTGCCCATTCCGCCGAGGCCGAAGAGAGTCTCGAGAATCACGGCACCGCCCAGCAGCGAACCGAAGACCATGCCGAACAGTGACACCGTCGGAGGGAGGGCCCGCCGATAGGCACTGAGATAGATGTACTTGCGCGCCGATCCCGTAGCAACCTTGAACAGCGTCGGGCCCGCGGTCAGGCTCGAATCCAACGCAGTCAGAAGCTGTTTGAGAAGAATGGGCGTAACCGAGACCACGAGAACCGAGATCGGCAACAACAGGTGTGAGGCCATCGAGGACACCACCACGGTGTCGCCGCGTAGGACGGCGTCGAGCAAAGGGAGAGAAGTGATCGGATCGGGTTCGGTCAGCCCAGGTCGCACCCGCCCCGAGGGGGCCGGGACGACCTGAAGCGTCGCATAGAAAAGGAAGATTCCGACGACGCCCACGACGAACTCGGGCACCGCGCCCGCTGCCTGGGCGTAACCGCGCACGGCGCGCGATGCGAGAGAGCCGGGCCACGCCACGACAATGGCTGACAACAGCAGAGTCACCGCGACGAGAAAAGTGAACGCGATGCCGGCCAGTTCGAGTGTGCCGGGTAAGCGGTCAGCGATGTCAGTGGTCACCGGTCTACCCGTCATGATGGCGTTTCCGAGATCGAAGTGCAGGAGGTTACCCAGATAGGACATGAGTTGGCTCCACAGACTTCCGTCGAGTCCCAGCTCGGCCTTGGTGGCCAGATAGTCTGCTTCGGTGGCCTCAGGTCCGACTACTTCACGCGCAGGGTCGCCGGGGATCGCTCGCACCAGGAAGAAGGCTGCAACTGCGAACACCAGCAGGTGTAGAGGTAGCACCGCCACACGCCCCAGCCACCAACGCTGGCGGCCGACGAAATTCTGCAGCGCGTTCATCGGGCTGCTGCCACGGCTAGCTGCTCGACTTCGTCGAGTCCTCGGTACGCCTCGAGCAACTGCTCGGTGTACGGGTCCTGCGGTCGCTCGACCACGTCGTCGGTGGTGCCCTGTTCGACGATGACGCCGCTACGCATGACGACGATGTCGTCGGCGATGAAGGCTGTGGCGGGCAAACCATGCGACACGAACACCAAGCCGCAGTCCTCGGCCGCGCAGTAACTCTTGAGCATGTTCAGTATTGCTCCCTGGACCGACACATCGAGCGCGGAGACCACTTCGTCGCACAACAGAATCCGCGGTTTCACCCCGAGCGCACGTGCGATCGAGAAGCGTTGCCGCTGACCTCCCGAGACTTCGGCGGGGTACCGATCTGCCATCGACGGGTCCAGTTCGAGAGACGCGAGTGTCTCGTCGACGCGGACGTTCGCCGTCTCGGTGTCCATACCGAGCAAACGCTGCACAGGTAGCCGCACGGCGTCACGCAGCGTTCGCCTCGGATCGAACGACGACGTCGTGTCCTGAGCGACGTACTGTATGCGGGAACGAAATTCGCGGCGTCCTCCTCGGGTCGACAACACGCCGGGTAATGCTGCGCCGTTGTACGCCACAGTGCCATCGGTGGGCTCCAGCAGCCCGCACATCATTCGGACCAACGTCGACTTGCCCGACCCGGACTCACCGACGATTCCGATGGCCGACGCAGACGTGACCTTCATGCTGATGTCGTTCACAGCAGCCTTGCCGGACCCACGGCGATGGAAACTCTTGCCGAGGTGCCTGGCGTCGATCTCGGCGTATGCACCGCGCACAGTGCCACTCATCACGATCCTCCAACCCGTTCGTCATCAGCAGATGTACTGCCTTGACCGCAGAGCTTTCTTCAGACTCGTTACTGAAAGCGCCTCGAGGCGTAACCGAAGTATTACGCCAGGTGAAATGCCTGGTCAGAGCCTTGAGAATCCTCTAAACGCCATTGTGATCTAGCTCTCTGTGGCGTTATCGGCGTCCAAAACGGCCCCCAGCAGGCCGAGTGCGCGGCGTAATCGGTCAGTTACGCCTGGGCCATGTTCGTTAATCCGATTCCCCCAAGCTGGTGCGCACGCAGCGTTACCGCTGCCCATGGAAACCCGAGAGGACTTCGATGAACGTACTTCTGCCCCGCGATCACGCCGAACCCGAACAAGGACCGAACAGAGGTGCAGGCGCATGATGCATCTCGGGTGGTTCTTCACAACCGGATTCGGTGTCTACGGCTGGAATCAGCCATGGTCCGGCAATGTACCTGCCGACGTCGGGCGGCCGGATCTGTTCGTCGACGCGGCGCGCAGTCTCGAACGGGCGGGCTTCGACTACATCATGCTGGAGGACTCCTCCGTTCTGTCGGACGTGTATCGCGGAACGTTCGAAAGTTCGGTGCGTCGCGGCACCACCGTCCGATTCGATCCGATGCCGCTCGTACCTCTGATGGCCCAGGCAACCGAGCGAATCGGAATTATCGCCACCGTCGCAACGACCTTCTATCCGCCTTTTCTCGCTGCTCGCTTGATGGCAACGCTCGATCATGTGACCAAGGGCAGGATCGGCATCAATCTGGTGACGGCAAGTGCTGACGGTGCTGCCCAGAACTACGGCTTGCCGAAGCAGATCGAACACGGCCTGCGGTACGAGATGGCCGACGAATGGATCGACGTCGTGTCTCAGCTGTGGGACTCGTGGGAGGAGGACGCCCTGGTTCTCGATGCCGAATCCGGCGTCTTCGCTGACCACGAGAAGATTCACAAGGTGGGGTTCGAAGGGAAATATTACGCCTCCCGCGGTCCCCTCAACGTCCCACGTGGACCACAAGGGCGTCCGGTCATCTGTCAGGCGGGCGGCTCGCCTGCAGGTCGCGCGTTCGGAGCCAAGCATGCCGACACGATCATTGCCAACGTGCGCGGACTCGATGCGATGCGCGAGTATCGCGAGGACATCAGCAAGAGGTTGCTCGAGTACGGACGCAAACCGGACGATGTCAAGGTGCTGTTTCTGGTCAGCCCGATCATGGCCGACACCGACCAAGAAGCGGCAGTCAAACGGGACAGAATGCGCGAGGTCCAGAAGAGCAACATCGACGGAGTATTGGCTGCGATGTCCTACCTTTCGAGCACCGACTTCTCACAATTCGACATCGACGCGCCTGTACCGGATCTGACGAAGTACAACGGGCACAAGAGCACCCTCGAGGACATGGCAAAGTCAGGCAAGACATTACGCGAGATCATCGCCAACTACCCGACCGTGGAGTCCATCGAACTCGTGGGCACCACCGAATCCGTTGCAGCACAAATGGACGAGGCGATGGACTACGTGGGCGGCGACGGATTCCTCATCGCGTCTCCGGTCACTCGCAAGGTGATCTCCGAGATCAGCGACGGGCTCGCGCCGGCTCTCCGGCGCCGCGGTGCGATCCGAGACGGTTATTCGAAGCCGACCTTTCGCGAGAATCTCGCAGCGTTCTAGCCGGCGCCGAGTGCGCAGAGGGCTCCGCGCTGGCGGAACGGTTACATGTACGAGGCGGCGAACATCAGGAACACCACGAACAACGCCGTTCCGCCGAGTGCGGCGCCGATCATTGCCTCGCGCCCATTGGTGGCCGTTCCGTCGACGGCGCGGCTGAGGCCGACCCATCCGCACACGACGGCTACCAGGCCCGCGGGGATCGCGAGATAGTCGCCGATGAAGGGGACGAACGCGCAGACGACTGCAACGATGCCTGCAATCAGCGCGACGCTCCCGGCGCCATCACGGTACAGGGACCGTGCAGCCGGTTTCTTGCCCACAGCTCCTCCAACGGGTTGCACCGAGTCGTGCGTTGCCGCCGAGCGGGTTCTTTCGGCACCCTCGGCGATCTCGAAGATACGCGCATTCGGGACAGCCGGCCGCTCGATGAGCGCGAGCATTCACTGCCGGTCTATGTGGCGTATTCCGGCTTTGGCTTCGTACAGCGCGATGTCCGCTCGGGTGAGCAGGTCTTCGAGAGTGGAGAGGCCGGTGTTGCGGGCGATGCCGATGCTCAGTTCGATGTTGATGGTGCACTTCATGAGCTGAATCGGTGCCCGCGCTGCGATGCGAAGGCAGTCCGCGATGTCGGCCGGGTCGACGGGGCTGCCGAGTTCCGTGTCCGGGAACAAAGCGGCGACGAATTCGTCGCCGCCTATTCGGCCCAGGACGATGTTGGTGCCACACTGCTCGGAGAGTCGGGCGGCGGTGATCCGTAGCACCTGGTCGCCGATGAGGTGGCCGTGTGTGTCGTTGATCGTCTTGAAGTCGTCGACGTCGATGAACAGGACGGCTGCGGGGGCGCCGATCTCGGTGCTGATGCGATCGATCCGCTCGAACAGTGCGGCCCTGTTGAGGACACCGGTGAGGTCGTCCAGTCGAGACGCGCTCAGCAACTCTCGGTAAGCGCCGAGCAGGTGGTCCATCGTGACGGTCACGGCGGTGATGTCCCGGAAGCTGACGGCGACGACTCCGTCGACGTAATTGGCCGTGACCTCCATGATCGTGCCGGGAATGAAGAGCGAAGGCACTTCGATCCTGATTTCTCCTCGTGTTCGGACTGCGTCACGGTGAAGGTCGTCGAAGTACGAGCCCTTCGTGGTGGGGAGTGCCTCGTGGAGATGTCGGCCGAGCAACTCGGACCGATGGGCACCGAGGTGGTGCTCTGTCTGCGCGTTCACGTACCGGATGATCAGGTCGGTGTCGAAGATGGCGAAACCGAGGGACACACTGTCCAACGCGGCGCTGAGCTGGTGGGTGGGTTCGTGCGGGTGAACTCTCGACACCACGCCGGTCAGGACCTCCGGAGTGCCGTCGGGGGTGTACTCGATGGACACGCTGCGGGTCAGGACGTGCCCGATACTTCCGCCGGGCAGAACGATCCGGTAGATGCACTCGGCACCGATGTTCTCGCTGGCGTCGCCGTACAGATCGACCAGTAATTGGGCATCGTCGGGGTGCACCCGATCGCGCCAGATGTCGATCGGGGGCCGAGGATCGGCTCCCGCAGCGAAGATGTCGGTGGCACGGGCGTCCCATTCGAGGAGCCCGTCCGCGATCCGAAAACGAGTGATCCCGATCGAGGCGGTGTGGGCATCGATGTCGGATACGCGCGGCCCCAGGCCAGTGAATTCTCGACGTGACTCGGCCACGATGCGTACCCTCCTTCACTTCACCGACCCGGTACGAAGTCTGCACCACACCTGCCCTCTCGCACGGCGAAACAAGCGCACGAAGCGCCCGACGTCGACGGCCACGGTGTGGTTACCGTTGCGTGCCTGGGCGCGGATTACGATGAGGATCGGATCAAAGCATGGTGGGAGGTGATCGGACGTGGCCGAGGCAAGGCACGAGTTCGTTGCTCGGCAACTCCGTTCGGCCATCACCAACGGTGAATACGCTGTCGGAGATTCCTTGCCGAGCGAGAGTGCACTGTGCGCCCAGTACGAGGTCTCACGAGGCCCGGTCCGTCAGGCACTGGCGTCGTTGTCGGCCGAAGGCCTCGTGCAACTGTCGCAAGGCCGCCCCGCAGTGGTGCGGAGCAACGATGCGGCGCAGACCCTGGACACCTTCACCCCGTTCTCCCAATGGGCCAGGAGAACGGGGCGCGAGGCGGGAAGCAAAACCCTGGAAGTGTCGCGTCGTCGGGCATCTCCATCGGCCGTCACGGCGCTCGGAATCGAGCCCGACGATTTCGTCGTCGAGGTGGTGCGTGTTCGGTACCTGGACGGCGAACCGACGATGATCGAGAGAAGCGTCTTCGTCGACGCCGTCGGCTCACTGCTGTTCGAATTCGAGACCGACTCGGGCTCGATCACCGATTACCTCACCGGTCGGGGAGTGCGTTTCGAGTCGATGTCACATGTGCTCGACGCTGTCTCGGCCGATTCGGTCGATGCCGACAGCCTCGGGATCGCCGAGGGTAGTCCGTTGCTCCGAGAGCGTCGGACCTCGCGTGACCAGTACGGGATCGCGTTCGAATACGCGGACGATCGCTATCGGTCGGATCAAGTGGTATTCAGCATCGTCAACTCACGGACCGTCGACCCGCGGATGATCGCTCCCGACAACTCCGGTAGCTGACCGAGCCGCTCAGTCGGCGGCAGGCATGCGATTCCAGTGCGGCAGCAGGAGCAGCATCGCCAGGAACGCTGCGCCGGCGAAGCCGTAGAACAGTGTTGTCGTGTCGAGGTAGCCGGGCAGGAGCCCACCGAAGATCGCACCGATGGATCCACAACCGTTGACGATGCCTGCGGCTGCTCCAGCATGTTTCGAAGTTCCGAAATCCACCGCGGACACACACGAGATCATGGCGTCGGCACCGTAGATGGTCAATCCGATGACTGCGAGAACGGCCACCATGATCCAGACGTTCCCCGCTGCGGTCAGTGGTGTGAACAGTGCCAGGACCATTGTCAGGGCAACGAGACTCAGTACGCACGCAGGTATACGTCGTGCTTTGAACACCTTGTCGGAGATCCTGCCGATCAGGATGGGCGCGAGCAC
Organism: Rhodococcus sp. 14-2470-1a; assembly: GCF_002259425.1. NCBI lineage: Bacteria > Bacillati > Actinomycetota > Actinomycetes > Mycobacteriales > Nocardiaceae > Rhodococcus > Rhodococcus sp. 14-2470-1a. Next base: position 57,384 of record NZ_NPFZ01000009.1, read on the forward strand.
GCCTGCGATGCCGAATGCGATGGGTACGGTGATGGCGACGAAGTTGTCCGCACCCTGCAGCCGTTCGGCGACGATGACCGGACCCCACAACAGGATTGCGTAGCGAGCGGGTTTGAGCAGGAAGTAGGCCGCGCCGAGCGTCATCACCATACGGTCCTTGATCACCACGGCGAAGGTTTCACGAACGGACCGGGTCGGTTCGGCAACAGCGGATTCGGCCTCGAGTGGGGCAATGTCCGCACTGGGGTGATAGTCCTCGATCGGTGGCAGCCCCACATCTGTCGGACTGTTTCGTTGGACCACCAACACGAGAACGAAGACCGCGGCCACGATGAGCGCACCTGTCGTGAACGCCGCCCGCCAGCTGTCGAAGAGACTGTAAGCGAACCACCCCAGCACGGGCGCGGCGACGAGGCCACCGAATGCGTAGTTGGTACTCCACAAGCCCAGGACGCGGCCGCGTTCGGAGATGGAGAAGAACTGCGACATGTTCTTCAAGGTTCCTGACCATCCCGTGGATTGCGACAGGCCTTGAACGATCATGAGCGGCAGCAGAAACACAAGCGCGGGAAGCAGTCCCATGAACAAAGTCGCGACAGCGGAGATGGCCAGACCTCCGAGGACGACAATCCTCGGCCCGTACCGGTCGGAGACCGATCCCCACAAGAATTGGCCGGCCGCGTACGCAGCCAGGTAGACAGCGTCGAGATTGGCCAGGGTGGACTTGGTGAGAGTCACGGACAGCACGGGGTCTTCGAGAATCCCCAGTTTGGCAACGGAGAACGCCTGTCTGGTGAAGTAGAAACCGGCGTAGGCAATCCAGGTGATCGCAAAGATCTGGAACCGCCAACGTTCGTAACGGGCGATCTTCTCGTGGGTCGAGCTCAGGGCTTTCGTCATCGTGTGCACCTTGGTTCGGACGTGCGAGAGCTCTCGCAGCGTCGTGCGAAATGAGCGTAGAAGAAAGTTGCGCCCTGGTCGCGAGAAGCGACGAACGGGCGAGAATCGTGAGAGACCTTCACGACACGGACGGAGTGGCCTTGGGTTCGTCCTACCGGAGCCCGGCCGATGGATTCGGCGGACAGGGCCGGCCGGGCCCTGCTCCGCGGAAACCTGAGAAAAGTCGTACCTGAGAGAGAATGTCGAACGGAGCCGATCAGCGCAGCGTGTCGAGTACAGACGGGAGGTCGGCGACGCTGTCGACGACGTGGCTTGCTCCGGCTGCACGGAGCTGGTCTGCGTTGTGCGCACCAGTCAGAACTCCGACGACAGCCCGAGCGCCCGATCGAATTCCGCTGGTGATGTCGGACGTGGTGTCACCGACCACGAGCATCGACTGAACCGATGACGCGCCCGAACGGAGGAGCGCAGTCAGCGGCATGTCAGGGAACGGCCGTCCGCGTACACCGTCACCTGGGCACAGCACGATGTCCGCGACGTCCTGCCAGCCGAGAGCGGCCAGGATGGCCTGCTGAGTCTCGTGGGCGAATCCTGTTGTCAGAGCGGTGGCGACCCCGGTCGACCGCAACTCCGCCAAGAGATGCTCGGCCCCTGGAACAGCACTGCAGGCGCCGTCGGCGACCAGTTGGCCGTAGCACCGTTCGAAAGCCTTGTTGGCAGACTGCGCTTGTTCTTCGTTGCCCCCGCTGAGGTGTCTGAACACCTCGATCTTGGATTGGCCCATGGTGTCGGTGACGTACTGCAGCATGCGTGCCTTCTCCTCCGAATCGTGGGAGAGGCCCGCATGTTCGTCGGCAGCAGCGAACGATCGTTGGACCAGACCACTGTCTTCGACGGTGGTTCCTGCCATGTCGAAGACGACAAGATCGATCGGGTGGGTGTGCGAGGTGTTCATGCGTCTACTCCTATCGAGGTAACGATGGGTTGTGCGAGTGCGTGATCGAAGCTGGATTGGGCCAGCCCCATGCTCGTGGTCATGCCTATACCGGTGGTGACGGTGACGACGTGCACACCCGGGATCGGTTCGACGCGTAGGAACTCCGAGTCGGGCGCAGAACTGTAGACGCCTTGCCAACGCTCGGAGACATCGATCGCGGCGACGCCGAACATGGCTTTCGCCTCGGTGATCAGGGCGTCGAACCCGGCTTCACTCTGGAACGGTGAGGTGGAGATGTCTCGAACGTGTGTGTCTCCGAGGAGGATCGATCCATCGGGTTGCGGTGTGTACATCTGATGTAGATCGAGGGCCGTGTAGGCGGGGTACTGCTCTGCGAGCCGGGCTGCGACGTCGGTGGTCGCGGGCAAGCCGTCGAAACCCGAGTAGCGAAGCAACGACCAACCGGTGAACAGGGGAGTGGGCAAAGGCGTCGGTAATTCGATCCGCGCACGCATCATGTGCAGGCGGCACCTCAGAAGGCCGCCGCGCTCTGCGTACTCGGGGAACAGTCGATCGATGTCGTAGTTCACCGTCACGAAGATGGTGTCGGCACGAAGATCTCCCCGCGACGTGTGGACGGTGCCGGTATCGAACGACGTTGCAGCGGTTCGCCAGTGGAAGTCCACGCCGGAAGACTCGAGCCAGGCGGCGATCGCCGGTGCTGCCTGACGGGGATCCACCTGGAGGTCGAGAGGCATGTACAGGCCGCCGGTCACGCCGTCGGCGGCAATGGGCAGTCGCTCCAGGATCTGGCCTCGATCGAGAAGTCGAGCCTCTTCGGGGCCGCGAACGGCAGCGAACTGTCGAAGTACCTCGAGCTCGTCGTCGTGCTTGGCGACGCAGTGTGTTCCCGATTCGCGAGCCCAGAAGCCGGCGGATGCGGCCAGATCCAGCCAATGGCTGCGTCCGGCTCGGGCGTAGTCCGATGCCTCGCCCGATTGCGCCGTGATGCAGGCATGTCCGAAGTTCTGGACCGACGCGCCGGCAATGGTGTCCGCGTGATCGACGACGGCGACCGTCAGTCCCCGCCGATGGGCGTGATAGGCGTGAGCGAGCCCGACGATGCCCGAGCCGACGATCACGACGTCGTAGTTTCGTTGTGAGTGCATGCATCGACTGTCGACCCTGACAGGTCACTTGTCAATACAGGTTACGAAAATTTACTTCTTGTATATATAACAGTTGTTCGAGGTCAGTTCGGATCGGGCGCATAGAACTTGGTAGTGGCCTCGACCGCGGATGCGACGTGATCGGCGTCGCCGCCCGAAGCCAGATGCGCTTCACCCCATCCCGCGGCGCTCCGACGAACGAACTCGCGGCCTTCCGGGGAAGCCTGCAGCGCATCGTGATCGACGGTGTCGCCGCCGTCGAGGAAGGCGGACAGGGCGAGAACATGCAGGTCCCAGCCGACGCCGCCTGCGCCGGGACCGTAGGTCGGAAAAAGAGGCTCTGCCAGTACCGCTGCGTGGACCAGTTCGAATTCGGTACCGCCGTTCTGCCCCGGGGACAGGCGGACCTGCACCTCGCTGGTGCCTGGCCATGCATCGGCTTCCGGCCCGAACATCCAGGTGACCTTCAACAGATCCGGTGCATCGCATGCCAGGATCTCGCCGTGCTCGCCACTGTCCAGGGCGAACTTCCCTCCGAGGCGCAGGTCGCCCGACACTGCTGCGAGCCAACGAGCGACGCGGTCGGGGTCGGTGAGGGCACTCCACACGTCGTCGATCCCCGCGTCGTACCGACGGCGGATCTCGATGGTGTACGCATCGCCTGCGGGGAGGCTGCCCGCTCCCACTGTCCTGCGCGCGGCGGCCAATTCGTTCAGAACATCCCTCACGTTCATGTCTCCTTCGTTGTTCGATCGGCGTGATCGTCGTCGGTGTCGAGCGTCGGTCGACCTGCCGAGTCGGCTGCTCGTCTGCCTCGTGCCAACTCGGTCTCCAATGCGTCGAGGCGTTGATCCCAGAATCGGCGAAAACGGTTCAGCCACAGGTCGACCTCGCTCAGCGGCCCTGGTTCCACCGCGTAGTACCGACGCACGCCCTCGGCCCGCACGGAGGTGAATCCGCCCTCGCGCAACACGCGTAGGTGTTGCGAGACAGCAGGCTGGGAGATCGCGAATTCGGCGCGAATCACCTCCGCTAGCGCGCCGGAAGTCTGCTCGCCGTCCGCGAGCAACTCCAGAACCCGTCGGCGCACCGGTCGCCGAGAATGTCGAAAGCGTGCGCCGGTGCATGGGTATCAACTGATACTTATATAAGTAAAGGGTTAAATTTAGACGTGCTCTCGGGCTACTTTCACCGGGCGGGTGCCAGGGCGTCGGCGATCATGTGCATGGCTGCGGTCGTGGACAGTGCTCGTACACTCGCCCGGTCGCCGGGGAGCCGAAGGGTGCGGGTGCGGGTCGGTCGACCGGTTTCGGCGATGGCGAAGCAGACGGTGCCTACCGGCTTGAGGTCGGTGCCACCCCCAGGACCCGCGATCCCGCTGGTGGAGACCGCGATATCGACGCCGACTCGCCTCAACGCCCCCTCCGCCATCGCGGCCGCCACCGGTTCGCTGACGGCGCCGTGCTCGTCGATCATGCCGGCGGGGACGTCGAGAAGACCGATCTTGGTCTCGTTCGCGTAAGACACGACGGCGCCGACGACATAGGCCGACGAGCCCGCTCGATCAGTGAGGCGGGCGGCGATCATTCCACCTGTGCACGATTCTGCGGTGCCGATTCGGCGGCCGGCCAGCCGGTCGGCCACGATGTCGTCGATCGTGGACCCGTCGTCGGAAAAGACTCGAGCACCATGATGTTCGTCGATCAGCGCCACGAGCTCCGCGTACGACGACACTGCACTCTCCGCGTAGCGGGTCACGATTTCGAGTTCTCCGAGCCGTAAGCAGGTGGTGATCTCGAGATCGTCGAATCCCGCGATCCGACGTTCAGCGGTCCGCAGAGTGGCGGCGAGGTCGGCCTCGGACAAGGTGTACGCACGGATGGTGCTCTGACGGATCTGCGTGCGTCGGGCCAGAACCTCGGCGACCGGCTCGGTCTCGAGCGCAGCGGGCCACATCGCCTGGAGCTCACGAGGAGGCCCGGGCAGGATCAGCACAGCAGGCAAGCCCCCGGCCCGGTCGGCCGGCACGACGACACCCGGTGCGGTTCCGGTCGGCGGAATGGACAGTGCGCCAACCGGAACCAACGCTTGCTTTCGGATACCTGCCTGCAACGGCCCGGAGTCGATCGCGGCACTCATCCGGCTTCGCCATCTCTCGACGATCGCGTCGATGTGCCGTTCGAGTTCCGGATCGAGATGCAATTCGCGGCCGTACAGTGCGGCGACCGTCGCTACGGTCAGATCGTCGGCTGTCGGACCCAGGCCGCCGGTCGTGACGATCAGATCGACATGTTGGTCGGCAAGAAATTGCACCTGCGCTGTCAGGTCGGCGGGTCGGTCACCGCAGACCGTGATGTGCGCGACGTCCACGCCCATCTCCAGCAGCTGTTGCGCTACCCATGGCCCGTTCCTGTCGGTCACCCGACCGGACAGAACTTCGGTTCCGGTGACCACCACACCCGCTCGCACAGTCATTCGTCGACCATACTGCCCAGGTGGCATCAGCCGAGGGCGCGCCTTCCTGCCTGCTGCGGGGACGCCACGCGGTGCTGGGACGCCCTCGACGGTGCAGACGTCGTCACGAGCCCTCGGGGCAACAGGAGTACGAACGTCGATCCGTTCTCCTGTCCGTTTCCGTGGCATTCGAGCTCTCCTCCGTGGGCGCGGGCGAGATCACGTGCGATGGACAGCCCGAGTCCTGATCCGGACCCGATCGTTCGGGCCCGATCCAGCCTGACGAGGCGCTCGAAGACGCGTTCTCGTTCTCCGGCTGGTATGCCGATACCGTTGTCACGTACTGCAAGTCGGATGTCGTGGACGGTGTGCGAGATCGTGATGGACACGGGTTCGTCGTGCGGAGAATAGGCGACTGCATTGTTGGTCAGATTGGCGAGAATCTGTGCAAGTCTGAGCGGATCGCCCTCCGCAACGACGCCCTTCCTGCCGTGCGCCTCGATGGTCCTGCCCGGGGCTGCGACGGAAAGTCGTTCGATGTCCGCCGCGACGAGTGCGTCGAGATCCACCGGCCGACGGTCGACTACGACGCCCTCGTCGATTCGTGCCAGCGACAGCAGGTCGTCGACGAGGCGCGCGGCTCGACCCGACTCACGAACCAGCAGCACTTCCAATTCTTCTCTCACGTTCGCGTCGGCGTCGGCGCCGGCGCGGATCAAGGTCTCCGCAGCGGCGCGAATGCCGGCAATCGGTGTTCTCAGTTCATGGGCTGCATCGTCGAAGAACTGTCGTGTTCTCGCCGAGGTGGTCCGTTCTCTCTGTTCCGCGGCCTCGACCGAATCGAGCATCTCGTCGAAAGCTGCGGCAGCGCTCCCGATTTCGGTGTTCGTCCGGTCCGGGTCGAGCCGGTCGCCTCGAGTGCCGCGCGCGATGCGTCGGGCAAGTACGGTCATGTGATGCAGCGGTCTCAGTGACGTTCGAACGATGACCACGACGGCGAGGCCGACGAGAACGAGCGCAACCAAGAACACGGCGACGAGTACGGATCGGAGTTGGTCTCGAACATCGGAGATGGCTGCGGTGTCCACCGCGACCGTGAGCAGGGAACCGTCGGACAGCTGGGTCGTCACGGACTCCGAGTCGGTACCCGACGGCGGGGGGCCGGGAGGCTGAAGCGGAGCGGCCGGGGGAGCCGCGGGGTCTCCCGGCTGCGGGGGATCAGGAGTGGGCGCCTCCGCATCGAGATCGGGGTTTCCGTACGTTCGTCCGTCGGTGGTGACCAATCGAGCGGTGGTTCCCCCGCCTTGGGCCGCTGTGACGACGGCGGCCGGGTCGGCACCCGTGTCGTGGATCGACCGGGCTCGCTGCACGCGGTCGTCCAGCTGCGCGGTGGCCGTTGCCTTCAACTGTGCACCGACGAGTATCTCCGTCGCTGCTACCGCTGCCCCCAGCACGAGAATCACCGCGACGATCGTCGAGATGACGAGACGGCGTCGCAGCGACGCGGTCCGCAACCCCGTTCCGGTTCTCGTCATGAGAGCAGCACGTACCCGATGCCTCGGACGGTGTCGATCACGCGGGGTCCGTGCAGCTCGAGCTTCTTGCGCAGCGAACTGATGTGGACCTCGACCAGGTTGGGATCGTAGTTCTCGTATCCCCACACCTGCGTCAGGATCTGGACTTTGCTCACGGTGCGCCCCCGTTGGCGGGCCAGGTAGGTGAGTAGTCGCCATTCGGTGGAAGTGAGTTGAAGATCGACTCCTGCCCGCGACGCCGATCCAGCCTCGGAGTCGATCAACACGTCGCCGCTCCGGATGGTGCTCGGAGTTCGTCCGAGCCTGCGCAGCAGCGCGACGGCGCGAGCAAGCAGTTCCGCCATGTCGAAAGGTTTGACGAGGTAGTCGTCGGCCCCGCCGCGAAGCCCGTCGACTCGGTCGGCCACCGCGTCCCTGGCGGTCAACAGCAGCACTGCCGCATCACATTTCGACTTTATGGTCGGCAGTAGCTCGATGCCGCTGCGTCCAGGCAACATGATGTCCAGAATGACCAGGTCCGGAGCGAACTGGGTCAGCGTCGATTCCAGGTCGCTACCGTCCGGGCGACGCAGCGCGATGTGTCCGTCGTGCTCCAGCGCAGCAACGACCGACATGCCGATGGTGTCGCTGTCCTCGACGACCAGCACCCGGGCAGCACCGGCGTTTCGACTTTCGTTCACCCTCCCATCATGCGGCAGCGTCGGATGTCGCTCCTGAAGACTGGCTGAAGGAACAGTGTCGTCCGGCCACTCTTCAGCCGTACTTCAGTTTCGCCGACGAGGTTGTCTCTTGGACCGAATCACGGACCGAGAGAGGACAACGATGAAGATCAAGCACTTCGACGCTCGGCGAGTCACCCTGGGTGCGGGAATTCTGGCGCTGGCAACGATCTCCGGGGCGGGTATCGCCGCCGCCGACGGGCCGCCTTCCGCCCCGCCGCCGGTGACGACCGACAAGTCGCACGCCGACGACTCGTCACGGCCGGTGCCGCCGCAACCACCGCTGTCGCCACCTGACGACTGCGCGACGCCACCAACGCCTCCCGCAGTCGCTGAGGACGGCGTGCCTCCGGTGCCTCCGGTGTCGCCGACGCCACCGGACGGCGGGGAACTTCCGCCTCCGCCCGCGCCGCCGGCAGCGCCGTCCGGCGAGTGTGCGCCGACTCCTGCTGGACCACCCGCACCCCCACTCGGGGCCCCACACC
>NZ_NPFZ01000050.1:0-613 GCF_002259425.1 Rhodococcus sp. 14-2470-1a
CATCGGCTTCCGACTCGACCATCTCGACCGTTCGGCAGGACGAGCAACCGTCACCCGTACGCACACCCGCCACACGTTCTGGTTGGACGAGTTCACCGCCGAGGTGCTCCGCGACTGGCTGATCTACCGTCAGCGTCGGTGGCCGACCAGCACGAATCCGTACTTGCTGATCACCCGGATAACTGCGCCTACCGCACTGCCGGGCAGTCGCCACTACATCACCCGCCCATTCCGTGACCTCGGCATCACCGCCCGCGAACTGCGTGTCGATCGCATCCTCGACGAGGCCGCCCACAGCGGCGACCCAGTTGCCCTGATGACCGTGTTCGGTATCGGCACCACCACAGCGGTCCGCTATGTCAGGACCGCGCACCCAGGCCGATTCGACGTAGACCCCACCGCACCCTGACTCGATCCGAAGTTCAGCCAACGGACCGGTCGTCGCCGCAGGTTCGTAAGCCACTCGACGCAGCCAACGGCCTTCCGAAACATACGGGGAGGGGGTATGGTCGACATGTCATCGAGATACCCCCAGGGGGTATCTAAGCAGCCAGAGGAGCGCGACATGATCACCACGGTTTACAAAGTCACGGGCATGACCTGCGGTCACTGC
>NZ_NPFZ01000038.1:0-62311 GCF_002259425.1 Rhodococcus sp. 14-2470-1a
AAGAGTCGATTGATGCCGTCAGCTTGAGGATACGTCTTTTGGCGACTTCGCATCACTACCTGGCCGCCGATACACCCACAGATCAGTCACAAGGGCCAGAGATCTTGACGGACTGGGTTGACATAAAACCGGCTTATCGGCGGCGTTGCGTCAAGTTGTCTTGACGGTGCGGTAACAAGTAGACCATCGCGGCTCGCGCGTCCACCTGTTGCTCGGTCATCGCAAGCTGGCCGCGGCTGCGGGAGAAGAACGCAGTAAGCCACGAGATGACTGTCGTCAAACGGCTACGAAAGCCGACGATGTACACCAGATGCACCAGCAGCCACATCATCCATGCAATGAAGCCGGTGATCTTGATGGGCCCGACCTCCGCGACGGCGCTGAACCGCGAGACCGTCGCCATGGAACCCTTGTCGAAGTACTTGAAGTCTTTGCGCGCGGGTGCGCCTCGGCCTTCGCGTACGGCTTCGACGCCTGCGGAGATGGCGCGAGCGGCGTAGCGTCCGCCCTGTATAGCGACCTGTGCGACGCCGGGGAGCTTGTCGAGGCTCATCATGTCGCCGACGACGAATACCTCGGGGTGGCCCGGGAGCGTCAGGTCTTTGTTCACCAGTACGCGCCCGGCACGGTCGACTTCGGCTCCTGACTGATCGGCGAGTTGCTTGCCGAGGGGGCTGGCTGCAACTCCTGCGGACCACACTTTGGTGCGAGCGGAGATGCGTCGGATGGTGCCGTCCCCATCCTTGACGGACAGGCCGTCGGCGTCGAGATCGGTAACCATCGCGCCGAGTTGGATGTCGACGCCCATCTTTCTCAGGCGCTTTGCAGCGGCCTGGCCGAGGGAATCCGAGAACGGCGGCAACACTTTCGGGGCGGCATCGAGCAGGATGATGCGAGCGCTGCGACTATCGATGTGGCGGTAGGTGCCGTCGAGAGTCTTGTGCGCGAGTTCGGCGATCTGCCCTGCCATCTCGACTCCGGTCGGTCCTGCTCCGACAACGACGAAAGTGAGCAGCTTCTCGATCTCGGCCGGGTCAGTGGCGAGTTCGGCTTGGTCGAATGCGCCGAGGATGCGGCCGCGGAGTTCGAGGGCGTCGTCGATGGTCTTCATTCCGGGTGCGTGTTCGGCGAAGTGGTCGTTGCCGAAGTACGACTGACTGGCACCGGCAGCGACGATAAGGCTGTCGTAACCGGTCTCGGTGATGCGCTCGAGGAACTGAGAGGCGACGATTCGGCTCTCGAGGTCGACCGAGGTGACGTCTCCGAGGATCACCGATGCGTTGTGTTGATCCTTGAGGATCATGCGAGTAGCGGGTGCGATCTCGCCGTCGGAGAGGATTCCGGTGGCCACCTGATACAGCAGCGGCTGGAACAAGTGGTGAGTGGTCTTGGCGATCAGCGTGACGTCGACGTTGGCCTTGCGTAGCTGTCTCGCGGCGAATAGACCACCGAATCCCGAGCCGATGATGACAACGTGGTGTCGGTGGACCCGCTTGGCTAACGCAGGTGTGAGTTCGGGAGTGGTCGGTACAGACATCGTTGTATGCCTTCGTGTCGGGTCGTCCAGAACGATCAGCCAACTCGGAAAACGTGTTGTCCACAGGGGTGCGGAGCTGACGGCCCGAACGTGATGGTCCTGTGTCCGCGTCGCAGCGCACGACCATGCCGAATGACAGGCCGGGCTCCGCCGTGCGGTCGCGGCTGGTCAATAGCTGTCGGGAACGTCCTGGCTGCTGTCGATGAAGCGTTCGGCCAGTGCTTCGGAACCTCGGGCCAGGATGGCCGCGTCGGCACCGACGAGTACGAACGTAGCCCCCGCATGAACGTAGGACTCGGCTTGTTCGGCGACGAATGCGTTGACTCCATATGGCTTTCCGGTGGATGCGATAGCCGTGAAAGCGTCGTTCACGGCGACCACGACGTCGGGATGGTTCTGTTGGCCGAGTAGACCCATCGAGGCCGACAGGTCACTGGGTCCGAGGAAGACACCGTCGATCCCCGGCGTTTCTGCGATCGCTGCCGCGTTGGCAACGCCTTCGGCGGTCTCGATCTGGACGAACACCGACACGTGGTCGGCTGCGCTCGCCAGATAACCCTCGACCCGATTCCAGCGCGCCGACCGCGCCAGCGCACTGCCGACACCGCGCCGGCCCACTGGTGGGTACTGCGCTGCGGCGGCCACCTCGCGTGCCTGCTCGGCGGTCGAGATCATCGGGACCAGGATGTTCTGAGCACCCAGGTCCAGCACCTGCTTGATGATCACCACGTCGGCGACGGGTACGCGCACCACCGGCGTCACCGGGTATGCCGATACCGCATAGATCTGTGCGAGAACCGATTCGAGACCGTTGGGCGCATGCTCCATGTCTATGAGCACCCAGTCCAGACCCGAGCCTGCCATGATCTCGGCGGCCACCGGGGATCCGGTGGTGATCCACCCGCCGTACAGCGGCCGGTCCGCCGCAGTCAAGGCGTCACGGAAGGTCGTGTTCAGTCGAAGCGGCATGAGATCGTCCCCATCGGTCCGTAATCAGCAAGCACACTGTCTCCCTTGTGCACCCACATCGGGCGGGTGAACGAGCCGGCCAACACGATCTCGCCGGCTTCGAGGCGATCGTCGTGCTGAGAGAGCTTGTTGGCCAACCACGCCACACCTGTCGCCGGGTGGTTCAACACCGCGGCAGCAACCCCGGACTCTTCGATCGTCTCGTTGCGGTAGAGCAGCGCTGAGATCCACCGCATGTCGACAGTGGCCGGGTCGGTCGGGTTGCCGCCGTAGACCATCGCACCCAGTGCGGCGTTGTCGCTGATGGTGTCGACGATGGTGCGGCCTTCCATCTCGATTCGCGAACTGAGAATTTCCAGGGCCGGCACGACGTACTCGGTTGCCTTGAGAACGTCGAAGATCGTTGCGCGGGGACCGGTCAGTGGGCTACCGAGTACGAACGCGAGCTCGACCTCGATTCGCACATTGGAGAAGCGTCCGTGCTCGATGACCGATCCGTTTTCGAAGACCTGGTCGTCGAAGATCGCACCGTAGTCGGGCTCGGTGATGCCGGTTGCGACCTGCATCACCTTGCTCGTCAAGCCGATCTTTCGGCCGACCAGGCGTCGACCGGACTCGACCTTGCGTCGACGCCACTCGTTCTGGACCGCGTACGAATCCTCGAAGTTCATGTTGGGATAGCGAGCAGTGAGCCGCGGAATCATCGTCCGCGTCCGTTCTGCTTCTTCGAGTTGGTCGGCGATGTCCGTGATGGTATTCGGGGGGAGCATGAATTCTCCTGTGCCGTAGGGGAATGCGTCGTTACTACAGCTGTGCGCCGAGCTTGAACTCGCCCTTCTTCCAGTCCGGCATCTCGTCGGTGTCCTCTTTGCGGGTGTACGAGAAGCCGTCCGCACCGATGGTGACGGCCATTTCGGAATCGTCGGTGCGTTCGATCACGGGCTTGGGGTTGCCGTCGAGATCCAGGACGATCGAGGCGTCGGTGTACCAGCTGGGGACAACCGGGGTGCCCCACCAGTCGCGGCGCTGGTTGTCGTGGACGTCCCAGGTGACGACCGGGTTGTCGGGATCGCCGGTGTAGTAGTCCTGGGTGTAGATCTCGATGCGGTGGCCGTCCGGGTCGCGGAGGTAGAGGTAGAAGGCATTGGAGACGCCGTGGCGTCCCGGGCCGCGCTCGATGTGGTCGGACATCCGCAGGGAGCCGAGTTTGTCGCAGATGGCGATGATGTTGTGCTTTTCGTGCGTCGCGAAGGCAACGTGGTGCATCCGTGGTCCATCGCCCCCGGTCATGGCGGTGTCGTGCACGGTGGACTTACGGCGCATCCAGGCCGCGTACGTCGTGCCGGCCTCGTCCTGGATGTCCTCGGTGACGCGGAATCCGAGGTCCTCCATGTACGCCACGGCGCGGGGGACGTCGGGGGTCACCTGGTTGAAGTGGTCCAGACGCACGAGCGCGCCCGGGGTGTACAGGTGGTAGTGCCACGCGAGCCGCTCGACGTGCTCGACGTCGTAGAAGAACTCGTACGGGAAGCCGAGGGGATCCTCGACGCGCACCGAATCACCGATGCCCCTGTTGTGTCCGTTGGGGTTTCGCTCCACGCGGCAGCCGAGTTCGGTGTAGAACGCGACGGCTTTGTCGAGATCCTCCGGGCTGCGTACCCGATAGGAGAACGCTGCTACACCGGCGACAGGGCCCTTGCGCAGGACCAGGTTGTGATGGATGAACTCCTCGAACGAGCGAAGGTAGACGGCGTTCTCGTCTTCCTCGGTCACGACGAGGTCGAGCACGTCGACGTAGAACTTGCGTGAACGCTCGAGGTCGGTGACGACCAATTCCATGTAGGCGCAGCGCAATACATCCGGGGGAGTGGCCCGCGGGGTGGGAACCGGGTTGGCCGAGCGAATCGGGCTGGTGCGCGTCACGACGGGCTCGGGCGCATCGGGGGTGATGGTCATGTCATGGTCCTTGTCGAAAGGTGAAGGGAGTCAGTGCTTGTCTGCGTCAGTGCTTGGCCGAGTCGGCTTTGCCGAAGGTCGGGTTGTGTACCTCGCCGAGCGTGATGTGCACGGCTTGCTGCTGGGTGTAGAAGTCGATGGAGCGGTAGCCACCCTCGTGCCCGAGCCCAGAAGCCTTGACGCCACCGAACGGGGTGCGTAGGTCGCGGACGTTGTTGGAGTTGAGCCACACCATGCCGGCATCGATGGCCTGGGCGAAGTTGTGCGAGCGCTTGAGGTCGTTGGTCCAGACATACGCTGCAAGACCGTATTTGACACCGTTCGCCAGTTCGAGCGCTTCGTCGTCGGTGTCGAACGGTGTGATCGCAACGACCGGTCCGAAGATCTCTTCCTGGAAGATGCGGGCGTCCGGTGAAACGTCAGCGAATACGGTGGGGGTCACGAAGTTGCCCTGGTCGAAGCCCTCGGCCCGGCCGCCGCCGGCAACGAGGCGCGCTTCGGTCTTGCCGATCTCGATGTAGCTCATCACCTTGTCGTAGTGCTCCGGGTGTACCAGCGCACCGACCTCGGTCGCGGGATCGTGCGGGTAGCCCACCTTCACCCGCTTGGCCTGTGCTGCATAACGTTCGACGAACTCGTCGTAGATGGACCGTTCGACGAGGATGCGGCTGCCCGCGGTGCAGCGTTCGCCGTTGAGGGAGAACACACCGAAAATGGTGGCGTCCACTGCCGCCTCGAGGTCGGCGTCGGCGAACACGATGACCGGGCTCTTGCCCCCGAGTTCCATCGACAGGCCCTTGAGGTAAGGGGCGGCGTTGCCGAAAATGAGCTGGCCGGTGCTGGATTCGCCGGTGAACGAGATCAACGGAACGTCGGGATGCTTGACGAGAGCGTCGCCTGCGTCTTCGCCGAGGCCGTTGACGAGGTTGAACACACCCTCGGGAAGGCCGGCTTCTTCGAAGATGCCCGCCCACAACGATGCCGACAGGGGAGTGAACTCGGCCGGCTTGAGCACGACGGTGTTGCCGGTGGCCAGCGCGGGGCCCAGCTTCCACGATTCGAGCATGAACGGGGTGTTCCATGGGGTGATCAGGCCGGCGACCCCGATGGGGGTGCGGTTGACGTAGTTGATCTGCCGTCCGGGGACCTTGTAGGTGTCGTCTGCCTGAGCCACGATGAGGTCTGCGAAGAAACGGAAGTTCTCGGCCGCGCGGCGAGCCTGACCGAGAGCCTGGGTGATGGGCAGGCCGGAGTCGAACGATTCCAGTTCGGCCAGACGCGCGTCGCGTGACTCGACGATGTCGGCGATGCGGTGCAGGATCCGGGAGCGTTCCCGCGGCAGCATCCGCGGCCACGGGCCGTCCTTGAATGCCTTTTGGGCGGCCTCGACAGCGCGGTCGATGTCGGATATCTTGCCGGCGGCGGCCTGCAGGTAGACCTCGTTGGACACGGGGTCGAGAACGTCGAAGGTGTCGCCGTCGATCGAATCGACGAATTTGCCGCCGATGTAGTGCTGGATCTTGCTGGGCAGGTCCGCCGGGGTGTGGCGGATGGAGGTGTCGTCGATGGTGTTCGTCATGTTCTTCTTCTCTCCAGCTCGTCGATAGGGGTGTCAGAAGGCCGGTAGGCCGGGTGTGTCGTGCGGGTGTTCGTGAACGAGGTAGGCGTCCAGCGTTGCCGAACGGTGTCGGCGCGCAGCTCGGTCGATGTCGTCGAGCGGTGCACCGGTTTCGATGAGCCGCACGATGTTTTCGTGCTCGCGGACCGATTCGCGTGCGCGACCAGGAACGAAGGAGAACGTCGATGCGCGCAGGTGCGCCAGCCGGGCCCACTCGGAGTCCACGAGGGAGACCATGCGCGGATTGACGCATTTGGTGAACAGGACGGCGTGGAACTGTTGATTGAGTGCGGTGAACTGACGCGGATCGAAGTGATCGAGGGACTCGATCATCTGTTCGTTGACTGCCCGGGCGCGGCGGATGTCGGTCTCGGACAGTCGGCGCGCGGCCATGGCGGTGGCGGCACCTTCGAGGACGGCCAGGGTGGCCATGGAGTCCCGGTACTGGGTGTCGTCTGCCATGGACACGTGCGCCCCGACGTTGCGCTCGAAGGTGACCAGGCCTTCGGCTTCGAGCTGGCGGATTGCCTCACGCACGGGGACGACGCTCATGTCGAGTTCTTTGGCGATGGAGGCCAGGACGAGCCGATATCCGGCGGTGTATTCCTGGTTCGATATCCGGTCCCGGATGAAGTGGTAGGCCTTCTTCGGTTTGCTCACCGTCGCAGGGGCGTAGTCGGTGGTGATACTCATTGTGTCGCAAGCCAGGTCTGGTACTCCGCTTTCCAGGCCGCGTTCGGGGGGAACAGTCCGTCTACGGGGTGTCCGGCTTTGACCTGCTCGGCGACCCATCCGTCCTGGGTCTCTTGCGCGGTCGCAGCGTCGACGACCTCGACGACCATGGCCGGGGGGATGACGATGACGCCGTCGCTGTCTCCGACGATGACATCACCGGGTTGCACCGTGGTGCCGCCGCAGGCGATCGTGATGTCGGAGTCCCAGGGCACATGTTTGCGGCCGAGGACCGCTGGATGCGCGCCGACGGTGAACACCGGGATCCCGATGTCTGCGACGGCGTCTCGGTCACGGACTCCACCGTCGGTGACGATCCCGGCCGCGCCTTTCGCTTGAGCACGTAGTGCGAGGATGTCGCCGAGAGTGCCCGATCCGGTTTCGCCGCGGGCTTCGATGACGATGATCTCGCCCTCTCCCACGGCATCGAAGGTGCGCTTCTGTGCGTTGTATCCGCCGCCGTGCGAGTCGAACAGATCCTCGCGGTTGGGAACGAAACGCAGGGTCTTCGCCGTGCCGACGATCTTGGTTCCCGGATGCAGCGGCTGTACACGGTCGATGGTGACGTTGTTCAACCCGCGCTTGCGGAGTTGGCCGGACAGTCCTGCCACCGGCACGCTGTGCAGCTTGGCGCGAAGTTCGTCGGTCAGAACGCCGCTGTCCTGGTGCGGCAGGCCGGCTGCCTCGCGCGATCCCCAGGCTTCGGCTCGCTGTGTGTCGTCGACAGCGGGCAGTGAACCTACGCGGGCGTCGAAGTCGTGATCGCCTTGTACGACGGTGGTCACCAGTCTGCCCGAGGTCGGGGTTCCCGGAGAGTCCGGTGCATCGACCTCGACTTCGACGACATCGCCCGGAACGATCACCGAGGATCCGGCCGGGGTACCGGTGAGGATGACGTCTCCGGTTTCGAGTGTGAAGTGCTGCGAGAGGTCTGCGACCAGCTGAGGCAGGGTGAAGATCAGGCCGGCTGTCGTATCGTTCTGCGCGAGTTCGCCGTTCACCCACGCCCGTACACGCAGAGCCGAGGGGGCGACGGTGCGGGCGTCGATCAGCTGCGGCCCCAGGGGAGTGAATCCGTCACCGCCCTTGGAGCGGACGTTGGAGCCTTTGTCGTTGGCTCGTAGGTCGTAGAGGCCGAGATCGTTTGCGGCGGTGACCGACGCGACGTGATCCCACGCGTGGTCGACGCTCACCCGCCGTGCGGGCTGGCCGATCACCAACGCGATCTCGCCCTCGAAGGCGAGCAGTTCGGTCCCTGAGGGGCGCTCGACCACGCCGCCGGTTGCTGCCACCGAGCTCGATGGCTTGAGGAAGTAGGACGGGTGCGCAGGTCGGCGACCGCGTTGATCGGCCCGGGAGGCGTAACTCAGGTGAACCGCGATGATTTTGCCTGGCCTGGTGGACGATTGCGCACTTGGGACATTCATGTCGTCCTCCTCATGTGACGTCGGGGAACTCCAGATCAGGAGCACCCTTGTATCGTATAGTAAATCGTATAGGATCAGTGATGCAGATCGCAATACCCTCATGACATCGACCGGCTCGACGGTGATCCTCCCGATGCATCGACGCTGTCCTGCTGTTCGATATCGCTGTCACGCAGACTCTTTCGGATCGCTCGACATCCGCCAAAGCCGGACGTCGGCCTTACCTCGACGACACCCCACCGCCGAATCCCGGGGCGTACCCGGAGAAGGAACTTCCATGACCGACGCTGAGAAGACCCTGCTCGCCTCCGTCCCCGACGGCTTGTTCATCGCCGGGCAATGGCGAGCTGCCAGCTCCAATGCCACTCTGACAGTGGATGATCCGGCCACCGGCGACGTCGTCGCGACCATCGCCGACGCCACACCCGAAGACGGAATGGCCGCACTCGACGCCGCGGTGTTCGCGGCACCGTCGTGGGCCGCCACTCCCGCGCGAGGACGCGGTGAGATCCTGCGGCGAGCATTCGACCTCGTGCAGGAACGCAAGGAGGACTTCGCGTTGCTGATGAGCATCGAAATGGGTAAGCCCCTGGCCGAGGCTCGCGGTGAGGTCGCCTACGGAGGCGAATTCCTTCGGTGGTTCAGCGAAGAGGCTCCCCGTGTGCAGGGCCGTTACGGTGCGAACCCGGAAGGTACCGGCCGCACCATCGTCTCCCAGCATCCGGTCGGGCCGTGCTTCTTGATCACCCCGTGGAACTTCCCGTTGGCCATGGCAACTCGCAAGATCGCCCCTGCCCTCGCGGCAGGGTGCACCGTGGTGATCAAGCCGGCCACCCTGACACCGCTGACGACCCTGCTCCTGGCCGCAGTGCTCGACGAGGCAGGTCTGCCTGCCGGCGTGGTCAATGTGGTGACCACCACCGCGACAGCCGAGCTCTCCGAACCGATCATCGCCGATCCTCGCCTGCGCAAACTGTCCTTCACCGGCTCCACTCCGGTGGGACAACGATTGATGGCACAAGCGGCGAAGAACGTGCTGCGGACATCGATGGAACTCGGCGGAAACGCCCCGTTCGTCGTCTTCGACGACGCGGACCTGAACAAGGCGGTCGACGGTGCGATCGCGGCCAAGTTCCGCAACATCGGACAAGCCTGTACGGCAGCGAACCGGTTCATCGTCCACCGCTCGATCGCAGACGAATTCACCCGCCGGGTCACCGAGAAGGTCGCCGCGTTCACCATCGGCCGCGGAGCCGAGGCAGGGGTGACGATCGGTCCGCTCATCGACGACAAGGCCGTCGGCAAAGCCCGCACCCTCGTCGCCGATGCCGTCGGCCGCGGTGCCACGCTCGTCACCGGAGGTGAGCGCCTCGACCGCAGCGGGACGTTTTTCGCACCGACCGTCCTGTCGGACGTCGCTGCCGGTAGCGACATCCTACGGGAGGAGATCTTCGGGCCCGTCCTGGCCATCGCGCCATTCGACACCGAGGACGAGGCGATCGCTCTAGCCAACGACACCGAGTACGGGCTGGTGTCCTACGTGTTCACCGAAAGCTTCACCCGAGGCCAGCGCATGATCGAGCGGCTCGAGACCGGGATGATGGGACTCAACGTCGGTGTCGTCTCCAACGCCGCAGCTCCTTTCGGTGGCTGGAAGATGTCCGGTCTGGGCCGCGAGGGCGGTGCCGAAGGCATTCACGAGTACTTGCAAACGAAATACACACTGACCCCGTCGCCGTTCGCCTGACACGACCAGAACCCGGTATCGCGCGGCAAGTGCGATACCGGGTTCTGCTGTCTGCGTTACGTTGTCGTCCCTGGCGAGTGGCCGCACCGCGTACATCAGGTGCGGCGCGCCTCGGGTCCGACCCAGTCGACACTGGAACGGACCCGACGTGGACCGATCACCCTCGGGCCGTCGCCTTTACGGGTAGAGCCCGCGGGTGAGGTGCGCTTGGGCCACTCGTTTGACCGCGGAGCACGTGGCGGCCTCACGCAGGCTCACCTTGTGCTCTGCTGCAGACTGCGCCACCTGTTCCCAGGCCGCGATCATGCGAGTCGAGAGTCGTTCGTTGACTTCCTTTTCCGTCCACCAGTAGGCCTGGTTTCCCTGCACCCACTCGAAGTAGGAAACGACGACCCCGCCTGCGTTGGCGAGAATGTCGGGAACCACCACCACGCCCTTGTCGGCGAGAATCCTGTCCGCCGCGGCTGTGGTGGGCCCGTTGGCGCCCTCGACGACGACCCGTGCGCGGACGCGGTCGGCATTGCCCGAGTTGATGACGCATTCCACCGCTGCCGGGATGAGAACATCGACGTCGAGTTCGAGCAGTGCCGTCCCCTCGAGCTCGTCGCCGCCGCTGAATCCCACTACCGATCCTGTCTCGGACATGTGAGTAAGCAGAGCGGGGATGTCGAGCCCACTGGCGCGGTGCACTGCGCCGTACTGATCCGACACCGCGACGACCGTGACGCCGGCGTCGGCGAGCATCGCGGCCGCTCCGGCTCCGACTTTTCCGAAGCCTTGGACGGCTGCGGTCAGTCGGGAGACGCCCACTCGGCCGAGGCCGAGGTGTTCGACTGCAGCGAGGGCAATCTGGACGACCCCGCGCGAAGTGGCGGACGCCCGCCCGAGGCTGCCGCCCACAGAATGCGGTTTTCCGGTGACCACGCCGGGAACGGTAAAGCCGGCGCTGACAGAGAAGGTGTCCATCATCCACGCCATGGTCTGCTCGTCGGTACCGATGTCCGGTGCAGGGATATCGCGTTCGGGTCCGATGATGGGGAGGATCTCGGAGGTGTAGCGGCGGGTGACGCGTTCGAGTTCTCCGCGTGAATACAGGCGAGGATCGATGGTGATCCCACCTTTGGCGCCGCCGTACGGAACGTCGAGCAGAGCGCATTTCCAGGTCATCCACATCGCGAGAGCACGTACCTCGTCGATGTCGACCCCGGGGCTGTACCGCAGCCCTCCTTTGGCCGGTCCGCGGGAGAAGTTGTGCTGTACCCGGTATCCGGTGAGCACCTCGATACTCTCGTCGTCGCGTCGCAGCGGGATACTGACCGTCATCTCGCGACGTGGTCGCGACAGTATGGCGTGCAAACCGCTGTTGTAGCCGAGGGTGTGGATCGCCGACTCGAGCTGCATCTGAGCGTCCTGCAACGGGCTGTGTCGGCGCGACGATGAGCGGCTGGGGGTCGGGGCGGTGAGCATGTCCTGGGTCATGACGTGTCTTCCGGTGGGTGTCGTGGTGAAGCCTGTGGGCAGAAAGAGATGGACGAGGTGTGGATGGCTGCAGGCGTTGTGTCAGTAGTGGATTGCCCGTGTGGTCAGGAATTCGCTGATGCCGTGAGCGCCGCGCTCGCGGCCGAATCCGGACTGGCGGAAACCGCCGAACGGAGCATCGGGGTGCGTCTTGGCTCCGTTGACACCGATGCTGCCGGTGCGAATTCGAGCGGCGACAGATCCGGCGTGATGCGGATCGCCGGCCCACACCGCTCCGCTCAGGCCGTACGGAGAATTGTTTGCGATCGCGACGGCGTCGTCGATATCGGCGTAGCCGATCACGGCGAGGACCGGTCCGAATACTTCTTCCTGCGAGAGCAGATCGTCCGGTCCGGTGAGATACGCCTCGGCGGGGACGTAATAGCCGTACTCGTCGCCCGTGACCGCGCCAGACGCGAGCAGCTGCGCGCCTGCCGCGCGGGCTCCGATGGTCAACTCGCCAACCTTGGCTCGTTGCTCGGCGGTCGCGACCGGTCCGAGAACGCTTCTCTCGTCCCCAGGGTCCCCGACGAGATAGGACGGCACGTGGCGTTCGAGGAGCGCGGCAGTCTCGTCGAGTCGAGAGTTCGGGACCAGCAGCCGCGTCAGTGCGGCGCAGGTCTGCCCGGAATTCTGGAAGCTCTTGGCCAGCGTCTGCGGCACAGCGACAGTGAAGTCGGCGTCGGGCAGGACCAGGCTCGCCGATTTGCCGCCAAGTTCGAGCGAGACCTGTTTGATGCAGGCTCCTGCAACCGTAGCGATCCGCGCCCCGGCGCGGGTGGACCCGGTGAACGAGACGAAATCCACGGCAGGGTGAGAGATCAAGACCTCGCCGGTGGTCGGTCCGTCGCCGAAGACCACATTGAACACCCCGGCTGGTAGGCCCGCCTGGACGCAGAGGTCGGCGAGGATGGCCACGCAGGTCGGAGCGACTTCGCTGGGCTTGAGCACGACGGTGCAGCCGGCGACGAGCGCCGGTGCGAGCTTGGTGGCGATCTGAAACAGCGGGTAGTTCCACGGGGTGATGCAGGCGACCACACCCACCGGGACCTGCTGCACCACAGTGTCATCGAGTCGCCCCTCCAGCAGTACCGCCTCTGCGAGGCGAGCGGCCGAGGCGAATGCGGTTGTGGCCGGAGCGATTTGCATCGCGGCGCACTTGTGTCGGGGGGTGCCGACCTCGGCGGTGATGGCGTCGGCGAGCTCGTCGGATCGGGCAGTTAGACCCTCGGCGATACGCGCCACGATCTGGGCGCGTTCGTGCGGCGCAGTCAGACTCCACGCATCGAATGCCTGCGCAGCTGCGGTACACGCGGTATCGACGTCTGCGGCGCTGGCGGATCGAACCTCACCGCGGATGGATCCATCGGAGGGGTCGAAGATTTCAAGCAATCGATCGCCGCTGGCCGGTATCCAGGTGCCGCCGGCGAAAATACTTGTCAGCTGTGTCGCTTGGAGCATTGTAGTTCTCCCTGCTTACGTCTAGGATCGTATAGGAAATGCTATAGGACAATGAAAGGTTTGTGAAGATGTCATCGGTATCTATCGAATCGACCACCTCAGGGCCCTACATCCGGACCGCGATCGATGACCTTCCGCCGTACTCCGCCGGCCGAAGCGTCCGCGACGCCGCCGGAGAAGGAGCCGCTGCACGCACTCTGCTGGGCCTTGCCGCCAACGAAGGCCCCTACGGGCCCTTCCCCGCCGCTACTGCGGCCGCCGCGAAGCAGATCGAGAACGCAAACCTCTACCCGGAATCGGGCTTCCGGTCGCTGCGCCGCGAACTCGCCGAATTCTTGGGCGTCGACGTGGCCAGGGTGGCCGTCGGGGCCGGCGGCATCGGCCTCATTCACCACCTGTCGGTGGCTCTGCTCGACGAGGGCTCGAACATCGTCACCTGCACCCCGACGTTCCACGCCTACGCACTCGATGCACGCAAACAAGGCGCCACGACACGCACCACCCCAGTGCGCGCGGACGGCAGCTACGACCTGGCGGCGATGTTGGAGTTGATCGACGAGCGCACTCGCATCGTCTACGTCTGCAACCCGAACAACCCCACCGGCGGTATCGTCGGCCGGCAGGAACTGCTCGACTTCATCGACGCTGTGCCGGCCTCGACCACCGTTGTGGTCGACGAGGCGTACTTCGAGTACGCACGATCGGCCGGGTACCCCGACACCATCGCCGACGCTGCGTTCGCTCGACCGAACGTGGTCACCTTGCGTACCTTCTCCAAGGCCTACGGTCTGGCTGGACTGCGCGTTGCCTACCTGGTCGGTTCCGAGGCCCTGATCGGTGCGGTGCAAAAGGTCCAGAGCAACTACGAGGTCACCAGTGTCGCGCTCGCTGCGGCCCGCGCGAGCCTGCCCGACACCGAGGAATTGGCTCGTCGGATCGAGCTCAATGCCGATGGCCGCCGTCGACTCGTCGAGGCATTGGACCGCCTGGGATTCGAGCCCCTCGAGCCGCACGCCAACTTTCTCTACCTGCGTCCCGGCGACGGCAAGGCCTTCGCGAAGGCACTCGAAGCCGAAGGGATCATCGTGCGACCGGCCAACGCGATGGGCGACCCCTCGGGCGTGCGTATCACCGTCGGATCGCCAGATCAGGTCACCGAGACCATCGAGGCACTCACCCGCATGGTGAACGCGTCGTCGTAGTCGCGCACGTCGTGTCGCTGGTGCCGGCTAGGGCCGGCCACCAGCTCACCCGCAGTAGGGCCCTATAGTTACCCATATAGGATTTGCGCACGACCGATGTGCACACCGGAGATCGATCTGCAGAGGGAGCGTCGATGGCATCGGACAACGGAGCCCCACAGTCCAAAGTCGACTTCGCCTTCGACATCCTGCGGAACCGGATCATCAACTCCGAATACTCTGCCGGCCAGCGGCTGGTCATCGAGACCCTGGCCAAGGAAGTAGGGGTCAGCCCCGCCCCGATCCGAGAGGCACTGCGCCGCCTCGAAGCCGAAGGACTCGTCGAGTACAGCACCAACTCGGGCCCCTGCATCGCTCGGTTGAACAAGCAGGACTGGTTCAACCTGATGGAGATGCGTGCCGTCCTCGAGGCATACGCGACCCGCGCGGCCGTCCCGACGATGACCGCAGACGACATCGCAGAGCTACGCCGCCTCAACGCCGAAATGAAGGACGAGCTCGAACGCTACGACTTCGAGTCCTGGAGCGGGCTCAATCGCGCCTTCCACGGCCTAATCCGCTCACGTTGCCCCAATCAGCGCCTGGTCGACGAACTCCGTAGCCTCAGCCAATGGGCGGATACGGTCAGCAGGCTGGTATTCGCCCGTGATCGCGGCATCATCATCCAGATGCTTGGCATGTCGGCTGGCCGAGAAACCCTATCGGCGCACGAGAAGATCATCGACGCCATTGCCTCCGGTGCAGCCGACGGCAGTCTCGAAGAGATCAGCCGCGAGCACACCTTGGCGTTGGTCCGCCAGGTGCAGGACAAGTTGCGCGCCAGCGAAACTGGGGACGAGCCCGACTCTCGAGCACGCCGAAAAGTGCTGCAGTAGCACCGCGGTACGGCGCAAGGCCTGCATCAAGCGAAGATGGCGATCGGCAGAACAGCGAACGAGCTGCCAGGGATCAGCGCCGAAAATTCGAGATCGACACCGATTCCGGTCACCCCACCGCCCACGATCTGCTGCGCCGGCGATTCTTCCGAGAGCTCCGTCAACTTGTCGAACACCCCCGACAGCAGGGCAGGATCGATCCTGTCGAGCAGCTTGTTGCGGTCGAGGACTGCAACATCGTCGGCCAGAGGTGAGATGACTTTGCCCAACACGGTGAAACGACCGTCGAGAAGTCGGTCCGGGTCGGCGGTACGGAAGTGCGCGGTTTCGCAGATGGTCACCGCGGTCAGTCTCCGGTCACCTTCACCATCGTCATCATCAGTGTCCTCGACGTCGTTGGCGGACAACGGTTCAGTGGCGATGTGACCGTAGAACTCGCGTGTGTGGTCCGAACGAAAGTCTTGCCGGAGCGCCGAAGCGATTGCCGATGCCAGCTCGGCAGCGTCCTCTGCATGATGGATCCCGAGCTGGCGATGTTTGGTGATCTCGGTGACATCGTCGATCTCGCGTAGTTCAAGCCGATTGTTGCGCAGCATCACGTATTTGGTGACGGTGGATACCAGCTCCGGGGTAGCGATGTCCAATACTGCATTGATTTCGTTCGCACGAAAGGTGCTCGAGTACTCGATGATGTCACCGGCCTGGATCGCGCGCGCATCGGCGAGGGTCCGTACGGGGGTCACAGTGTGGTTCGTCGCGAGTAGGTACCGCAGATAGTTCAGGTAGTACGCCTGCGAGAAGACGTACGTCAGTCGTTGTGCACGGTTCGTTTCGTCGGCGTGCACATTGTCACGTACTCGCTGGAGATCACCGTGTGCATCGATGCCGCCGAAACCCGGAAAGTTCACCGAGGCAACGACCTTCGCGCCGGTGGTGTTCCCCGCGGTCGTTGTCTGCGATGCGCGACCTTGATCCTCGGTCTCGGCCGACTCCAGCAGCCCCGCCCCGAGAATGGCTTGGAGTAGCCCCGACACGAAGTCGGGGTTCTGATAGATCACAACGGCTGGGTGCAGCTGCGCGGTGCTCGACGAGGTGTCGTCGTGCGCGGCCGGTGACGTACTCATCACCCCATCCTGACATTGATACCTGCGGCGAGGGAGGTTATCGCGGACCGTGTCCGGAGATCGGAAGGCACACTCGCCCGATATCGACTCGGACCCCATTTCGCCGGAACGGCGTTTCACCCCT
The DNA here is from genome assembly GCF_002259425.1 of Rhodococcus sp. 14-2470-1a. Taxonomy (NCBI): domain Bacteria; kingdom Bacillati; phylum Actinomycetota; class Actinomycetes; order Mycobacteriales; family Nocardiaceae; genus Rhodococcus; species Rhodococcus sp. 14-2470-1a. The sequence continues at coordinate 16,291 of NZ_NPFZ01000038.1, forward strand.
CGGGACGGTACCGGATCCCGTACGGATCAAGGGATCCCGAGGTAGGTCTTCGACGCGGTTCGTTCATGGGTTGTCCAGGTGCCAGCGCTGTACCCGATTCGCCGATACGGGTGAGGCCGGAGCGGACCCGGTTGTCGCACACAGGTCCTACCCCGGCCTCGTTCGGCACCGGCAGTGGGCGGACGACGTTGGCCGCCGCACCCGGTGTCGTCCTCGTTCTCGTGCCTAACGGTTCGCGGCGCGGCCCCTGGTCCGCGACGTACCCGGTGGGATCGAAAACGAGTAGCTCTGTCGAAATGCCCACGTTCGGAACGAATCCGTCGACGACGACACGATGATCAGGTCTGGTGCCATGTGCGGACGTGTTCGGCGAGATCGGCGGCGCTACGTGCTTCGACCTCTCGCAATGAGCGTTGGACCGCGAACGCATCCGGCCACACTCGCTCGATGTCCTCACCCAGCTCGTACACCGATCCGGTGACCTTCATCAAGCTGTCCGGCCGGATCACCAAGGTGCGGCGATGCCGAAGCACGGTCTGCATCAGCTCGGCATAGAGCTCGCCGTCGTAACCCGAGTCGGTGCGGGCCTCGATACCCAACTCCTGCGCCGGGCCGCGCAGCGAGTCGGTCAACTCGTCGAGCAGATCTGCGGAGGCATTGTGTTGCTCGGGAGTGCCGTCGGCGGCTGCGTCCATGTCCTGCGCCCGCTGGGCGCGGAGCCGGTCACGTAGCTCGCCCACCGGTGCGATGACCACGAACAGCGTCGTCGCATCGGTCAGGGACTGCTCGGCGTTGTCCTCGAGTGCAGATGCCAACTCGGAGAATCTGCCTCCGATCAACGGCGCTTCGACCACCAGGAGGCCATCGCCTTCGCCTGCTTCCCCATTCCACTGCGCGATCGCCGAGCGAACCCACATCCCCATGGCGGTACGGATACCTGCGTGGGTCACACCGTCGATCTCGGGGAACTTCTGCTGCGCGACCGGTTCGCGGTCCCATGCGCGCCGGCTGATGTCCCACTGCAGGATGCGGGTGGGACGGCCTGCGTTCACGGCTGTGTTCGCGAGTTCCTTGACCAGCAAGCTCTTTCCGGTACCGGGCAGTCCGACCAGAACGATTCGGCGCAATTTCGGGAGCTGATCCCAGAGCTCGGTCAGGTACGGAGCGGGAGCAGTCGCCGATGTCATGGCGGTCACCGGAACCTGTCGACGCTGACCATGTTGCCGACGGTGACCTCGACGACGGTCGGTCGACCGGAACGGAACGCGGCATCGAGCGCGGGAGCGAGCTCGGCGGGAGACGAAGCGTGGGCGTAGTCGGCACCGAACGAGGTCACGAAGCCCTCAAAGTTGGGGTTGCGTAGATCGGTGGCGATGACACGGCCGCCGTAGAGATCTCGCTGCATCTGCTGCACGTTTCCATACTGGCCGTTGTTGAACAGCACCGTCACCAGACCGATGTTGTGCTGCACGGCGGTGGCGAGTTCTGTTGCGGCGAACATGAATCCGCCGTCACCGGTGACCGACAGGACACGGGTGTCGGGCTTGGCCGCTTTGGCTCCGAGCGCCGTGGGGAAGCCGAAGCCGAGAGTGCCCATGTATCCGGTGGAGATGAAGGTGCGAGGGGTGTGCACCGGGAGCAGGATTCGGCTGGCGAACCCGATCTGGGTCAACTCGTCGACGAAGATTCCGTCCCGCCCGAGTGCCTCTCGGATCACCGACAGGTAGGCGGTCTGCTGGTCGAGGACAGCGCTGCGCTCTTTCCAGTCGGCGTGGATCTGCGCCATCTCCTCGGTGCGTTCGACTCCGCGGACGCCTTTGGTGCGCAGAGCCTCCAGCAGTGCCGGCAGGTGCGATTCGAGCCGGCCGGTGATGGCGACGTCGGGCTGGCCGTAGCGCCCGTGGACGGTCTGGTCGACATCGATGCGGATCAGGGTGCGCTTGCCCTTACCCCAGCCGAGGAGCGCCGAGCGTGCACTGCCGCCGAGCGCGATGATGACGTCGGTGTCTCCCCACAGCGGCTTGGCCTCGGGCAGGAAGCAACTCAACGGGTTGTCGCTGTCGACGATGCCGCGGCCGGTGCGGTAGCCGACGACCGGTGCCTGCAGTAGTTCTGCGAGTTCGGTGACCTCGGCCGAGACGTCTTGAGCGCCGTTGGCGACGAAGATCATCGGGCGTGCGGCACCGGCGAGTACCGAGACGGCCTTCTCGATGCCTTCTTCGTCGACGACGTCGTGCGCCGGGGCGGCGACGGGGGTCTGGTCGGCGACCGGTGCGCGCTGTTCGAGGACGTCCATCGGGACCTCGATGGTCGCAGGCCGCGGACGGCCGGTGTTCATTGCTTCGACGGCGGCGGCGATCGTCGCGCCGGCGTTGGCGGGGTGGGTGACGCGGTCGTAGAACTTGCTCAGTGACCGCAGCATCCCGGGCTGATCGGGAACCTCGTGAAGGGTCCCCATCTCGCGGCCGATCAGCTTCTGCGGGATCTGTCCGGTGAGGAAGAGCATCTTGGCGTTGAGGCCGTAGGCCGTTGCGAGCGCTGCCCCGGCGTTCAGTGCGCCCGGCCCGGGGACGACGTTGCAGACGCTCGGTGTGCCGGTGGCCATGGTCGCGCCGAGGGCCATGTAGGCCGCACCCTGCTCGTGGCGGGTATGGATGATTCGGAATTTGTCGCCGGCGTCGTAGAAGGCGTTGTAGAGCCAGTCGTTCTGCACTCCGGGGAGCCCGAAGACGGTGGTGAGCTCGTGTGCTTCCAAGCTTGCGACGACAGCTTCGCCGCCGGTCTGGTATTTCGTCATGATGGGGAACTTTCCTGTGAGAGAACGGGGACGCGTAGAAAGTCGCGGCCGACCGAGATCGGGCCGTCGTACCGTGTTCGCGCGTCTGCGATGATGTCCGCATCGGAGGTCGGGCCGAAGGCGCCGACCGGGCTGAGCAGTAGTTCGCGGGCCCGGGCCGATGCCGCCACCACACCCGCCCCGGCCGGTTCAGTGTGGACACTGCGCATGCGGGGAAGGACCCGTTCTGCGCGGGCTGCGGGCAGGAAATCGAGTGCGTTGTCGAGGTATGTCGTCTCGTGGACGAGCAGATCGACACCAGCAGCAAGCGTCACCACGGCAGCGCAAGGACGTGTGTCACCCGAGAAGGCGACACTGTATCGGTCGACGTCCACTCGGTAGCCGAACGCCAACTCGATCGGTGGGTGTTCCACCAGCGCCGCGGTGATCGTGGCGTTACCGCTGTGCACGGTCGTGGCGGTATCGATCTCGGTGATACGCACCATCTCGCGTAGATGCGGCTGGGCCTCGTCGTGCATCCGGCTTCTGATGTCGAGATCGAACGCCTGATAGTGCAGCTCGAACAGTTCCTTCAGCGGCGGCGGCCCGATGACGTGTACCGGTTCGGTCAGTTGGGTCCACGCGAGGTGGAGCAGCAGGGCGACGTCGGCGACGTGATCGATGTGGTGATGGGTGATCAGGATCCGTCGCAGCCGGGCCAGATCGAAGCCGGCTTCGACGAGTTGGCCGGCGACACCGTTTCCACAATCGATCAGGGTCAGGCCGTCACCGGCATCGAGAACGTGCGCCACCGGGCGTCGGCCGGCTTTGGGGGTAGGACCCCCGGCCGATCCCAGAACCACCACTGCTGGGGCTGACTCGCCTGCTGTGGTCATGGTCGTGGTCCTGTCGGTTCGATGCGGCCGGTCTCGGGGTCAGGCAATCCACCCTCCGTCCATCAGCAGCGCCGCGCCACTGGTGTAGCTGGACTCGTCGCTGGCCAGGAACAGCACCGACTGCGAGACCTCGGCATAGGTTCCTTCGCGGCCGAGGGGGACGATCGATTCGGCCTTCTTCGACCGGGCTCGTAGCGCATCGTCGGGCACTCCGGCGCGTCGGTCGGAGGGCATTTGTTCGAGGAATCCGGGGCAGATCGCGTTGGACCGTATGTTGGAGGAGGTGAAGTCCCGTGCGAGGGAACGGGTCAACGCGATGATCGCTGCCTTGGATATTCCGTAGGCGGACTCCTGCGGAGAGGCCTTCATCCCGGCGGAGGAGGCGGTGTTGATGATGGCACCGCCGCCGTTGGCCTGCATGACCGGAATGGCTTCGCGGACGAACAGAAACATGCCCTTGAGGTTGACGCCGAGAATGCTGTCCCACTCTTCCTCGGTGGTCTCGACCAGCGATCGAGCATTCATCGGGTCGATACCGGCATTGTTGAACAACACGTGGACCGTCCCGAAGTGTTCGACCGCATCTGCCACGGCGCGGCGGGCAGTGTCGGGTTGAGAAACATCGCCCTGTACCCCGATCACCTTCGTGCCCTGCAGTTTCAGATCGGCTACGCAGTCGTCGAGGACCTCTTTGTTCCAGTCGACGATGACCAGGTTCGCCCCTTCTGCGGCGAACCGGCGGGCGGTGGCCAGGCCGAGGCCGGAGGCACCTCCGGTGATGATCACGGTGCGGTCGGTGAAGCGAGCTACAGGGCGGTTCATGGCATTACCTTTGGATAGATTGTTGTGCGACAACTGATGTAGAACGTTTCGATCAGACTCGGGCCGGTGCGTCGGCCATGTTCTCGTCGTTCATGTCTCGTTTGAAGGTTTCCGGCAGACGGGTCATGGCGATGAGTCCGATCAGACCGATTCCGACGAGGTAGAACGCCGGGGCGAGCTTGAGTCCGGATGCGGCGACCAGTGCGGCTGCGACGTAGGGTGCGGTGCCACCGAACAGGGCGTAGGCGACGTTGTAGCCGAATGCTGCGCCGGAGTAGCGCACTCGAGTGGGGAACAGTTCGGTTTGCGCGACGACGACGGCGACCGAGATCGCCGTTCCCGGGATGATGGCCAGCATCTGTCCGAAGATGGCTCCGAACAGGCTGCCAGACGAGATCAGCATGAATGCCGGGATCGCAATGACGATCAGACCGATGGTTCCACCGAGCAGCAGGGGCTTGCGACCGATACGGTCGCTGAGGACTGCGAAGAACGGGACCAGTGCGGCCGCAATCAGCAGCGTGATCGAGGTGGACAGCAGTGCTGCGGTGCGTCCGAGTCCGACGGTGGAGATCAGGTAGGTCGAGGCGTAGGTCTTTGCGACGTAAGAGGCAACTGCTTCGACCATGACGATGGCGATCAGCAGAATGAGCGATCGCTTGTGTCGTGCGAACAATTCCATGATCGGGACGCGTTCTTTTGCGCTGGCTTCTTTTTTCGCAGCAGCCTGGAATGCGGGGGTCTCTTCGACCTTGAAGCGCAGGTAGAGACCAACTATCGCGAGGGGCAGCGAGAGCAGGAACGGCAGACGCCAGCCCCACGATTGCATGGCTTCGTCGCCGAGAATCGCGTTAAGGATTGCAACCAAGCTCGCGGCACAGACGAAGGCAATGATGCCGACGGCCTGGATGCTCGAGGTCCACAGCGCACGGCGACCCTTCGGCGCCGATTCCGACAGGAACGCTGCGGCACCCGAGGTTTCGCCGCCGGCGGACAATCCCTGCAGCAGCCGAAGCGCGATAAGCAATGTTGGAGCAGCGATGCCGATGGTCTCGTAGGTCGGGAGCAAACCGATACAGGTTGTAGCGCCGCCCATCAGCAAGATGGTGGTCGCCAGGATCGTCCGTCGGCCGAGCTTGTCACCGAGATGGCCGAAGAACACCGCTCCCACCGGCCGTGCGAAGAAGGCGACGCCGAAAACGGCAAGGGCGGAGAGTACCGAGGTGGTCGGGTTATCACTCGGGAAGAAGACATGTCCGAGAATGGTCGCAAGGTACCCGTACACCCCGAACTCGAACCATTCGACGGCGTGGCCGAAACACGCGGCCACGACGGCTTTTCGGTTCGGTGGCGCGACGTGTTCGCCGGTGGATTGAGTGGCCACGCGTGGCCCCCTTTCGAAGAATGGAACGCGGTTGCGTTATGCGGATTACTTGATCAGTGGTTCAGTTCGGACAGTGGTCGGGAGATGGCGGCACCGACGACGTACCCTGCCATCAATGCGGGCCCGAGGGAGGCTCCGGATCCGGCGTATCCCGGGCCCATCAACGCTGCAGCGGTCTCGCCGACCGCGAACACCCCGGATATTGGTTCGTCGTGGCCGTCGAGCAGACGGGAGTACTCGTCGACGACCAGCCCGCCCTTGGTGCCGTTGACACCGACGTCCACCTGTACTGCGTAGTACGGTCCCTGGTCAATCGGACCCAAACAGGGGTTGGGAGCGTGGTTTTCGTCTCCGTTGAAGCGGTCGTGCGCGTTGTTCCCGCGCCCGAACTCAGGGTCTGTCCCGGTCTGTGCGTACCGGTTCGTAGCGGCTACCGTCTCGGCCAGGGTGTGGGCGTCGATGCCGGCTCGCTGCGCGAGGGACTTGATGCTGTCCGCCTCGATCATCCAAAATGGCGTCGGCATCGTGGGCGAGACACCTGCCACTGTTCTGCACTGGCGGAACGCAGAGTCGAAGACGAGCCACGCCGCGGCATTGGGGAATTGGTGGTTTCGTGCATCGAACTCCATCATTGCTTTGGCGGAGTCGTTGTACGAGCTAGCTTCGTCGACGAATCGTCGGCCCGCTCCGTTGACGATGATCGAGCCTGGGAATGCCAACTCTCGCACGATATTTCGATACGGAACTTTACTGGTCGGGGTCGCCGCCGAGGGTGTCCACCATGCTTCGGCCATATCGCGTAATTGTCCGCCCAACCGAATACCGATGTCGATTCCGTCGCCGTTTCCACCGGGAGGCCCGGTGGGGTTCATCTTCACCAACGGTAGTAGTCGCCGTCGCCACTGCTGGTTGTGAGCGAATCCGCCGGCGGCGAGGACAATGTTCGTGGCGTCAGCGACGGCGTTGCCGGTGTCGTCGAACAAGCTGAAGCCGTCCGCGGTGGATAGGACCGAGGTGATCCTCAGTCCGGTGCGGAACTCGACGGCTCGGGCCAATGCTGCCCGGACCAGGCCCGCTGCCAAAGCTGACCCCTGAGTGCGAACATCCTCGAACTCACGTTCCTGCAGGACCTGGGGGTCGATACCTGTGCGGGCTTCCCAGGATGTGGTGGGGCGGCGAGTGGGCGAAGAGTTGGTTCGTTCCGCCCACTCGCCGAGTTCTGCTGCCGGGACCGGGTGCGGTTCCACGGTGCGGCCAAATCTGGCTCCGGCCCAATCGGGGTGGTAGTCGTGGCGTTCGATACTCGCCATCGGTATCGACAAATCCGATTCGAGATAGTCGATCATCTTCGGTGCCTGCGCAACGAAGGCGTCGAGCAGTGGCCCTGGGGTGCGTCCGAGCGTGACCCGATCGAGGTATTCGCGGGCAGCCTGGGCGTCGTCGTCGAAGCCGGCGCGGCGCATCGGCGGCGAGTCCGGCACCCACATCTGCCCTCCGGACCACGATGTGGTTCCACCCAGGGTGTCCTGGGCCTCAACAACCATCACCTGCAGTCCTGCGTCGGCGCCGCGGCATGCTGCCACCAGACCCGCTCCGCCGGAGCCGATGACAACGAGGTCGAATCGATCTGCGTTCATCAGTTGGCACCGCCGAGTGACTGCGTGATGCGGATTTCATCCACTGTGTGCATGTCTCTCGTACCTTCCTGTTGCCAGTGTGCTAACCATGTGATCTAGATCATCCTATTGGAAATCCTATAGGGTGTCAATGAAAGAAACTACGATCCGATTGTTTCGAGAAGATTGCACCGCAGTGACCGAATGTAACCGTTAGCAGGTACGCCCCGGAAACGCTTCCCGCTTATGTGAGCGGGATCCTTGGAGGCTTGCCCCTGCGCCGATCACACGGCACGCTGGCCCGAGCCAGACTCGCTCGCAGACGCGCTCTTCCAGAGGTAAATCCGCGCATTGTCGCGCGGCCCGACAACCGAGAGACGCCAGCTTTGTCAACCTTCCTTGACGAGCGGAACAGTCATAAGAGCGTTGTGCAACACCCAGTTGATGTTGTTGACACGGTAATGAACGCCAGTCGAGCGCGCTTGGTGATCCTGCGAAATAGGCTGCACTCATGGATGAGTCGTTGCTGGTATCGATTTTCATGAGGGAGCTGCGTACCCAGGCCCATACCGCCCGAGGTGCAGCCCTGCGTCTCGGCGATCTAAGGGAACGTGTACTCGCGATAGAGCTGAGAGGCGCCGAAGCCGCCGATGACGAAGCCCGCTACTTCGACGACCTCAAGCACCAAGATGCTGATGATGCGTTGGCAGACGAATGTTTCAGTACTGTTCAAGCAATCCTCACTGCAGCGGCGCTCGCCTCGAAATGTTTGTGGAGCCCTCGAAGGACGACGGCATCACGTCGACGAGGTACGCGCCTTCGGGAATTGCTCGCCATCGCCGAGAATGAGCAGGGTTTCCCTAGACTGTTGCGTAGCCGAGCAGTGCGCAACGCCTTCGAACACTTCGACGAACGCGTTGAGGACTACCTCGAACACAGCAACTTTCTGGTAGATCGCTGCGTCGGTTCGCGTGACTGGGCTGCCGGCATCCGATCCATGCGGCTCGTCAATGTCACGACATGGGAAGTTTCGGTGCTTGACACCGCAGTTGATCTGCAGGCGCTCCTGCGAGAGATGGAAGAACTTTCGCTTCGAGCGACCACCTGGTTGAACGGTCACTTCGTGTCATCGCGGCCACTCACTCCATAGAGGTTCGATGTGGTGCTGGGGTGTGACATTAGATACAGACGTTAAAGCGTTGCGCAGCAGATAGTTCGACACCAGGGCGACTTTGCCGATAATTTACCTTATGACAAGTAGAAGTCTGCATATCGTTCTGCTCCAATGTGTTTGGTCCAAAATTGCCCGGGACGACGTTCGGTGAACAGCGCGAATCATCACGTATCCGGCAACTTAGCCGAGCTCGAGGCTGTCCAACGGTAGGGCTCGCAGGAAATCGGCAGCGTCGAACGCCTCGGAGACGGTGGCCAGACCTGTTGCTCTCGACTCACCGCGCAAGAGACGGTCGATCGCTTCCCCTGCCAACGCGGCGCTGAACCCGTAGATGTCGCGGCCTGCAGCCCAGACACGGGTCTGCTGCTTGCCCCACCTGACCGTGACCTCGGCCAGGAACCGCTGCGTCGAGGCGGCCTCGCCGGGTGACTGCACGTGGATGTAGGCGTTGATGTCCTGGGTTGGTAGGTGTCGAGCGATGGTGACGACGTCGGCCGTCGGGAACTCGCCGGTCACCTCACGCTGGCCGAACGGCGGTGGAAACTGCCACTTGCCAAAGGGTTCCGGGGTGCCGGCTCGTACGTCGAGGTGCCCGTCGACGTACACCACACGTCGACCGGCGCGTAGCACCCCAGCCCGATCCGATCCGGCTGTCGGCGTCCAGCCGTTCAGCGCGATGGCCACGCTCACCTCATCGGCCGGTGACGGTGCGCCAGCGTAGGCGACGCTCGCGAGAAGGTCGCCGAGCGCCCCGAAGAAGCCGACCGCCGGTATGACCAGCGTTCCGTCCGATGGTCGGAAGTCGTTGAACGTCCTCCACGCCACAAGGGCTTCACCTGCGACATCCAAGTAGTGCACGCCTGCCCGCCGGGACGCGTCGAGCAGGCTGGCTGGTGGGGTGTCGCCGAACGGGCCTGCGCAGTTGACGACGGCAGCGACGTCGGTCAGCGCACGATCCATCTCGGCGGGCGCATCCAGCGACGCCGGTCGCATATCCGAACCGGGGTACTCGTCGACGAGAGCCTTCAACCGACGCGCGTCGCGGCCGCTGAGCACCGGCAGGTGACCGCGTCTGTTCAGTTCCTTGACGAGGAGTCGGCCGGTATGGCCGTAGGCGCCGTAGACAGCGACGGGGAGCGATTGCATTGCTCGACTATGACGGCCGGTCCAGATGATCGGGAGTGTCGTGAACGACAGTTTCGCTAGATTCACGACATGAGCACCCATCGGATCGTGATGGCGATCGCGCCCGGTATGCCGATCTTCGAGGCGGCCGTGCCGTGCATGATTTTCGGCGTCGACCGCTCACACGTGGTGTCGCCCTGGTACGAGTTCTCCGTCGTCGCCGTCGGCGGTGAACCGGTTCCGCTGCTGCCCGCATTCCAGTTCGACACTGCCACACCGTCGGGCGACCTGGAGCGCGCCGACACTCTGGTTGTGCCTGCGTGTCTCAACGTGCACGACTGCCCGCCTCCCGAACTGGTCGATGTGGTGCGCGACGCCTACCGGCGCGGCGTTCGCATACTGTCGATCTGTTCCGGCGCGTTCGTGCTGGCCGCGGCCGGTATTCTCGACGGTCGCCGCGCCACAACGCATTGGGTGCATGCCGATGAGCTCGCCCGCCAGTACCCGTCCGTTCGAGTTGACCCGTCGGTGCTCTACATCGAGGACGGCAACGTGATTACCTCGGCCGGAACCGTGGCCGGAATCGATGCGTGCTTGCACCTTGTCCGGTCCGACCACGGCGCAGCGGTCGCTGCCGAGGTCGCTCGCCGCATCGTCATGCCCCCACACCGCGATGGCGGGCAAGCCCAGTACTTCCGGCCTATCACCGCCCCTACCTCTGGTGACAACTGGTTAGCTCCGCTGCTCGATTGGGTGACCGCCGAACTGCACCGCCCGATCACCAACGCCGACCTAGCGGCTCACGCACGCGTGAGCGTCCGTACGATCGAGCGGCGCTTCGCAGACGTGCTCGGACTGTCGCCTCTACAGTGGGTACTGAGCCAGCGGGTCCGTCGAGCCCAGCAGATGCTCGAAGACACCGATCAACCTGTCGCACGGATCGCGGATGCCTGCGGGTTCGGCACGCCCGCCGGTTTGCGCGCACACTTCACCCGCGTTACCGGTGTATCGCCCACCGTGTACCGCAAGACCTTTCAAGCACGTGCCTGAAGTTCTCCATCCACCTGGCGAGAAGTCTGCAAACCAGGGCTGGCCAGAGGCGCTCCGCTATGGGACCGTCGAGGCACGAAGCGGACGGAGGCCACCGGTGTCCCAATATCCCGAGCTACTGCACACTGTCATCGACACGACAGATCCTCGCGCACTTGCCGAGTTCTACCGGCAACTCCTGGGATTGAGATACCGACCAGGCGACGAGCCATCCGAAACCCCCGAATCCCAACCCGGATGGTTGGTGCTCATGGACGCGACCGACGTCCGGAAATTGGCGTTCCAGCGCGTCGACACGCTCACGAGGACCACGTGGCCCGCGCACGACATCCCGATGCAGATGCACCTCGATTTCACCGTGCCCAACGTCGCGGAACTGCAACGACAGCGACAACGCGCCCAGTCGCTCGGTGCGCAGGTGATGTTCGATCGGACCGACGACGCCGAGGAGCCGCTCTACGTCTTCGCCGATCCATCAGGTCACCCGTTCTGCATCTTCGTCGCGTGAACTGTCGGTTGCGGTCATGTCCCGGAGCGCTGGACGTGCGGTGCACCGGCCTGGGTCGACTGTCAACCCCCGGTCCTGCCACCTATCTCCGAACCAAAATCAGTTTCGAAGCAGAGTCGACACGCGCGTCGCTCGGGTCGTCTGGTAGCTCTCACCGCAGACTCGCTTCATCAACGATAGGGAGGCCGATGTTCAGCAGTTCGATGCATACTGCTTGTCGCATCGGATGAGTGAAACTGGCTGCAGCTACCAGTTGAATGCGGCCCGATGCCTTTCAAGTGACATAAGTATCTCGACACTGTCCAGCGGCTAACGTGACGGCATGACGCGGCGGTGGATCTTCCTGCTCGCGGTCGCTGGGATCGCACTGATAGTCGGGGGCGGCTACGCGGTCTGGGTGGCGAACGCTCCAACCCGTGCCGTCGCGCAGATCGGGTCAGCGGAGTCGTTTCGATGTGACGACAGCCTGCCGCCGGGCCGGCCCCCACCACCCAGCCGTCCGACATCGGGAACAGTTCCCGTCGACTTCGTACCGGTCGCTGCGGTGATCTGCTCAACCGACTTTTCTGGAGCCCTCGAACTGGACAACGGCCGCGGCTACGACGAAACGAGGTACGAGGGCGATTTCACGGAGGTAGTTCGGCTCCTGAACGAACCAACGGCGCGCCGGTCACCTCTCGCCGGAGGATGTCCGAGCTACAGTGTCGTGCCGACGCCCGACTTGTGGCTACTCGACGCACATGGCCGCGCGATAGCTCCGACCTTTCCTTCCCACGGATGCGGCCTACCGAACATCGCCGCGCTCTCGGCTATCGGCAACATGACGGTCGCATCGTCTATCGAATATCGCATCACACAAGACGAGCTGAATCTCCGCCTAAGACTGTCGAGTTGCGCCCCGATCCTCGCACCCCCGCGCGGAGGTTCCACCGTCCCGGGTGTGCTCACCGTCGGCAACATTTTCTGCCGTTTCGTCATCACACCGGAAGGTGCGAACTTCGTTGGGACCGACTACGTCGAACCCAGTTTCGACACCGCCTCGTTCACCCTGGCACCGGACTGTGTTGACACGGCGTCGCGAATCGCCTCCACGGTGTACGTAGAGGGCGCAGCGACGGATCAGAGGCAGATACTGGTGGAGCTGGACGGTTGCCGACGCGTCATCGCCGACGGCTACCTGCCGCTGCAGGCACCGGAGAACTTGATACGTGCGTTGTCATGAACACAATACGAGATGCCCGGAGCGGATCAACTCTAATTGCACGCACCTGCAGACCGTGGCTTGTGCAGTCCAGGGGGTAATACCGGACCTGCCGCAATACGACCAGTCTTGATATGCAGGGTTACCAGTAAAGCTGAACTACGTTGTTCTGCAACATGTTTCGACTTGTCCGGGAACCCGATACTCGTGTCGCCGCGGCATCCAACGGTAAGCGTTTCACTCAGCACGACGGTCGTCGTCGCGGCACCGTTCACATCGCCGCCGCAGCGGGTGCCAAGACGTGCTGGGTGCACGTGTGCATTGGCGGTAGGTCTGCACTCGATGCCGAGCAGCGTCGAGGAACCCAGAGTCTCCTTGTATTTCGTCACCCGTGACGAAATGCAAGGAGGGGGAGACAGTCATGCATTGCGTCTCAGAGCCCGCGGCGACGAAACTCCTCCAGCAGTCGGCGCCTGGCCCGCTCCAGCTCCGCGATATCCGCCGGGGTCGCGTCGTCTCGGCGCGCGGTTCGCAGTTGGTCGTCGGTCTCGGCGAGCGCGGCGTCGAGTTCGGCGACGCTCAGCTCACGCAGAATGTTCTTCGCCACGGCCAAGTCACCAGTTCGGAAGAACCATGGCCAGAAACCCGGCCCCCAGGATGATTCCGAGCACGCCGGCGCTGTAGGCGAGCGCGGCGTCGGCGCGCGGTGCGGGCGGCCCCGACAGCATCGGGCTCCGGTCCGCCCACAGCGCCGCGAGAACCGCGAGGATCCCCAGTGCGACCCCGAGACCCGGGGCCCAGAAACTGATCATCGACAGTGCGCCGATCATCAACGCAGAGTCGGTGTTCTCGGCTCGGCTGAACGCTCGCCGGTTCCACCACCGTCGTGTCCCCGGCCGGCCGCCGGCACCGGTGCTGCCTCTGTTCATCGTCGTCGTCATCGTGTTGCTCCTCGACTCGTCGCGTACTGCTCGATGTGGTGCTCGCGCAGCATCCTTGGCCATCTTCATGAGACGGCCTCTGCCCCGGAATTTTCTGAAAAAAGTTGTACATCCATCTTGGCACTCCTGGGTCGAGAGTGCTAATTTTTGTGGTGCACAGTGAAGGGCAGCCCGCTACAGGGGCGGGTGCATCTGGGAACTCAGGAGGTGGTTGCTGTGCTTCGCTTCGATCCGTTCCGTGACCTCGATTCGATCACCTCGGCGATGCTGGGGACCTCGAGCGGTTCCGATCGTGCGCCCCGGTTCATGCCGATGGACCTGTACAAACTCGACGATCACTATGTCCTGTCGGCCGACCTTCCCGGTGTCGACCCGGGTTCGATCGATGTGGACGTCGACCGCGGCACCCTCACTCTCACCGCCCATCGCACTGCGCCCGATACCGATGGGGTGCAGTGGATCTCGTCGGAGCGGTTCGCCGGAACGTATCGCCGCCAGATCACCCTCGGGGACGGCGTCGACTCCGAGCGGATCGCCGCGTCCTACGACAACGGTGTCCTGTCGGTGACCATCCCGCTCGCCGAACGTGCCAAGCCCCGCAAGATCGAGATCAGCGCCGGCGCCACGTCCGGTCACCGGTCGATCGAGACGCAGCAAACCTGACCATCCGCCTTGTCGTGCCGTTTCCCGGGCGCTCGCGCAGAGATGCGCGGGCCCCCGGGGACAACGACCGACTGCACTGATGTTGGCTCGTTGAACGACTGACAGTCGCCGAAAGGTCAGGTGAGAGAAATGGAATTCGATGTGATGGATCCGGTGGTGTGGCCCGACGAGGACCCGGATCGGCAGCAGTGGTGGGCATCGGTTCTCGGAATCGGCTCCACCGGAACCGAATGTGAGACAGCAGATCTGATCGAGCAGCACCGCGAGGTGGTGTTCGACGACGTGGTCTTCGACGACGATGGCTACCCGCCGACCGCACACTCGGCGCCCGCCGCCGCGGCAGCGGCGTAGACCCCCTGCCATCCCGGCGGGACTACGGGGCGCCTGCCGGGACCGGTGGGCGGTGGCAGGTGTCGTCGTCCCTGCCGCCGCCCCGCTGCGGCTGCCCGATGTTCGTACCCGCGTCCGGGTTTCGTCGCGAAACGGTGTGTCCGGCAATCACAAACCGGGACCGTACGTCTGAACAGAAGACCCGACGACAAGGCGATCGGCAGGTGAGAATGGTGGCACAACGTTCCGAACAGGAGTCGGTGCACAGAGGTAGTGATGGCGATGATGCCTATTCCGGGCCCGATCACACGATGATCGACTATGCGCTGCGGTGGGTGAACCACGGCGGCGGGCCAGAAGAAGACATTCACACCCGTTTCGACACGACAGCGCGTGAGTTCTACCGCACTGTCCTGGACATCCTCGAGCGCGATCCAGGAAGGACGTTCGGGGAGTTCGGGCTCAGCCCGGTGATGGTGACCCGCAGCAAAGCGGTTGCGCGTCGCCGAATCTGGATCACCAGCTGACACACCCGAGTCACGGAATGCCTCGGGATAAGAACACGGCGTCGGAACATTCAGCCCGCGGCGCGGTAGGTCGGCGGAGGCACGAGGGCACTGCCGGTTGCTGGACAACGCCCCCGCGCCGCGGCACCGTCCGTGTAGCGGGGTACCGAAAACGTCGGATGCCACTGCCCTCGCCGATCGAAACCTGGTCACTCCGTCTCCGCGCAGCGGCTGTGTGCCACAGATACCGCCCTCACCCCCGCACGACGGTGTGGTCGAATCTGTGGGTGAACGACTCCGTCCCCCACGATGACACCACGACACAGCACCCGGGCACCCTCGCCGATGCCGACGACCTGACTCGCACCGCCGCCGCCCGTTTCGGGGCGGTGGTGGCAACGATCGGTGACTCGATCCGCGACGACGATCATCTGCTCGAGCTACTAGACCGCCTGATCGCTGCAGCATGCGAGAACATCCGCGACGTCGATCACGCCAGTGTCACCATCGATATCGACGCACGAACGTTCACCGCCTGCTCCACCGACGAATCGACCCTGGTGATCGACACCGAGCAGTACGACCTCGAATCCGGGCCGTCCCTGACGGCCGCACGGACACCGGGAACCGTGGTCGCCGATTGCGATGTCCTCGATCAGCGGTGGCCGGACTTCGGGCCCACGGCCCGGGCAGCGGGAGTGCACTCCATCCTCGCCGAACCCATCACCTCCACTGACACAACCTTCGGCACAGTCAACCTCTACAGCCGCACCGCGCGCGCGTTCGACGATATCGATCGATCACTGCTCACAGCCCTGACGACTGCCATCGGCGCCGCCGTCGGCGACTTCGCCCGCTACAGCACCGCCCGCGACACCGCGGACGGATTGCGTACCGCGATGGACAACCGGGCTCCGATCGAACAGGCGAAGGGAATCCTGATGGCGCTGCACCGGATCGGCCCCGATCAAGCGTTCACCATTCTGTCCACGCAGTCGCAGCACGCCAATCGTCGACTTCGCGAGATCGCCGCCGAGTTCGTCGCCGACGTCAGCTTCGCCGCAGCATCGATGACCGATTCACGGCGGTGACGCGGAACGGCCGACGAAGAGGTTCTGCTTCGGCGAGTTCGGCTGCGCGTCCGGCCGGCGCCGTTCGATACCGGTGTTCGAACACCGTGCGGCAGCATCTGTGCTCGGCCCCGCGCCCCGAACACAGATGCTGAGCCCGGAGTCACCGCGATCCACGACATCCGTATCTCGATCCTGACAACAGGCGACCCGGCCTACACAGCGGCGGGCACTGCTCGGGTGGTGTGATCGGCGGCCCGATGAAGAGGGATGGCCCGCCTCCCCCTCAGACGGCGGACCATCCCTCCACGTGGTGGATGCGCGCCGGCGCCGAATGGTTCCCGCCGATCGGAACAACCGTTTTAGAAGATGGCGAGCTGGTTCGAATCCACACTGCGGCGACGGGCTGTGCGGGCGCGCGGGGGCGGCGTGGATGCACGTTCGGGACGGATCGGCGCAGTAGCCTCCGCGAGACCGATTCCCGCGCGGCTCGCCAGGACCGCCCGGATGTAGACCCGCCGTGCGTGCTGCTGGCGTCCGGTGTCGCTATCGCGGCCCATCCACTGTTGGCGCCATGCCGGTGTGCCCGCATCGGGGACGGTGAGGGCGCGGTCGGTCAGACGATCGAGCAGGACGTCGAGTTTCTCGGCCAGGGTTTGCGCGAGCTCGTCGAGGACGTGTTCGGGGACGCCGGCCACCTCCGCTGTCTCGCTCTCGCGCATGCCCGCACACTAGACCGCGCCACCGACAGCCCTTCAGAGCGGTTCGGGTGGACCGGTGTTCATCACTGCGGCGATGTATTCGGGTTCGGGCGCGTCGGCGGGGTCTTCGCCTGGGACGGTGAACAGCGCTAGCTCGGGTTCAGGCGGGGTTCGGGCGTCCTCGCGGGCCGCGAGCCATTCCCGCCAGACGATGCGTTCGGCGCGGTGGCGCACGATCCGGGCACGAACCGCCGTGGTGAGACCGTGGCGGTGCCCGATGTCGTCGAGCTCGACATCCCCGATCCTCACTCGAGTGTTTTCGACGGTCAGCAGTCCCGCGATCCGCAGATCCAGCAGGGCCTCGTAGCCGCTGGTGCGCCCGATCCCGACTGCGGTGAACAACTCCTCCGGGGTCATCGGCTCCGCTGCTGTGTCGGCGGCCGCGGCGACGGTGTCGTAGAGGATGCGGTGGCGCCATCCGATGACGCTCCACGCCGGGTGTACCGACTCGACCTCCACGAGATCCTGCGCCGTCTCCGGCGCAGGTGCCGCCGAGCGTGCTGCCGGGGTGGGAACGAGGGCGTATCGGTCGGGGTTTTGTCCAACACCACGCTCGATCAACAACAGCGGAGATCCCTCCATCTCCCGCAACCGTTCCAACGCCGACCACACCGTCGACTCCGGGAGCATCCCTGCCGCGATCGACAGAGATCGTCCCCCCACCCCCACCGTGGGTACACCTTCCACGTTCTGACCTGATACCGCCGCAGCCCACGCGAGCGCCTGCACAACCGCGTGAGTAGTCCACCGATCTCGCCTGTGAGAGAACTCCGATGCAACCCAAGTTTGCGCATGGATAAG
Organism: Rhodococcus sp. 14-2470-1a; assembly: GCF_002259425.1. Lineage (NCBI taxonomy): Bacteria > Bacillati > Actinomycetota > Actinomycetes > Mycobacteriales > Nocardiaceae > Rhodococcus > Rhodococcus sp. 14-2470-1a. Next base: position 33,915 of record NZ_NPFZ01000038.1, read on the forward strand.
CCAGGAACAAAGAACCGGATCGTAGGTACCCCCTGTGTGCTTTTGCTTGTGCCCTGTATCCCGAACTGGATCAGGGAGGGTCGATGCCGCCCAGTGGAGCGCGCGGGCGGCGTCGCGGCGGAGCGCGCGGGCCGGTTCGGCGTAGTGGGCGTAGGCAGCGCGCACGCCGGCCCAGTCGCTCGCGGCGACGCGGGTGAGGATGTCGGCGGCGCTGGCGCCGCCGAGGACCGCGTGCGTCAGGACGGACTGCCGGGCTTCCGACCGTGAGGGCCAGCGGCTGGTGTCGAGGCGACCGGCGGCGGCGAAGTCGACGACGGCGCGCGGCGGGGTCGACGAGCGGCAGAACCGCGGGTGCAGCCGTGCATCGTCTCCGGCGCCGACGATGCGTTCGGTTGCGGTCTGGGTATGGATGTGTGTGTCGACCGGGTTGGCGGTCCCGCGGCCGGTTCCGCCGAGGAGAGCTTCAAGGCGTGTCAGGGTGCCGGCGTCGGAACCGACGGTCAGGATGTCGAGTGCGGCTGCGGGATCGAGGTCGACAAGCTCGCGGTGTCCGCCTTCTTTGCAGGCCGAGCCGGGCACGGTAATGCAGCCGGCCTTGGCGTTGGTCATCGGTGTGATGTCGAGTGTGGGCAGACGCACAGCGAGTTGTCGAAGGAGCGGCCGGATCTCCTCCGCGGACACTGTTTTGCCGGGAGCGAGGGGAATCAGGACGTGTTGTCCGCCGCTGGTCGAGCGGTCGACGACAGCGCGGCCACCGCACTCAGCGAGCCACGACAGCACACGCGAGACGTCGGTGTCGACAGCGGCGTGACCATGAGTTTTGGTGTCGAAGTCCAGCGCGACGACGCGGGCGCGTCCGCGTACGAACAGCGGAACGGCGGACGGAAGCGCCGGCCTCTTGATCGTCAGCGGCCCCGCTGAACCATATTTGCGCAGGGTCGGGTCGTAGAGACGCATCGAGGAACGCGCCGCCAGGACCGGGGCGAACCTACGCCACAGCCGATCCGGCGTCGTATCCGGTGCGACGACACGAGCATCAAATCTTGTACCTACTTCAGGGTGCGATGTACCCTGAGACATGTCCACCAAGACAGTCCCTTCGGGGAAGAGCACCACAAACGAGTAGCGAGCTAGTCACTCGCTTCTCCGACTTCGAAAGCCCTCGGCCCGCACGCCGGGGGCTTTTGTCGTTTCGTGGTGCTGCGCAGATTCAATTTGGACGTATGACCCGAATGTCGGTTCAGGCCAAAACGGCTACGCAGTCAAGGGCAGCACCCCCTGCTCATGCGCGCCGTTAAGTTCGCGCGCGAGATCTTCACGGTCACTGGCGATCGCGATGAGATCGGCGACATACTGACTTAGAGATGTCGCGCCAGCCGAACTCCGCTGTGCCTTGAGCGTGTCAATAAGCTCGGACGGGAGTCGGACAGTCAGCGACGTCCGGTCACCCTTACTGGGCATCGGCATGGCACGGCCTCCTTCGTCTACGTCTTCGGTCCCAACCGCAGTCCATCCTGAACCAGATTCACCTTCAGGGTGCGGTGACACGCCGACAAGAGGCCCACTAATTACATTCATGTCGTTAGATCACCACACTCGCCTGATGATCCCCGTCCAGAAGCTGAGGCAGTTGCTGGTGCACGACGCCATCCAGTACGTGAGCCTGGATCTCAGCCGTGGTGGCGCAGACAAGTGAGAAGTTTGCCTCGCGAGCGGTGCGCTCGGACAGCTCTCCGCGCTGTACTGCTCGACTACCAGTGATCGCCGTGTAGTAAGTCGATGCATCGACGGCGAAGCGACTGGCATCTGCACGCGCGCCGTAGATGTCAATAGTCGTGTCCCCAACAGCGTGGTCCAGCGAGTTCTTGACCGCGGTGAACTTGTCGGCCAGTGTCTGACTGCCCTGCCCTGACGCCTCCAGGGCTGTCAGGCTTCGACGGGCTAGCCCCAGGGCAAGCGAACCATTGATGCGAACGATCGCTCGATCAAGCAGTGACATGGTTCCCTGCCTGCTTCGAACTCGTCGCGCGACATGCATTACATCGGCTTCATTCACGCAATAACCGTCGAAATCCAGTGCGACAGTGTGAGAAGCGTTGGCCGCCGCTAGATCTAATCGCTCCGACGAGAGGCCAGAGTTCTCAGATGCAGGCGCAAGGAACGTCACCGTTTCGTCGTTTGTCTCGTCGTACGCAGAAACTCCCAGGACGTCGACGAAACCCCACCCGGTTACGAATGGCGCCGAACCTTCGATCGCGTAACCGCCCGAGGTCCGGTAAGCCTTCACCAGAGGACGCTGAGGTACGGCGTAACCCCCGCCTGATACTCCCGCGCGAACCGAACCTATTTGCAAAGCGGTCAGGTACCGTTCTTTGAGCGCTTGATTACTCGACATGGCGAGTCTGAGCAGGGTTCCATGGTGCTGCGCCCACACGAACGCTGTTGATAGACAAGCGCTCACCAGAATTTCTCCCACCTCCGACAGTGCCTTCAAGGGACTATCACTGGCGAGAGCGACTCCATAGAATCCTTGCTCAGCTAGTTCGTCGAAATGCGTAGTCGGGATTGTTGCAGTTCGATCAATCTGTGCCGCAGCGGGTTCTAGTACGCCGGCGCTGACTTTCTTCGCCTCAACGATCCAGTCGGTCACGTTTGCTGTTTGCTCCTCCGTTGTTGGTTCGGAATCTGATGTTTGACTCACTGGACGTTCGTCTCCTCATGTGCATGGGGCACTCTGCTGTCGACCTCACTCGTCGCCCCGCACAGTCCTTCTGTACCCCTGCGCCGAAGTAACACCACTCCCGTAGGCAGCGCCACGAGACCAACTACCCCGAGGCTAAGTGGGCCGTAAATCTCGGCCCAGTCGATGAGACGTTTGGACTTGACAGCCCGCTGCACCTGCTCGTCAACGGTGGCGGCGTCGAGCTCCGGCGACATTTCCACGATGGTGACGGCCGACGGGTCGCCGGCGGTACGTCCGTAGTACTGGTAAACCGCTTGTTTCCCGAAGACGACTGCACCTGTCGTGGGTTCGACCAGCAATTCACGGCGCGCCTGGTAGAACCGGTGCATCAGGATTTCTTCGTCCCCGTCGATACCCCAGTAAGACGCGGGAAGGCTGAGCTTGCCGCCGGTGTCGAGAGGCGCGATGTCCTGGACAAAGCGGTAGACGTCCAAGCCGCTGAGTGTGGTCTCGCCGGCGAACTCGATGTCCTGGCTACGGCGCGCGGTCGTGTCGAAGTACGGATACGACTTCGGTTCGACGTGGAACGGAAACTTGAGCGAAAGGCCGTCGTGGGCAACCTGGTCGGCTGGCTGGTCGACATACTTCTGGATCGACCCGATCGGATCGTCTGTCGGCATCGCTGTTCTGCGGTCGGCGGTGAATCTATCGACGGTCGCGTTGACTGTCCCTCGTTCACCCGGCCTATCGTCTCGCTGTAGCAAGACAGCGGATTGCATCGTGATCTTGTTGCTGTCCGACGGTTCTTCCACGGTGACCTGTTGCAAGACCCGAATAGGAACGTCGCGATCGACTTTCGAAACGCCCTGAATGAGCGCTTCGGTGTCGAGCAAGGTGGCGCTACCTGTTGCGACTGTTGCGGAGTCGACGTCGAGGGGCGTCTTTACCAGCTGCGGAGCCATGTAGAGGGCCATCGTTGCCGAGGACGCGGCGAGAAACGCACCTACGCCAACCAATGCCAGGCCCTTGATCGGTCGTATCGCCGTGGTCACGCTTTAACCCTCGAAGTGGCTCGGTGCATAGCACGTCTTGAAGCGGGCGCGGAGTCTGAGATGCTGTGTCGCATGAGCGTCAAGAGGCTGCCTTTGTTCGTGACCAGTCGACCGGCAGCCGCGGTGTTGGCCACCGCATTCGCCGGATTCGTGTTGTCGGAATACAAGATGGGCAAGCGGAGGCCGCGTGTGGGCTCCGTGAATCGGGATAACGGGTCAGGTCGAGCCGTTGGCCGTGGTCTTGCACTGGCGTACGGCGGTGGCCTCCTGCTCAGCGTGGCCTCCCCGGCAACCGTCGTTACGCGGCGGCCACGAACGATTTTCGCTATGGGATTGACCACGGCGGTGCTCGGGCAGGCGCTCCGGTTGGCTTCGGCACGGAGGCTCGGGGAGTCCTTCACGTTCAAAGTCCACACACACCCAGAGCAATTGGTGGTGCAGACGGGGCCGTACCGGTTTGTCCGGCATCCTTCGTACACCGGGGCATTGATCTGCGCACTGGGCTTCTGCACCGCATACGGGAACTGGCTTGCTCCTGTCATGGTGTCATTTCTGGCGGGCGGATACATCCGCCGAATCCCGTCGGAAGAGACAGCAATGCTTGAAGGCCTAGGAGAGGGGTACGCCGAGTACATAGCGGGCACCAAGCGCTTGATCCCGTTCATCTTCTAGCCGCTCCCGCGGATGTTGCCTTGCCGTCTTCTCCGTCGACCATCTCGACCATGAGTCGGGTGGACGCAACGGAATTTCTGCTGGCTCGCCAGGCAGCCCGCTTGGAGCTCGGAATCAGGGTGTCCGCGAGAATGGCGTTGCTTCGAGCAGCCAAGGCCTGCCACTCATCCATATACGCAACGATGCTGCGGTACCGCTGGATGCGGGGAAGCAGTGTCGTCCAGATGTACACCCACGCAACGTATCCGGCGACAAGTAGAGGTGACATGATGAGAAAAAGAGATATCTGAACAGTGTTAGCGGTGTACCAGTTTTCTACACCGCGGGCGAACGCCACTAGGTAAACGATCTTGTGAACTGCATAGAGCAATATCATCCCGCACGCCACCGCAGCGGCGGTCAAGACCCGTGCTAGTTCTCCGGTCTTCACAATCAAAGCAATGCGTGCCAACAGGTAGAACGGCACCGCCACGCACAAAGACAGGCTTCCGAGAAAAATGACCCAATAGACCAACATCCAGCCTTCGGCTGCAAAAGTCTGGCTGAGGTAGTAGGTAGGTCTGGACGGTGCGGGTGAGAGCAGAAAAGAAACGACGAGACCGACGAGCAGCGCCATCGTGACGGCATAACGAGTGCGACGTGGAAAGCTACGTTGAGTCGAATGAGCCACAATCCCGACCCACTGTGTCGCGGCGCAAATCGCCAGTGCCTGAGCTATCAGGACGGACACGTTCCACAGGCCTGTTGCGTCATGGATGACGGGATCAAGCTTGTCGTCTGCCAGCGCGTGAATTCTGAACATCTGCGCAATACTGAGAGTGAGTAGTAGCACGGTCATGGGGCGTGTTTTCGGCTTCCGCTTGTACAGCGGTAGGCGTTGAAGACCGAACACCAGCAACACTATTGGCAGTACTGCCTCGAAGAACGTGCTCACATTTGCCACCCGAAAACTGTGGCCACCCGGCGCAGGGTCTCCTTGTCTTTCGAGTCGATGCTCTCCGGGTAGAAGGGCTTACGTAGGGAGTCGGCTCGGGCGAGCATGAGTGTGCCGAGCCATTCGGCCTCCGCTTCGATGGGCTGAAGGAAGTCAGGAACTCGTGTGAAACACACTTTCGCACGCTGCTCCTCAGCAAGAGCACTGATCATTGTTCTGGGGATGGCGGGGGCCATCCTCATGAACGACTCCACCAGAATGTCTTCGGTGACAACAACATCGGCTTCGTGACCAAGGAGGATGTGTGCGACTTCGTGGAGGACGCATTGTTCACGGAACAGCGGATCTACATCATCTCGGACGTAGATCACATCTACCGGCGCAGTTCGTACCCAGAAGCCGGATACTTCCCCGCTCTCGCTCAAATCGTCAGGTAGATCGAGCACCAGAATTACGCGACCGATTCTGAAACCGACCTCTGCGACGAATCGGTCGATCGACCACGGTCTCGCAAACGGAAGTTGCAGCGCATCGAGAAAGGACCTTGCACGCAGCTCGGGGTCTTCGATTCTTCTTGCTGCAACGGCGGCATCATGAACCGAGCCCATTACGCCGATTCGCCGGCCTCGGCGGGCGCATGCCGAGGAGCTTGCGTCTCAAAACGTTCATGGGTGTCGCGGACCAGCTCACTCAGACGCTCCGCAATCGCCGGGGTCAGTTGCGGTACGCGGGTTCGTAGTGCGAAGACCGTCGCCTGCGACTGCCGCACATTGTCGAAGTAATCGAGCTGAGCGTTGTAGTCCATCTGCTGAGCAACGGTGCCGACCAGGTAAGTTACCGGCGCTTCGAAAAATGAGGCCACCGCCTCGAGTACGTCTCGATCGGGGCTGTCTGCTGCTTGACTGCGGAGCGCTTTCACTTGTTCAACACTGACTTTGCGTCCGACGTTCTTGCCTACATGTGCCGCGACCCGTTGATCCAGCTCATCTGGTGTTCCCAGATGTCGAAAGCCCTCGAACAGCCTGCCGATTCGATTGTGTAGCGGTAGCTGGCTGTCCATCGTGATCTGTTCCTTCCGAATGTTCTCTCCCCGCGGAGTACTGCAGGACGCTTGGCCCCGAGCAAGCACCCTTTCCCATTTCCTTCGCAACTTCAACTGCTTCGCTCGCGCTCTGCCCATCGGTCCCTGAACCTGGCGTCCATCTCGTCGTCGATTTCGTCGCGCCTTCCGGCCAACCAGCGGCGGTAGAGCTGTTCCTCGTGCTCGACCGGGTCGTAGTCGACAGTGGGTTTGTCGAGGAGAGGACCGAAGGCCATCTCCGCCATCGGAGGAAGGGTCTTTCCAGGGCCTCCACTTCGCTCTAAAACTGCAGTGGCATAGCGACCGGCGACCCGGGATACGAATGCGTTGAAACCTGCAATGACCTGGTCGAAATTATCTAGCGGGGGATCAGCGCCGCGACAACTTTCGTGCACGGCGTTGAGCTGCCTGTGCAGCCCGAGAAGATTGTTGACTTCATCGAGCGGAAGCACGATCGCGTCGGGCTCTGTGCCGGGAACGCTCGATCCCGAGTTGCGATTCGACAGGCTCTCCAGCGGGACTGGATCGCCGCCGGCAAGGACGTCAGCCGCGCTCCCTTTGCTCCATCGCAGCCCTTGGTCGAGTTTCCTGAGCACGGCCGGACTGGGTGCCCGACCAAGAGTGTCGTTTTCGATATTGCCGAGTGTGGTGTCCGATGGTCCACCGGCGTCACGTACCTCGAATCTGGTCAATGCGAGCCTCGCCCGGCGCGCCGCCACTACCTTCCCGAAGCGAGCCAGGTCGTCTGTCTGCTGCATTGCCGCATCCTATGCCAAATATGCAAAATATTCGCAATTGCTGACTCTAAAATCCCAGTTCGATGCGAAGTTAGCTGGACGAACCTCCATCTAGTCGCAGCAGTGCCGTTTTTTGCCATGATTTTGCTTTTAAGTTGCTCTGCTTAGAATCGGGGTACATACTGCACCCATGCCGTCGCTAGTCGCTCCACTCTTACCTCCGCCGCAGCCCAGGCCGTCGGTTCAGGTGAGACCCCTGTTCAGAGGCGAGCAAGCATCCTTATGCCTGCACACCAGCCGGACGGTCTCTCGCTCGTTCGAAACTACGCACGAGCTCGTCGACGTCGATTTCGAGCGCCAGAGCGAGGCGACGAGCGTTCTCGTCGGTCAGCTTTACTTCACCACGCTCGATCCGGGCAACCATCGACGTACTTATGCCCACCTGCTGACCAAGCTGCGGCTGAGTAAGCCCAAGAAGAACTCGCCAATCGCCAGGGAACCGCTGATCCCGAGGTACTTCCACAAGCGCACTCATAGGCAGGTCCAGGGTCTTCGCAACAAGGGCCAGTGTGTCGACCTGAGGGCTCCGAGTGCCGGCCTCCCACTGCTGGACGGTGGCGCCTCCGAGCCCGGCCTTTCGAGCGAGGTCTGCACGGCTCATGCCTTTTTGTTCTCGCAAGGACGTCAGCCGTGCAGGGTCGAACCCCCGCAAGACACGTCGGCTCACTGTCGCATTCCGTTCATTGCTAGACACCATGCCGCACCTCCACTAAGGTCTGGTCTATGCATGACATTAAACGATGCAAATGTCGTGATAGGCGGGAGTCATCAGGGCTCGCGATGCCACCTCAGCCGCTCAACGTAGCGGTGCAGACAAACCTGGTCGGCGTGGGACGACGAAAGGAGAAAGCCCCGGAGACGCCACTGAATGGCGCTAACCGCCCCGGGGTTCGCGTCTGCAAACGACAACTGCACCTAAACGCCCGCCACCCACAGGCTTCCCCGCCCAAGCGTGCAGCAGCAATCCCAACGCCAGGAGCTCATATGCGATCGCTAACGAAATTAGAGCCGGTTCGAATCTGGCCTCTCGCTTCCTTGTCGCCATACGGCGCCCCCTTCAAGATGGGTGACCAATTTGCTGGCAACTTGTTATCCGAGTTCGCGCGGGTCCGCACCAATGGTCACGTAGGAGCTGTACCGAACGCTGGATCCAGACGAATGCCCGCAGAAGGACTCGCTCCCACGAGTACTTGTCGTGCGGGCTACACGCATGTCCGGATCACGCTAGCTCTGACGCCCAACAGCGCCCGACCGGTCGGTACGACATATAGCTGTACGCGGGCGAGCCCCTGAACGTCCGCATATGGAAAAACCCCGGGTGCGTCACGACGCCAATCACGCCACACCCAGGGCCTTTCATCACTACCCGCACCACCAGCAAGCCGTAGCTCCTGTACGGATGCGGGGCTCTTCCAGCCTAGCCGCGTCCGTCAGTAGGTGCGTCTAGATATGGAGGACATTCATGCAATCTTCAATCGACAAGATTGTGTTACACCTCGGTCAGGACGAAGCGCCCGCGAAACTTTGCCCATCAGTGAACGACAGGGTGCCCGGCCTCGCGACCTGTTCACTCCGTGTGTCCGAACCGCATGTGACGCATCAGATGCGATGCGAGGACACCGGCGCGCTTCTTGGCGAATGGTCCGACTCTGACATGACTTTCAGCGCACCTGTGGGCGATCCCCGTCGTGACGATGCACTCGGGCGCGCAGCCTGAGTGCATCGTCACGGCGGGTGGTGGGCTGCACGAAAGATCGACCATGTAGCGACGCTTGTTCGTCGTACGCCGATTGTCTTGCCACACCTCGACCCGGCGGTACGGGTCCATCCCCCGGTCTCGTATAGCCGCAGTCCGCGCGAACGTTGTCTACCAACCGTTCGCACGGCAACCGGCTGGGGTGAGGGCCGCGACGCAGGGCGTTCCGTCATTTCGCCCGAGTTCCGTCCCCCATCCCGGCCGTCGAATCGCAGTTGTCCAAAACCACACCAGCAGAAAGGAAATAGGGTGCCGTTCTTCTTGCAGTGGATCATCTTCCTGGGCCAATTCATCCGTTAGCAGAGCGGAGTTAGTCGTGGTGCTCGGATCGGGGCCTGCATGTCCCGATCCGAGCACCACGAGAACCCAGTAACGCTCTCCAAACGCGCTTCTCTACCGCTCTGTCTCTACTTGCAGCCCTAGTTCTGGTTCATCCCCTCGGCTGTCCCTTCGGTCGAGTGACGCTCTTCACTCAGGGTCACCCTGCCGTCTACACCTGACATCCGCCTTCTTGACAGGAGCCGAAATATTGTCCGCCAGAGATCGTTTCAGATCGATCGGCGTGGTAACCGCCGTCTTAGGGTGCGCACTGTCGGTGACCGCCGCCCAGACTCTCACGTTGTCACTCACTGCATCGGCCAGTCCGGAGCAGCCGTGGCTCGATGACTTGGTCACCGAGTGCCCGGCACTGTTCACCCTCGCCGTCCAGGGCACGGGTGAATCGTCACCCGACGCTCCGATCAAAGCGGACACCGGAATGCTCGGAACCGTCCTCGGCCCGGCTCTCGACGCTGCCCGTGTTCTGGGTTCGTCGCTCGATCGGGCCTATATGCCGTACCCGGCCGCATTCGGTGGTGCGGTTCCAGGAGGAAAGCAGCCCTACACCGTCTCAGTAGAGGAGGCTGCAGCAAACCTCGAAGCCGCCGCCGAGAAGGTGATATCCGATTGCCCTGCAACTAAGTTGGCGATCGTCGGCTACAGCCAGGGCGCGCACGCAGCATCGAAATTTCTCGAAGCGGTCGGCGCCGGCACAGGAGCGGTGCCAGCCGACCGAATCGCAGCCGCGGCCTTGTTCGGATCCCCGACGCGCGCGGCCGGATCTCCGGTCTTTCCCGGCAGCAGCAACGACACTCCGACGTCGGCCCCCGGATCCTCCAGGGACCACGTCTCGGCGCTCCCTCCAGTGTCTGCACCGGCACCGGCCGGGGCCGGAATCGGCCCGACCAGCGACGTCGCCACCAGTTTCGGGTCACTCTCGGGCCGGGTGGCGTCCTTCTGCCAAACAGGAGACCTGGCCTGCGACGCACCGGCAAATGCCCCCATCGCACGCGCAGTGACCAACGTCGCAGGTCAAGTCGAGGTCGGGGGCGATCCCTTCCGCGCAGTGCAATCCATCGGCCTCGCGTTGGCCTCGACATCGTTCGGTGTCGCCGTCGACGTCGTGAACGAGGACATCGCGGTACCGAAGAACTCTCTGGAGAACCTGTCCATCACACCGAAGAAGACACTCTCGCAACGCTTCGCCGAAGCCTCCGACCCGGCAGCAAAGCCGCCGACCGGACAAGAAGCCATCGCCGCCCTCACGAAGATCGGCCTCGTCGCAGTCAACGCTGTGGTCTCGGTGGCGAAGAAGGTCATCACTCCACAGACCATCGCGGAAGTGTCCGCTGCGGGATTGTCCAATCCCGCAGCAGCATTCGCCGTGATCGCAGCCAAGACCGCCAAAGCAGTGATCGAGCTCGTACCACCGGCGACATCGAAGAGAGTGATACAGCAGGCCTTCAATGTCGTCAAGAGCGAGGTCAGTGCCAACAAGGACCTGTTCGACCTCGCCGCCCTGACGTCCTACGCCAATACCATTGCCGCCCACACCGGTTACGCCTCCGCCGTGGCGACACCCCAGGGAGAGTCCGCGACACGCTTCGTGGCGGACTGGCTCGCCGCCGCCGCCGCAGATGTCGGTGACACCACCGCCACCGGCCCCTCGTCGACGACGGCGACATCCCCGACAGCGACAACGTCGGCAGTGACCACTCCCCGCACCACGACACCGAGCGCACCATCCATCACCACCTCTGTATCGCCATCCACCCCAACAACTTCCGCCAGTACGACTCCGCTGCCGGACCACACCCCCATCCAGTAGCTCCACCGACTCGAAAGGCTCTCTTTCATGGGCAAGCACCAGATCCCCACCCGCTCCTTGACCCGCATCGCAGCAGGAGCGACCGCGGCATCGGCAATGGCCGTGTTCTGCTACGGAACCGCAGCAGCAGCGCCGGGCGACGCACCGTCGACACAGGGCGACGTCACCACCGCAGCACCCTCGACCCAAGGCCCGCTGACCTCGGATGCACCGTCGACTCAGGGCGAGTTGACCGCACCCGCACCCGCACCGCAGGCCGAGCGTGTGTACTGGGTTGCTCCCCCTGTTCAGTACGACCAGAGCGAATGGCAGACCTGGGACGCCTACTACGACGACGAGACCACCGGGGCCTACACCGACACCACCCCAGCTGCTCCGGCTGTAGACGTCGAACCGGCTGCGCCGCTGGTTGTGAACACCTTGCACGGCCCCGTCGCCGTCGAGGACCCCACCGTCCCGACCGCAGCCCCGGCGAAGGTGCTCAAGATCGGAGACTTCTACGACGATCAGCCGAGCTGGCTCTCCGATGAAGACCTCGAACGCACCAACAACTCCACCGCCGTGATCCAAGCGCAGGTCACCGACTTCTGGCGCTCGATCGGAGTCCCCACCGATCGCGCCCAACGCCTCGGTGCCTCCCAGATCGCCGCAGGCGGGGCCGGTTTGGTCACCGGAGCAGTCGCACTCGGTGCACCCGCGACCATCGCAGGTGCACTCGGCGGCGGCACCATCGGCGGCATCGCCGGCGCCCTCGCGGGCGGTCTCATTCCCATCGCACCCGGTATCGCACCGATCACCACGGGCATCGCCGGAACAGCAGGCGGAGCCGCCCTGGGTGCTGCGGTCATCGGAGCCCCGGCGACCGCACTGGGAGCAGCGACCGGGTTAGCAGCTGGCTTGGCACTGGGAACCACCTACGGTGCAGGCGATCTCGGAGAACCGCAGAAGATCGACCTGCCCGACTTCCCTCAAGCAGAACCTGCCCCCGCTCCGGAGGCTGCACCGCCCGCAGCTCCGGCCCCGCTCGCACCGACCCCCGCCCCCGCGCCAGTAGTGCAGACGGAATCGGTGTGGACGGAGCCGACGAACCCGGTCGAGACCGCCCGCGGGTTCGTCACCACCCAGATCGGTGGCCCGCAGGTCCTCGACGCGGTTGACCAAGCGACTGCTGCCGCTGCACCCGCATTCGCGGCTATCGACGCCGCGATCACCGCCGCCTTCCACCCGGCTGTCCCTGCCTGACCGATCCACACGACCCGCTTCGGGGAGGGCTGCGTTCCGACCGTCCCGCACGCGGCCGGAACGCCGCCCGCCCCGAAGCACCACCGACCCGGCAATCCCACGACCGAGACACAGTGCCGAACTATCCCAGCTTCGCCCAGCACCGAAGGGGCACAGGAGAAAACAATGGCGACCGACAATCACCGGCAGACCGCGGTGCTGTTCCCGGACCCGCAGGAATACTTCGACCCCCAGTGGCAGATGGCCGCCGACCACGAAGCATCACCTGTCATCGAACCCACTGATGACACTCCCACTGACGACATGCCTACTGATGATCCCTTCGTCGACAACACCGACGAGGACGCCAACGACGGATATGCCCCCTCGACCGGCGGTGGGGTCGACTCCGACGTGTCCGGCTTCTACCCACAAGGCGAGGTGGACGAACCGGCACGGGTGCCGTACTGGGTGAGCGCGCATGTGCCGGCCGACAGGCTCGTGATGGACGAGCCGAACCGCCGCTTCCGTCGACGCCGCCCCACCGCACCTCCTCCACCTGCCCCCGACACCTCCGCCGCAGTACCGCAGACGCCGCCCCCAGCCCCCCTCCGGCCACGATCGGTTCCCATCGGCTGGATCGCTGCTGGAGTCCTCGCCGCAGCGTCACTGATCGGTGCCGCAGTCGTCGTGACCGGACACGACGAAACACCAGCTACCCCGGCGGCCGCCGCACCGGAGCAGCCGCCAGCTCCGCGCACATCCGCCACTACCGCCGCCCCGACGACGCCCGCGGCCGCGCCGTGGTGCACCACCGCCGCGACAGCCGACGCGACGACCACCGACGACGCCGGCAACCGCGCGAGCGCCGTCGGTGTCATCGCCGCATTCGAGCATGCCTACTACGTACAACGCTCCGGGACAGCGGTCGCAGCGTTGATGACCTCGCCGGCCCCGGCGGAACGCATCCAGGCCGTCATCGACCGCACCCCCGCAGGAACCGAGCATTGCGTGACCATCGCCGCCACCGACATCCCCGATGTCCACGCCGTTGCACTCTCCCTGCGTACCCCGTCCGGATCGGAGTCGGCTATCGCCTCACGCATCACCACTACCCGCACTGGCGAGAGCTACGCCATCGCGAACGTCGAGGAGGTCCGATGAAGCAACGCCGACGACCACCGGTGAGCGCCGTGACACCACTACGCCCCACAGAGTTTCGGGCCCCCGAGTTGCGGTCCGCATCAGCGTCGACGGATGTGGCACCTGAGCGGGTCAGCATCGTGATCGGTGCCGGATCCGGCGGTGCGGGAGCAACGACCATTGCTCTCGGTGTGGCCCACACCCTCGCCGAGCTTCTTCCGGTCGCGGCGGTCGACGCCACCAGTGACGGCGGAGATCTGTTCGATCGTGCTGCAGCCCGGCCGCTGCCCGATACCTCGATCACCGCCGCGATTCCGGCCTCCTCGGCTGCAAGCACTGGGGGCATCGTGCTGTGCGGATCAGCGTCGCTGTCCACCAACAGATTCGGCGACCACCACTTCGATGCTGGCGAGTTCGACCACGAGCCACACGCCCGCCGCGCAGACCCTGCGCAGAGCAGCGACCTGATGTTGCTCGATTCGATCCTCTCCTCCCGTGGGGTTGCCCGGGTGTTCGACCTCGGAACAGCCGTCGACGCACCCCGCGCCGCGGCTCTGCGCCGACACGCACTGTTGGTGCTGGCCGCGCCGGTCCGGGCGCAGCCCCTGACCCGCCTGCGCACGGTCCTCGACCGGTTGCGCTGGACCCACGGCCCCGAAGCCCTGGCCGGGGCCGTCATCGTGCTCACCCACACCGTTCCCGGATCGGTCGTGGATCTGGCGCCGATCCGTGCCGCACTCACGCCCCTGGTGGCCGGGCTGATCGAAGTTCCGTTCGACCCGGTCCTGGCCGCACCGGGCCTGCTCGATCACCGGCAGATCGCACCGGCCACCGCCCACGCTCTGCACACGCTCTCCGACCTGGCTCTGCACCGAATCGCGTCAGGCCAACACCCGGCACCGCGCCGCCGCACCCACACAGGGATCGAGACCGACGACCAGAGACGAAGGGAACAGGCATGACCGCCCACTACACATCCGATCCCGCGCCACACCCAGGCGATACCGGTACCGACCGCCGCGACACCGACTGGATCTCGCCGGCGCTGTGGCTACTCGGCGCCACCCGCGAAGCCGGGGTCAGCACGTTGGAACGGTTCTGGGCGTTCACCGCCGACAGCGAAGGTTCCTGGCCACCGGGCGACGACCGCGACCGCGTCTCCCCGTACGTGGTGCTCGTGGCCCGCGAATCGTTCAAATCGCTTTCCGCCGCCCAGAATCTCGCCCTCGCACATTCCCGCGGAGAAGTCGGGGCAGGGTCGGAGCTGCTCGGTCTGATCACCGTCGCGGCCGCACCGAACCTGGAGAAACCGATCCGCCAGCACCGCGACGTCGTGGCCGCCGCGTTCGAGCAGGTCTGGCACATCGGCTGGCACAGGCACCTGCTCTCTGCCGCCCTCGGCCGACTTCCTCGTTGGCATCCCCTCGACGCGGGCGCGCTCGCACCGGTCGATGGCCTACCGGTTGATCTCCAGCACACCGCGATCGACCTCACCAACACCATCCACGCTCGCATCCCCACACTGTTCATCCCTGGGGTGTCCGCATGAACGCGCTGGCGATGACCGTCGATGCGGTCGCCGCCGCCCACTCGTCGAGTCCCGATGGCACACCGGATATACCGCCGGTCGGGCCACTCCCCCTCCGGTCGGTCTTGGGTCTGGTTCGTGTGTTGATGTTCGTGGTCGCAGCGGGAGCTGCGGTGGCTGTTGTGGTCTTCGCAGTTCGCACGGCCACATTTGCGGGGATCTGGAACGAGAGCATCACCGCAGGACCAGCCGGAAAACTGTTCAGGGCCATTGCTTCTCTAATCCTGGCCAGCAGCATAATCGTGGTCCTCGGTTGGCTACGAAGTGAGCTGTCGTGAGGAACAACGACGTTGTGGGCGGACCGATCCGGGTCGAGTGCATCGGAGCGATCCTCCCCGGTAGTGCCAACGCCAGCCTCAACGCCGTCACCGGTAGTGGATGAAACACGGTGCGTCCCTACACGATCTGTCCTCTTCCCCCTGTTCGGCCCCGTCTCAGCGAACGCTCTCGCTGAGCCTCGTGTCCACTCCACCACCGAAAGGCCCTCGACATCATGATCCTCGCTACCGCACAAGCAGTGCAGGACTTCTCGGTCCAAGCCATCGAATTCAACGTCACCGCCGAACTTCCACCGGGCGCGAACGGCCTGCTGAAACTACTGAACTGGTTGCTGTGGGGTGTCCTACTCGCGTGCATGGCCGCCATCGTCTTCTCCGGCGGAAAAATGGCGTGGGAAAAATGGAACCAAGGCTCGATCCAGGCTCCGAAGATCCTCCTCGGTGCTCTGGTCGGGGCGATCGTCTCCGGCAGCGCAAACGCCATCCTCAACGCCGTCGCCGGCGGATAGACCCATCGGGGCGAGAACACGATGAACACAGCACCACCCGCAATCCCTGCCCCGGACATGGTGGCCGCGCTACCGCAGCAGGTGGTCGCCGATATCAACACCGTGCTCGGGTGGATGCTCGCCCTCGTCGCGGTCGCGTGCGTCGGCAAGATCGTCTTCGTCGGGGCTCGTCTGGCTTGGGATCACCAGCACACCCCTGGTGTCGAATCCCCGGTGGCCGCCGAGTTCTTCGCCGCGGTCATCGGCTGGATCCTCGCCGCCGCCGCCGCCGGCGGTATCGCCGCAGTAATGCTCGACACCGCCGGGACCGCACCCGCTGAACCCGAACGCGGCAACCTCGTCGAACAGATCGAACAGGTCAACCCGCCTCTCGGCGGTGAGCAGCCATCCGGGGAGCAATCCCCACCCTGACAACCGTTGCCGCAGAACGTTTCGGCCCGAATCGAAGGACATACGATCATGACACCCACCAGCATCCGCACCCGCACAGCGATCGCCGCGGCCACTGCGACAGCAGTAGCGCTTCTTGCCGCAGCCTGCGGCTCCGGCGATCCCGCCCCCGATGCGACAGCAGAGGGTCCCGCAGCGGTCGATCTCGCCCAGCCGCCGCAGATTGCGTCGTGGACGACGTTCGGTGGTATCGCGGTCCCGTTGGGCAGCCAGGACGGTCCGACGTCGACGCCGGGGGCACCGTTGACCGGTTTCACCCACACACCGCAGGGAGCAGCGCTCGCTGCGATCGGTCAGTCCGTGCAGCTCGCCACTGCCACAGACAGCACATGGTCGACGATTTTGCCCGCTGTCACCGTCCCGGGTGCAGGGCGCGACGCCTACGCCGGGAACCGGGCACTGATCCAAGTCAGCGGCACCGACCCGGCGGCTGCCCCGTCGATCATCGGCTACACCCTGCCCGCCTACAGCCCCGATGCTGCGACGGTCTCGATCGTCCAGCAATTCTCGGACGATTCACTGGCTGCGGTCGCAGCCAAGGTGGTGTGGTCGGATCAGGATTGGAAGCTCGCCCTCCCCGAACCCGCACGCGAGCCGGTCCCGCAGGATTTCGTGACCGCCGAAGTCGCCGGTAACCCGGTCACCGCCCTCGACACAATGCCGACCGACATGGTCGCACTCGGCGGTGCGCCCCGATGAGCGAACCCACCACACCAGCCGCCGAGCCCCAGGCATCACCCCCAGAACCCGAAGGTAAAAAAATCGGCACCGTCGGCCTGATCGGCGTCGGTCTTGTCGTGGTCATCATCCTCGCCGGAATCGTCGTCAGTCTCGTTGTACTGCAGAGGGATCAAGACACTCCCCTGGTCTCGGTCGACGCCGGTGGATCATCGGCCCCGGCCACACCCGGCCCGGAGGCGGAACTGTTCGAACCCGATCCCGAGTTCGACACCCTGGGCCGAGTGACCTACGTTCCGAAAGATCCCAACGGGGTCATCCTCGAGCAGATCACCCCACCCGCCGGACGAGCTGCAGATGCCGCGCCGTCCGGTGTGATGCTGCAACGCATCCACGAGAACATGATCCTGCCGTTCTCCACCTCAGACGGTCCTACGGCCATCGATTCATCCGGTGTGGCAACGGGATTCGCGCACACCCCGCAAGGTGCAGCACTGGCCGGGGCGCACTACATGGCATATCTGGCTGCCGGAAACGATCGACTCGCCATGATCGCGGCATCGCAGCAGATCGACGACGCCGACTCCGACCTCGAGGTGCGCCGGCAGGCGAACGATCTCCGCGGCCGCGGATCGGTTGCAGACGGCGCACCCGCCGTCGCATTGCCCTCGGTGCGCGTGGACTACACCGATGCCCTCACCAGGGTCTGGTTCGGATACTCGGCCAACCTCGATACCGGCGGCACGCAGTACCGGCGGCTCTACCTCGACGTGATCTGGCGCGACGACGGCCGCGGGTGGGTCGTGCAGGGGAGACGAGACGGCGACCAGCGCGGCCCGACGATCGGAGTGCAGCTCGATTCGACGCCCTTCGAACCGGGGTGGCACAAGTGGTGGTGAACCCGCGTAGCGGACGGACGGCGCTGGCATCGATCCTCGCGGCACTCGTCTCGATCGCAGTCATGCTCGCGTGCGCTGCTCCAGCGGCAGCGCAGGATCCGGAACCGGCACCCAGCGAGGATGATTCGTCGATCGTCTCCGACATCGCGGACACCGCCGCGGGTGTAGCACAATGCACCTCCATTTCCGGACTCGCCACGTCCGCGATCACCGAGATCGCGGGTGCCGCCGGTATCGATACCGGTATGCCGAGCTGCGTCGACGGCGCAGCCAGCGTGGCCAGCGCACCACTCGAGGCCGCCAAGAACGTCGCCGAAGGTGCGTGGGAGCAAGCGGGACTGTCGTTCGGTGAAGCAGGCGCTGCCGGGCTGAAATTCGCTCTCGGCTGGTGGATTTCGATTCCAGGCCAAGACGAGGCCGCGTATCAGACGGTCCTGTCGAAGGTCGGCTCCTACACCTACGACGTACAGCTGGCGTTTCTGATGGTCTCCATCATCCTGCTCGGCGGCAAACTCGCCCTCGCCCGGTCGGGGGCGATCCGGCAGGTCTCGGAGGAGGGTTTCCGCCAGCTCGCCCGCGCCACCGTCATCGCAGGCTCGATCGGGTTCTTCGTCGTCGTCGGTACTCGGATCTCCGACGGGATCTCGACGTGGTTTCTCGATTCGACCGTCGGCGACGACCCGGCCAAGCTCGTGGAAGCAATGGTGCGGATCACCACCTTCGCCACCCCGGGCGGGATCGCAATGCTCTTCGCGATCGGGTTGATCGGCATCATCGGCGGACTGTGCCTGGTGTTCCTGCTGTTGATGCGCATGGGCATGTTGGTGGTGGTCTCGGCGTTCCTGCCGATCGCTGCAGCTGCGGGCGGCACTCGTATTGGAGCCAGCGCCTACGAGCGGCTCATCGCCTGGACGTTGGCGTTCCTGTTGTTCAAGCCCGTAGGAGCGTTCGTCATCGGGATCTCGGCGATGCTGTTCGCGCAATCGGCACCCTCACAGGATCAGGACGGCGGCATGATGACCGCCGTCGTTGGGGCACTTCTGCTTGCGTGCACCGCTCTGGTGTTGCCGTCGCTGATGAAACTGCTGATGCCCGAAGCCGCCGGCGGTGTCGGTGGTCTCGCGGCCGCGGGCGCGATGATCGGCGCCGCTGTCCAGGTCGGATCGATGGTCGCCACCGGCGGCGGGAGCGCAGCAGCCGAAGGTGCAAGTGCTGGCGGTGCGGCATCAGGGGGCGGTGTCGACGGATGGGCTCCCTCGTCGTCGTCCGGATCGGTTCCTGCTTCCTTCGGCGTCGGCCCCTCCGGTGGAGGCAGTAGTGGCGGCGGAAGCGACAGCGGCACCAGTGACGGTGGTCCGAGCGGCGGTTCGATGCCGTCGGGTAGCGGCGGCGCGGACACCGGGGCGCAGAGCGCGGGCCGCTCCGCGGACGCCGCAGCCCCGCCGGCCGCCTCCGGTGGCTCGGCTCCGGATTCGTTCGGATCCGGTGCGGGCGGCCCCAGCAGCGGACCAGTGCCGGACAGCAGTGCAGGCAACGACAACAACAGGGGATTTCAGATATGACACAGCAGTTTTCACACCGGACGCAGACACCGACCCGGCCGTACGAAGCACACCGTAGTGCGGCCGCAGTCGACATCGAGCCACGCACACACCGGTCGATCCGATGAGCAGCGAGCACAGGGCGCCGACCACCTACGGCGCATGGCGACTGCCGCGCTCCGGTGGTGCATTCGGGGTGAGCTTCGCGGTCACCATCCTCGGGATGGGGTTCGCGGTGGCCATCATCGGCACCTATGCGGTCACCCGGTCGCTGTCGGCATCGGGGTTGGTGCTCGCGGTCGGCGCGGTGCTGATCGTGCCGATGGTGATGAACAAGGACGGCCAGAGCGGTCACCGGCGTTTCTCGGGCTGGCGGACCTCGCTGCTGTCGAACAGGCGCGGCGAAGACATCTACGCCTCCGGCGCGTTCTCCAAGGTCCCCGGCGGCGTGCTCCGTCTACCGGGTGTGTTGGCGGGAACCGATCTCTACGAGGGCATCGACTCCGCAGGTCGCACGTTCTCGATGATCCATCTGCCCGACACCCACTACTACACCGTGCAGCTCGCCGCGGAACCTCAGGGCGGGGAGAACTTCGACCAGGAACACTTGGACCGGGCAGTGGCGAACTGGGGCCAGCAGCTCGGCGGGTTCGGCGACGTCGCCGACATTCCCTTGGTTGCCGCAGTCCTCGAAACCGTGCCCGACACCGGAACGGTGTTGATGGAAACCGTCCGTGCTCGTGTCCGCCGCGACGCACCCGAGCTCGCGCGGCAGTCGATGTACGAGACCGCGACCGGCACCGCCAAAGGCGGCGTCCGGATGGCCGCACGATTGGCGATCACCTTCCAAGCCCAGACCGACGAACGCCGCAAAGACCCCATCGAGCAAGCCGTCGAGATCGCTCGCCGACTGCCCGAGATCACCGCGGCCGCAGCAGCAGCCGGGGTTATCTGCACCCCCATGACCGCCGACGAGGTCGCCGGGACTGTGCGCCGCTCCTACGATCCCTCAGCTCTCGAAGCGGTCGAAGCGGCCCTGTATTCCGGACAGGGAACCGGCCTGTCGTGGTCTGACTGCGGACCACGCACCACGTTCCGCAAACGCGACCGCTACTTCCACGACGGCGCAGTGTCGGTGACCTGGGAAATGCGGGTGGCACCGAAACGCGCTGTGACAGAGCGAGTCCTCGAACGCCTGATCCGCCCGCACGCCGAGCTGCCGCACAAGCGGGTCACGATCCTCTATCGCGTCCATCCCGCCGGGGAAGCCGCCGACGTCGCCGCCAGCGACTACCGCAATGCCCGCGCCCGCCGCTCGGGCCGCACCGGCCTGGACAACATGAGCGATGTCAACGACGAACGCGCCGCGAGCCTGGCCCAACAAGAGCAGTCCCTCGGCCACGGCATGACCCGCTTCGCGATCCTGGTCACCGTCACCGGGCCCGCCGAGACCACCGACGTCCCACGCATCGACGCGATCCTGCGTGACGTCTCCGTCCAAGCGCTGCTGTCGGTGCGCCGAAGCCACTACTGGCAGGACGCAGCCTTCGCCGTCGGACTCGGCATCGGGGTGTCCGCTCCCGAGCACACCTCCCTGCCCCGACTGGCCGACGGATAACACCCCGCGCCGCTCGTCACCCCGCACCAGCCCACCCGCCGATCCTGCCCCTGCGAGAGGAACACCCGTCATGCCCGGCACTCTCACCCAACGCACACCCCGCCCCGCCGACTCGAAGCCCGCAAAGCCAGTGAAGGCAGACAAGTATCGGGTGCTCTCCGACGAGGGCCGCAGCGCACTCGAAGCACGCGCCGCGGCCGCGACCGGTGTCAAAGCGCGCTGGCTCCAAGCACTGCTCAACCGCGATGACAATCACCGCCGCAACCGAGACCGCGACCGCGCACTCCTCGGCGACGGCACGCAGCGCGGAGTGTTCACCGAATCCGACGAACGCGGCTTCACCGGCGCGGGCAGTGGCCGCATGGCCACCGTCCTGCCCCCGGTCGAATACCGCGGCACCACCAAACAGGTCGCCGGGCTGTACCCGTGGATCTTCGGTGCATCCGCCCCGATCCTGGGTCCGATCCTCGGACCGCACCTGTCCACCGGCGCCCCGGTCGGCTTCTCCCCGCTCGCCGCGAAGGAGCGGGGCGCGATCACCGCACCGGCGTGCATCATCATCGCGCTCAACGGATTCGGTAAATCGACGCTGCTGCGCCGCATCGCGTTGGGGGACATCGCCGCCGGTATTCGGGTGATGTGGCCGGGCGATGTCAAACCTGACGGTCGCAAGCTCACCGAAGCGGTCTGCACCACCGGTGTCAACGAAGTCGGTTACGGCACAGGTGCACTCAACCCTCTCGATCCCGGACCGATCGGGGTCGCACTGGCCCGCTACATCACCATCGATCCGGACCTGCGCCGCCGCTACGAGTTCGCGCTGCACTTCCGCCAGGTCAACCTCGTCCTGGCGTTGTGCGAGATCGTGCGCCGTTCTCCGTTGCAGGACTACGAGGAAGCGGTCATCGACTCCGGTATCCGCCTGCTCTACACCCCCGCCGCAGATGGTGGCCGCGGACACGACGTCGAGCGGCCCGCGCGTCTGTCGGACCTGCTCGACCTCGTCGACAGCTGCCCGGACGAGCTGCAGAACGATGTCGTCGCCGACAGCCCCGAGGAGTACCGCGGACAGGTCAAGCCGCTGCTGCGCACTCTGCGCGCGCTCACCAAGGGCCGGTTCGGGGAAACGTTCGACTCCGCCACCACCGTCCGGATCGACATCGACAACCCCTCGACCTGCCTGGACATGTCCGCAGTCCCCGAAGGCGACTCCCTGATGCGGGCCGCTGTGCTGGTCTCGGGCTGGTCGGAATGCTTCGCCGCGGTCGATGCCGCGCACCTGCGCGCCACCAGCGGCAACGGCCCGCACCTGGCGTTCTCCATCCTCATGGACGAGTTGTGGCAGGTCCTCTCGTGCGGTCCGACGATGGTCGACCGCCTCGACGGTGTGCAGCGCCTGCAGCGCACCAAAGGTGTCGGCGTCATCGCCGTCACTCACTCGGTCGCCGACCTCGAAAAAGTCGGTGCGTCCGGGTTCTTCGAACGCTCCCGCGCCCGCATCATCGGCCCCATTCCCCGCAGTGAGGTCGCCCGACTGTCGGAGGTGATGCAGTTCTCCGAACGCGAGAAGACGATGCTCACCAACTGGTCCGACTCGGCCGACCTCGGCTCGGCGGCCACCGCTATGACCGCAGCCCGGATCCGCTGCAAGCATTGCTCGAGGTCGCTGCTCTTCCTCGCCGGTACGCAGACCCCCATGTGGGTGCACCAGGACAGCGAAGCGCGGCACTGCGACGCCGTCGACCCGCACGAGAGCGTCGAGGACCTCGACCCCAGCCGTATCGCCGAACCATTGGAGTCGGTCAAACAACCCCCCTCCGGCATGGGGCACTTTCTGCTCAAGCTCGGTGAAGGTGGCCGCCCGGGTGTCCCGTTCCGGGTGTGGGTGACACCGGCAGAGAAGAAATCGGGAATTCACGACACGGACGAGCGTCTGGACGCCGCCACCGAAGAGCAGCGCCGTGCGGCGGTCACCCGATGAGCGCCCACCTCGCCCGGCACACCAGCTTCTCGCCGACCGAACCCACTGCGATGGCCACCCGTGCGATGGACACTGCCCGGGCAGAGTCCGCTGCGGGTGAGCGTCGCAAGTACCGGCTCGTCGACGACGAGACCCGCGATGCTGCGATCGGCACCGTCTGCACAGCGATCGAGCAAGGAACCTCGTTCACCGCCGCATGCGCAGTCGTCGCCGCACACATCGGTGTCGCCGCGACCACCGTCCGCGGGTGGGTCAACGACTCCGGACGCCGCCCTCGTACCGACTACGACGAAGTGCTGGAGCTGCGCCGGGCGTTGGCTGCGGCCGCCGAACTCAATCACCGTCTCGCTGCCGGGAGAGATGCGCCGACGACGGAGCTGCGGTGAGCGATCGGGGTGGCTCCTCGGCGCTGACGGCAGTCGCAATCGCGGCAGTCGGGGTCCTGTTGGGGGCCGCAGTGCTCGCGGCGTTCCTCGCGCAGGATGAACAAGACCGCGCCGCTGCGTCGACCGATTGCCTGCCCGGGACCTCGCAGCTCGGCGCGACGCCGGGGAACCTACTGGCTGCGCCGGGTTCGTTCATCAAACCTGTGGACCCCGCTGCGGTGACCTACACCAGCGGTTTCGGTGTGCGGTGGGGGTCGATGCACCAAGGCATCGACCTTGCTGGGCCGATCGGGACCCCGATCTATGCAGCCGCCGACGGTACTGTCTACGCCGCCGGGGAAGCCAGCGGGTTCGGACAGTGGGTCGTCCTCGATCACGTAATCGACGGCAAAACCGTCTCCACCGTCTACGGCCACGTCGACACGTTCACCGTCGCCGCCGGTCAACCCGTTCGCGCAGGGCAATTGATCGCCACCATCGGCAACCGCGGTGAATCCACCGGCCCACACCTGCATTTCGAGATCTGGGACGGCGGCCGCGCAGGCGGAACCGCCATAGATCCCCTCGCTCAATACGACGCCGCACCCGCCCCCGGAAGCGCACCACCCGGCGCGTCCTCCGCCGCCCCACCGCCGGCGCCGGTGGACCAGCTCGCCGGAACAGCCCCCGGCGCTGGCGGGGATCTGTCGACGCCCACCCCGGCATCGATGGGAACCGAGACCAACCTGCAGGTCGGCACGAAACGCGTGATGCGCGCTCTGGCCCTGAAATTCGGTGACCGCCTCGACTCCCTCGGTGGTTGGCGAGCGAACGGCGGAGCAGCCGACGATCATCCACAAGGCCGCGCGGTCGACGCGATGATCCCGAATTACTCCTCCGGAGACGGAGTCGCCCTCGGCAACGAGGTCCTCGACTACGTCATGGCCCACGCCGACTTCTTCCACCTCGAGTACGCCATCTGGCGGCAAACCATCCACTTCCCCGGCCAGGAACCCTCCCTGATGGAAGACCGCGGCTCGGACAACGAAAACCATATGAACCACGTACACATCACCGTCGATGCATCCGGATTCGACGACGCAAACGCCGTCTGGGGCCAACTGCCCGGCGGGACGGCCGCAGGGCCGGGTGCGTCCGCAGCCGCCCCCGGATGCACCACCCCCGGGACCGGGCTCGGCGAAGATCTCGCCGCCGGATCGGTACCGGCGGAGTTCGAACCCTGGCTCCGCAAAGCCGGGGGCATCTGCCCACAGATCAAGTCCTCGCTACTGGCAGCGCAGCTCGACGCCGAGAACGGCTTCTCCTACGGCGCAGGCGCCCCCGTCTCGAACACCGGCGCCGGCGGCCCCGCACAGTTCATGCCCGGCACCTGGGCGACCTACGGCAAGGACTACGACGGCGACGGGTCGATCGACATCAACTCCATCGGCGACGCGGTCATGGCGCAAGGCCAATACATGTGCGACATCGCCGGCGTCATCGATGCCGGGATCGCAGACGGCCGGGTGAGCGCACCGAACGGACCCACCGAGCTCTACCTCGCCGGATACAACGCCGGCGAAGGCGCAGTGCTTTCCTCCGGGGGATTCCCCACCGGCTCCAACGACTACATCGTTCAAACCCGACCGTATGCCGACAAGATCATCGCCGCCGAACCGACGTTCAGGAGCCAGAACTCATGACCCACAATGCCTCTCGTACCCGGGGCTCTCGCACCACATCCGGTGCTCGTGCGCTGGAATCGATAGCCGCTGCGGTCGCGATCGCCATGTTCGCCGCAGGCTGCGGCAGCTCACCGGACCCCGATCCGATCCCCGAAGGCACCGACGCTCACGTGCAGATCGACCCCCTCGACCCAGCTGCTCTCGGGCCGCAGGAGGCCGCCGCGGCTGCGATGAACGCGATCCTGTCCTGGCAACCAGTCTTCGATGCCGACAAGACCGACGCCCTCGCCCGGGCGCGGCCCTGGCTGACGGTGCCGCTCACCGACTCTCTCGACGCGCCGCAGACTACGACGCAGTTGCGTCCGGATCGGGAATGGGACGCCTGGGCAGCGTCCGGCGACACCCTGACCGCGACGTGCACCCCTGCCGCCGACACCCCGGCCACCCCGGAGGGTATGCGGACCGTCATCGTCGACCTCGACTGCCGCCAACGCGTCCTGCACGCCAGCGGCGCGTCGACACTGCGCCCGGTCGAAACCTGGCGGACCACGATCATCTCCACCCCCGGCGGGTGGCGACTGTCCGACTTCCGGTACCGCACATGAGCGCACCCGAGACGGCGATCGCGCAGTGGTCGGTTCTGATCGCCAAAGCCGCGGCCCTGGGCGTCCTCCCCCACTCCGACGAGCTCGACACGGACCAGACGGAACCGGACAGCGAACTCGACACACACCCAACAGCCATGACCCGTACCCACGAGAGGACTTCACCATGAACACCGACGTCAAAGATCCGAGCAACGACTCCGCCACGATGTGGCTTCTCGGCGGTCTCGCCGGGGCTGCTGTGCTGATCGGAGGCGGAGCATCGATGTCCCTGCGCCTGGGGAGCGAGCAGGAGGTCCCGGCCAATCCGGCCGACGTCGTCTCTCAGCTCTACACCGGGGATCTGGTGTGGACATCCGGTGCCACCGTCGTGGCGGTGTTCTTCACACTGCTGATACTGGCCCTACTCGGCGCCCTCGGCGTTGCTCTCGGTCGCCGGCGTGCTCGTCGCAGCCGCGTCGACGACGCCGCCGAACATCTCGGCCGCATCAAGGACGTGAAGTCGTTGACCTACAAAGCCTGCCGCTCGGTCGCCGAACGCCTCGGAACGCCCGTCGACCGGGGCTGCGAACCCGGTGTGCCGCTGGGAATCATGGTCGGCACCCGAGCACGCCTGTACGCCGACATCGAATCCACCCACGTCGACATCTGGGGTCCCCGTACCGGTAAGACCACCTCCCGGGTCATTCCAGCGATCCTCGCCGCGATGGGCTCGGTGCTCACCACCAGCAACAAACGCGACGTCGTCGACGTCACCCGCGCCTACCGCGACGAGATCGGCACCGTCTGGATCTTCGACCCGCAGCGGGTCGCTCAGGAACCGGCGACGTTCGTGTGGGATCCACTGTCGTGGGTGCGCTCGGACACCGCGACCACCGCAGACGCCGGCGACCTCGACACCCTCGACGCCGATGTTTCGGTGCAGGAACGCAAAGCAGCGGCGCTGGCGAAACAGTTCGCCGTCGGCGAAGACGGGCAAGCAGCGAAGAAGGATGCGTTTTTCGATCCCGAAGGTGAGGATCTGCTCGCCTCGCTGATCCTCACGGCCGCGGTTGCCCGCAGACCGATCACACAGGTCTACCGGTGGGTCACCGATGTACAGAACCTCGAACCGATCACCCTGCTCCGCCAGGCCTGCTACGCATTGATGGCGGACGGTCTGTCCGCGCACTACACCGCCACCGACAAGCAGCGCTCCGGTGTGTTCACCACCGCAAAGAAAATGATCAACTGCCTCAAGTTCCGATCGGTGCACGCATGGATCGAACGCTCCGGCCCGGGCGACACCCGACCGGAGTTCGACCCCGCACAATTCGCGCGCTCCGACACCGACACCCTCTACAGCCTGTCCAAGGAAGGGATCGGCTCGGTCGGTCCGATCGTGACCGCACTGACCGTGGCAGTGTGCGACGAGATCCTCGAACGCGCCAGCGAAATCCCCGGCGGCCGCCTGAAAACCCCGTTCCTGTTCGCACTCGACGAAGTGGCCAATGTCGTTCGCTGGCAGGAACTCCCCGGCCTCTACAGCCACTTCGGCTCCCGCGGAATCATCATCATGTCCATCCTGCAGTCCTGGTCTCAAGGCGCACGCTGCTGGGGCGAGGACGGTATGAAAGCCCTCTGGTCGGCCGCCAACGTTGCCGTCTACGGAGGCGGCGTCAAAGTCGACGACGGACCGTTCCTACGGAACATGTCCACCGCCCTCGGCGACCACTACGAGATCACCGGTTCGATCTCCTCCGGACGGGGTGGGAACTCCCGCTCACGCCAACGAACACAGGTCCGCACCCTCACCGAATCCGACCTCGAAGCGCTCCCCCGCGGCCGAGCGATCATCCGCTCCTCCGGCAACCGGCCCGTCCTGGTCGAAACCGTGCAATGGATCAACGGACCCCACGCCGACGCCGTGCAGGACGCGACCGCCCGCGCCGACAAGTCCGCAGCCCAGAACGACCGCGGCTCAGGGGATCTGCACGATCCCATCCGCAACGGCGGTGTGACGTTGGGTAAGACACCGAGCTTCACCGGGACCGAGAGCGAGTCACTGTGAGCGACGACGAATTCGACCCTTCCAGCGAACTCGCACCCCCTGGGGACGATTCGGAACCTGGCGGCATCGATCACGACGACGTCGACGCCGACGGCGAACGACCGATATCGGACGACGGCGGAGCAGTCGGTGACGACGAGTTGTCCGCTGCATTCCAACAGCAGGTCGACGCCGCGGTGTCCGCCCGGATCCGCAAGGAAGTGGCAGCGATCGCCGATGCGCAGTTCGGTGAGATCCTCACCCCGGAACTGTTCGGGCAGCTGCAAGCCGCGACCGCACGCGCTCTGGCCGCGACCCTCGACAAAGAGGTGCAGAAAGCGCAGGCGGCCGCCGACGACGCCGAAGCCGCACCGGTCTACACGACGCTGTTGGACTTCGTCGACGAGGTGATCCGCCCGCATTACCGCCGGGAGGTCTCGGAAGGCAATCAGAAGAAGTGGTGCCCGCAGTGGTGGGCCCACGGTGAGGCCTACCGACGCCTCGATGCCCTCTGGCGAGCGTGGGAACACCTCCGCAAAGACCCGAACACCGGGGCGAGCGTGTGGTGGAAAGACCACGCAGACCACCACATGGGCATGCTCCTCGACCCCCAAGGCCCGTTCTCCGCGTGCGGAGTTCGGCACGGACACAAAACCACCCTCCCCCCGCTGCCCGCCGACCAACCC
>NZ_NPFZ01000019.1:0-60062 GCF_002259425.1 Rhodococcus sp. 14-2470-1a
GGGGGGGGGGCGAGGACCTCATTGCCGCTCTCGGTGGGAACTCGAGCCGACACGCAGACGGCGCATACCGCGATGTTGCACACCATGTGCGATCTCAGACTCTGTTGGCAGCGAAAGCAAGAGGCAAGTTCGCCCTGGACTCGGTTTTCCTCGACATCGAAGACCCTGACGGGCTCGCCGCTGAATCGGACGATGCAGTTGCCGTGGGGTTCGACGGCAAGGTGGCTATCCATCCCCGCCAAGTGCCCCTTATCCGAGCCGCCTACGCACCCACAGACTCCGAAGTGCAGTGGGCTCGCGGAATTCTGGACGCCGTCGTCGTCAACCGCGGTGTCTTCACCTATGAAGGCCGAATGGTCGACGCGCCTGTTGCCCACCAGGCCGAGCGGATACTCGCTCGCTGCGGTAATACGGCGCCGCATGGGCATCTGTCGTCGTCGACCTGAGATACGCCGAGTGAGGGGTGGTAGCTGCGCCCACGACGAGGCTGAGACGGTGAAAAGGGACCGAACGGGCGACTGGACGACGACCGCTATCGACGTCCGCTCAATGAACGCATCGAGCAGTGAAGGTTCGCCAATCGACCAGATCACGGGTGCGACTACCCATTGACCGCAGTTCGGCGTCTACTGGGAACCGAACAGAACGCGTTTGCTCTGTGAACATGCGAGGAGAGATGACATGGCAGGAAAGGTTTACGAATTGGTGGCGTCCGCCGTGGCCGACATCGGCAACGGCGCGAAAATCGCAGTCGGAGGGTTCGGGTTGTGCGGCATCCCGGATGCACTGATCGAAGCGATCGCCGCGACGGACGCCACCGACCTCGAGGTGTTCTCCAACAACTGCGGCGTCGACGATCACGGACTGGGCATCCTGCTGGCGATCGGCCGGATCCGCCGCGTCACTGCGTCGTACGTGGGAGAGAACAAGGAATTCGCGCGGCAGTACCTCGCCGGTGAACTGGAGGTCGAACTGACTCCGCAGGGAACGCTGGCCGAGCGGCTTCGCGCCGGCGGCACCGGAATTCCGGCCTTCTTCACCCCGGCGGGCGTCGGGAGCCCCATCGCCGACGGCGGTATGCCGTGGCGCTACAACGTCGACGGGACGATCGCGCTGGCGTCGCCGCCGAAGGAAACCCGCGTCTTCGGATCGAAGCGGTACGTGCTCGAAGAGGCGATCAACGCCGACTACGCACTGGTCCACGCCGAGCTCGGCGATACCGAGGGCAATCTCGTGTTCGACAAGACGGCCATGAACTTCAACCCGCTCGCCGCGATGGCAGGACGGGTGACCGTCGCCCAGGTCGAGCGGCTGGTCGAACCGGGCGAGATCGACCCCGCCGCAGTGCACCTGCCGGGAGTGTTCGTTCAGCGGATCGTGCACACCGGACCACAGAACAAGCGCATCGAAAAGCGCACCGTCAGCGCAGGAGGACGAGCATGAGCTGGACCCGCGAACAGATGGCCGAACGCGCGGCCGCCGAAATGGTCGACGGCGAATACGTCAACCTCGGAATCGGGCTGCCGACACTGATTCCCGGCTACCTCGACCCCGCCATCAAGGTTGTGCTGCACTCGGAGAACGGCATCCTCGGTACCGGGCCGTATCCCACCGAGGACAAGATCGACGCCAACCTCATCAACGCGGGCAAGGAAACCGTCACCGTCAATCCCGGTGCCGCATACTTCGATTCGTCGCTCTCGTTCGGCATGATCCGCGGCGGACACATCGACACCGCGGTGCTCGGTGGCATGCAGGTGTCGCGTACCGGCGATCTCGCGAACTGGATGGTGCCGGGCAAGATGGTCAAGGGCATGGGCGGGGCCATGGACCTCGTCCACGGCGCGCGCCGGGTCATCGTCGTCATGGAACACAGCGATCGCGACGGCAACCCGAAGATCCTCGACACCTGCACGCTCCCACTGACCGGCCAAGGCGTCGTCGACCGCATCATCACCGACCTGGCTGTCATCGACGTCGTCGGCGAGGGATCGCTGGCACTCGTCGAACTAGCACCGGACGTCACACGCGAACAGGTCGAGAAGGCAACCGGATCCGAATTGAAAGTAGAACTGTCATGACTACCTCCGTCATCGTCGCTGGTGCTCGTACTCCGGTGGGTCGGTTGTCCGGCTCGCTGAAGGACTTGTCGGGTTCGGATCTCGGCGGTATCGCGATCAAAGGCGCACTGGACAAATCCGGGGTGGCACCGGAACTGGTCGAGTACGTCATCATGGGCCAGGTCCTCACCGCAGGCGCCGGACAGATCCCCGCCCGCCAAGCCGCCGTCGCGGCAGGTATCCCCATGAACGTCCCCGCGCTGACGATCAACAAGGTCTGCCTCTCCGGGGTGTCGGCCATCGCGATGGCCGATCAGCTCATCCGCGCCGGTGAATTCGACATCGTCGTCGCCGGCGGCCAAGAGTCGATGACCCAGGCCCCGCACATGCTCGAAAAAAGCCGCGCAGGGTTCAAATACGGCGACGTCACCATGAAAGACCACCTCGCCTACGACGGCCTCTACGACATCTTCACCGACCAAGCCATGGGCGGACTCACCGAATCACGCAACGACGGCGCCCACGCCAGCACGAGGGAAGAACAAGACCAGTACGCCGCCACCTCGCACCAACGAGCCGCAGCAGCGTGGAAGAACGGCATCTTCGACGACGAAGTCGTCCCCGTCTCCATCCCCCAGCGCAAAGGCGACCCGATCGTCTTCTCCCAGGACGAGGGGATCCGCGCCGACACCACCGCCGACACCCTCGCCCGCCTCCGGCCGGCATTCAGCACGGACGGCACCATCACCGCCGGCAACGCCTCGACCATCAACGACGGCGCCGCCGCGGTCATCGTGATGAGCCGTGAGAAGGCCGAAAGCCTCGGCCTGTCCTGGATCGCGGAAATCGGCGCCCACGGCGTCGTCGCCGGCCCGGACTCCTCACTGCAATCGCAGCCCGCACGCGCCATCGCGGCAGCCTGCGCCAAGGAAGGCATCGACCCGACAGATCTGGATCTGATCGAAATCAACGAAGCCTTCGCCGCCGTCGGTATCGCCTCGATGCGCGAACTCGGAGTCGACTCCGGCAAGGTCAACGTCAACGGCGGCGCCATCGCCCTCGGTCACCCCCTCGGCATGTCCGGCGCCCGCATCGCACTGCACCTGGTGCTCGAGTTGCAACGCCGAGGCGGCGGCATCGGGGCAGCAGCACTGTGCGGCGGCGGCGGACAAGGCGACGCACTCATCGTCCGCGTACCGAGGGCACATTCCGCTCACAACGAGGGGAGCGGCCGAAAGTGACTGAACGCGAACGTGTTGGTGGTCTCCAGGTTGCCAAGGTGCTGTACGACTTCGTGCAGAACGAGGCGCTCCCGGGTACCGGTGTCGATTCCGACCAGTTCTGGGGTGGTGTGGAATCGGTGATCGCCGATCTGGCACCGAAGAACAAGGCGCTGCTGGCGGTGCGTGACGAGATCCAGGGCAAGGTCGACGCTTGGCACGGTGAGCATGCCGGTCCCGATTACGACCGTGGGGCCTACAAAGCGTTTTTGAAGGAGATCGGCTACCTGCTCGACGAGCCTGCCGACTTCTCGATCGCCACCTCGGGCGTCGACACCGAGATCACGTCGACGGCGGGCCCGCAGCTGGTGGTTCCGGTGCTCAATGCACGCTTTGCGATCAATGCTTCCAACGCGCGGTGGGGTTCGCTGTACGACGCGCTGTACGGCACCGACGCCATTTCCGAAGAGGGCGGCGCCGAGAAGGGCACCTCGTACAACAAGGTGCGCGGCGACAAGGTCATCGCGTTCGCTCGCGAGTTCCTCGACGAGGCCGCCCCGCTGTCCTCCGGTAGCCACGTCGGGTCGACGAAGTACGTCCTCGATTCCGCGGCCGGATCTTCGCTCGAGGTGACGCTCGCCGACGGCACCGTCACCGGGCTGGGCGATGCAGCGCAGGTGCTGGGCTTCCAGGGCTCGCCGGAAGCACCGACGGCAATCCTGCTCGCGCACAACGGTTTGCATTTCGAGATTCAGATCGACCCGCAGAGCCCCATCGGCTCGACCGACGCTGCGGGGGTCAAGGACCTGCTGCTCGAGTCGGCTGTCACCACGATCATGGACTTCGAGGATTCGGTCGCAGCGGTCGACGCGGACGACAAGGTCCTCGGTTACCGCAACTGGCTCGGGCTCATGCGCGGAGATTTGGTCGAAGAGGTGACCAAGGGCGGCAAGACGTTCACCCGCACGCTGAACAAGGACCGCACCTACACCGCGGTCGGCGGCGGCGAGATCACCCTGCACGGCCGATCGCTACTGTTCGTGCGCAACGTGGGGCACCTGATGACCTCCGATGCGATTCTCGACGCCGAGGGCAACGAGGTCCCGGAGGGCATCCTCGACGCCGTGTTCACCTCGCTTGCGGGTATGCATTCGCTGACCGGTGACAACGAGTTGGCCAACAGCCGTACCGGGTCGCTCTACATCGTCAAGCCGAAGATGCACGGTCCCGAGGAGGTCGCGTTCACCGTCGAGTTGTTCGGGCGAGTGGAGAAGGTTCTCGGTTTGCCCGAGAACACCCTCAAGGTCGGCATCATGGACGAGGAACGCCGCACCACGGTCAATCTCAAGGCCGCCATCGAAGCGGCGAAGGAACGCGTGGTGTTCATCAACACCGGTTTCCTCGATCGCACGGGCGACGAGATCCACACCTCCATGGAAGCCGGGCCTGTCGTGCCCAAGGGCGAGATGAAGGCGCAGAAATGGATTGCCGCATACGAGGACTTCAACGTCGACACCGGACTGGCTGCCGGCCTCGAAGGCAAGGCGCAGATCGGTAAGGGTATGTGGGCGATGCCTGATCTGATGGCCGACATGCTCGAGCAGAAGATTGGTCATCCGAAAGCCGGCGCGAACACCGCGTGGGTTCCGTCCCCGACGGCGGCCACATTGCATGCGCTGCACTACCACAAGGTCGACGTGTTCGCCCGCCAGGAAGAGATCGCGAAATCCAAGCGCGCCACCGTCGACGACATCCTCGAAATCCCGCTCGCACCGTCGACGGACTGGAGTGACGAGCGCAAGCAGCGCGAGCTCGACAACAGCGCGCAGTCGATCCTCGGGTACGTCGTCCGGTGGATCGACCATGGCGTCGGGTGTTCCAAGGTGCCCGATATCAACGACATCGCGTTGATGGAAGACCGCGCGACACTGCGCATTTCGAGCCAGTTCATTGCAAACTGGTTGCGCCACGGCATTGTCACCGAAGAGCAGGTTCGCGCTTCGCTCGAGCGGATGGCGCCGGTGGTGGACAGGCAGAACAGCTCGGACCCGACCTACAACGATCTCGCACCGGACTTCGCGAACAACATCGCGTTCCAGGCCGCAAGTGACCTGATTTTCCAGGGCACCAGCCAGCCCAACGGCTACACCGAGCCGATCCTGCACCGCCGCAGGAGGGAATACAAGACGACTAACGACTGAGCCATATGCATGCGCGTGCTACGTCCAAGAGGTCGACCGAGGGCAGTCGAGGCCACTAACGATGCACGCGAGGTGGGGTCCACCAACTCGATAGCGGTGGACCCCACCCCAACTTCGAGTGCATGGCTGCGCGGAACGCCTACAGTCAATCCAAGCAGTCGGGGGCAAAGCGCACTGATTAACCACGCTCTAGCCCCCTCAATGGTCCGAGCCTCGCGCGGAATAAGCCGGCGAATACCACCCATGCGAGACTCGGCAGTCTCCCGCCAGTTCGATGCGATTCTTTGTCAAATCAATTGCGAGTCTTCAGCCTTAAAGGGTTAGACGGACTTAAATATTTGTAAGGGACATCGTTTCAGTGTCCTTGAGGTCGGCCACAAATGATGCGCCATCGGGTTCTCACTCAGCGCCTGAGATGCGGCTCTCGACTAAGCCCCGTCTTACATCGGTGACACCGGCGACGAACACGCGCATCCGCGCGCCAGTTCGACTCGGCGCAATACGGGGATTTCGCTAACATTGTTGCAAGAGGGCGGTTTTCGGATCCGACCTAACATAATATCCGGTATCGGTTAATCCGCGAATTGCCAGGGGATTCACCGAATCCGTCAACGCAGTTTGACGGTGCGGTAACTGTCGTTTTCGTATCTGCGCGGTTCTCGTGCTAGCTTCGCGAGAATTCGGATGCCCGCTGGATTTGCTCGTCCGTTGGCCGGATGCCGGTGTAGAGGACGAATTGTTCGGCGGCTTGGAGGGCGATGACCTCGGCGCCGGTGACGACGGGCTTGCCTGCGGCCCGGGCTTTTACGATCAACGGCGTTTCCGACGGCATGGCGACTACGTCGAACACTGCGTGGGCGGCGTCGATCTGCTCGTCGGAATAGGGCGAGGCATCGGCGTCGGGGCCGCCCGCCATTCCGACGGGAGTGACGTTGACGAGCAGGTCTGCTTGGACGGTGCGGGCCGACCATTCGTACCCGTAGGCGGCCGCCAGAGCCGGACCGGTGACCTCGTTGCGGGCGACGACGTTGCCTCGGGTGAATCCCGAATCACGAAGCGCGGCAACGACGGCTTTGGCCATTCCTCCGCTGCCGGTCACGGACACTGTGTAGTCGGTGGAGAAGCCCGATGTCGCAAGAAGATTCGCGACTGCTTGGTAGTCGGTGTTGTACGCGTGCAGTACGCCGTTCTCGTTGACGATGGTGTTGACCGATTCGATGGCGCTCGCGGAATCGTGCATCACGTCGATCGACGCGATGACGTCTTCCTTGAACGGCATCGAGATTGCGCACCCGCGGATTCCGAGAGCGCGGACGCCTCCGATCGCGGCAGCGA
Source organism: Rhodococcus sp. 14-2470-1a (assembly GCF_002259425.1). NCBI lineage: Bacteria > Bacillati > Actinomycetota > Actinomycetes > Mycobacteriales > Nocardiaceae > Rhodococcus > Rhodococcus sp. 14-2470-1a. Next base: position 6,817 of record NZ_NPFZ01000019.1, read on the forward strand.
GATCCGTCGTCGTGAAGGCTTTGTAGACGAAGTTCAGATCGAGTTCGTCGTAGAGGTAGTTGTGGAAGCGTGTACCGATGTTGCTCGGGCGCCCGGAGAGCGACATGCACAGTTGCGTTTCACGGTCGAGGAAGCTGCGCGAGGACATCGTTGGAACTTTACTCTCAGCAGTTCTGCGCCACCGACGAGAGCGTTCGCTGGTCCGCCTGCGTGATCGGCAGTGCGTACTGCGCCGCGACGGACAGGTACTTGCCTGCGTAGAAGCATCGGTACGCGGCGTTGGGTGGTAGCCACTGCGCTGGAGTGGAGTCGCTCTTCGACTGGTTGTCGGGCCCGTTCACGGCAAGTAGGTTGAAGTCGATGTCGTTGGCGAACTGGACTCGCTTGTCCGGTGTCCAGGCGTTCGCGCCCATGTCCCAGGCCGCGGAGAGTGGGTAGACGTGGTCGATCTGGATCTTGCCTGCGTCGGCCTTGACGAATTCGACGGACTCACCGGAGTACGGGTCCGCGAGAACCCCCGAAGTGACCACGCAGTTTCGAGTCCCGTCGCGGAACGTCACCTCGGTGAGGGAAAGCGCCAGGACGTTGTCGCGGGTACCGCAGCCGTCGTGACCTCCGGGCCCGTCGTAATCGTCGGTCCACGCCGGACCGAACACACAGCCCTCCCCGCTTTTGCAGCCCCGCTCGTACCCCGGGTTGTTGGGCCTGTCCGCGACCACCTGTACCCGTGCAAGTAGATCCTCGATCTGCACTCGTGTGGGACTACCCGGCGCCGGGGGAGGAGGCGAGAAACCCGGAATCGACGCTCTGTCGCAGGACCCGAATGCAGTCATGGCCAGAGCGGCCACCAGCAACAGCAGCGCCACACGGAGCTTCTTCACACACGCCCAATCGTCGTACTCGGTCTATCCGGACACGATTGTGCCGCACTCCACCGACAGTGATTGCTCAGCCGACTTCGATGATCACCTTGCCGGTTGCGTGGCCGCTCTCCACCGTCGCGAGTGCTTCGCCTGCCCGCTCGAGCGGGAAGGTCTGGTCGATTCGCGGTGTCAGCACACCGGTGGCCACCAGGTCGGCCACGGCCTCGTACGCCTCCGTGGTTCGCCTGCGGTGCACGCCCGACCCGCCCAGGGACGTCGCGAGCACGGGATCCGCGACGCTGACGACAGGTGCGTCGGGCTTGGTCAGCGATACCGCCGATTTCAAGGTGTCCCCGCCGACGAGATCGAAGATGCCGTCCACCACGGTGTCCACGGCGTCGGCGAAGTGCTCGCCGGAGGGGACGAAACGAGCCCCGAGGCCGGCCACCCACTCCTGCTTACCCGTGCCGGCCACGCCGATCGTGCTCAGACCGCGCGCCTTGGCTATCTGCAGCACGGCGGAACCGACCCCGCCGCCCGCGCCGAGTACCAGCAACGTCGAACCGCTCGCGAGGCCCAGCTGGTCGACACCGTCGTAGGCCGTACCTGCCGCAACCGGCAGCGTGGCGGCGGCGGCGAACGTCACGGCATCGGGCTTGTGTGCGGCGCTGGACGCGTTCAGCACCGTGTACTGCGCGTACCCGCCGTGACCGGCCGCGGTGGATCCGAACACTCGATCGCCCACCGAGAAACCGTCCACATGAGTACCGACCTGAACCACCGTGCCGGACACCTCACGGCCGAGAACTGCCGGTAGGGACGTTTGTACGGTGTCCTTGCGGTTGCCGGCCCGCACCTTCCAATCGGCAGGGTTCACCCCGGCTGCATGCACCGCTACCAGCACCTGTCCCTGTCCGGGGTCTGGAATCGGCACGTCGAGGAAATACTCGGTTTCGGGACCTCCGTACTCACTGAACCCATAAGCGATCATTCATCCACTGTGCCAAATGTCCGGTAGTCGGTGGGCGAGGTGTGCCATTTCTCGCCCGTCGGCGTCGCACGGACCCCGCGCACGGTGCGGCAACCGGCACACCACGCCCATCCGTAACCGAGCACCCTGGTTGGATGGACGAGTGCTTCACGGTCTCTGGTCTCCCGGCAGCGGGTTGGCGCTGTGGGACGACGAGGTCACCACCGGTACGGAGCCCGCTCTACCTGCCGCGCTCGCGCAGGTACTCGGCAGACCGTTTCGTCACCGAGTCGAGGTCACGTTCCCGCCGACCGACGGGGGGCGGCCCCCGACGGCCAGCGTTCCCGCGATCGCGCTCGTGCCGTTCAATGCAGCCGACCTGCTGCTCAGGATCATGCCGCATCCGCTGATCGCAGGTGATCTGCAGTATCTGGCGCACGTCGCGCACGGCATCGAGCGGTGGGCGCGCGCAGGCAGAGTCGTACCCTCGCTCGTCCGACTGGAAGGGACGTGGTGGCCGAGGTGGCGTCTGGTGGGCGGGGAGCGCCAACGGGCCTGGGCCAGCGAACTCGCCGCGGCCATGCCGTCCGTGCAGCGTGCGGCCCACAGACCCAAGGCAATCCTGGACGACATGCTGGCCGAGCTGACCGATCCCATCGTCAGGTCGGTGCTGGGCAGACCCTTTCCGGAACACCCGCTGCTGTCGGCCCTCGTTCTGGACGACCCCTACGTGGAAGGCACTCAGCAGGCGTCGACTCTGCTGGAGAAGTGGCGGGAAACCCTCACCGTCGACGAGCCGTCGCTGGTACTGCGATTGCTCGAACCCACCGACGACGAGCCCGAAGATGCTGCGGATTTCGGCGAAGCGTTCTGGACCTTGCAGGTGTGTCTGCGCGCCGACGGCGAAGCGCCCGTGCCGGTTCCGATGAACCGCCGCGTCGACGCGACCCTGCTCTCCACAGCCGTGCGCAAGCTCGGCGAGGCCGTGGCGGCGTACCCGCGGCTGCGGGATCTGCCATCGGAGGACGGCACGCTCGATCTCCTGCTGCCCACGTCGGTGGTGATCGATCTCGTCCAGCACGGTGCGACGGCACTGCAGGCGACCGGAACGACGGTGCTGCTGCCCCGGGCATGGACGCGGCTGGATCCGTCGATGCGCTTGCGGGTGGAATCACCCGCGGTGACCAAGGCCGCCGCCGACCGAGCCGTCGGCATGGAGGAACTGGTCTCCTACGACTGGCAACTTCAGCTCGGCGACATGGTCCTCACCGAGGCCGAGATGAACCGCCTGGCCGTATCCAAGGGTGACCTGGTGCGTCTGCGCGGGCAGTGGGTGCTCGCCGACGGTGGTCAACTCGCCCGCGCCGCCAAATACGTCGCCGAGCACCACGGCGACGGGACCCCGCTCGGCAAGCTGATGCGCGAGATGACCCTTGCCGATCCGCCTCCGGCGTCCGTTCAGGACATCCGGGCGACGGGATGGGCGAAGGCGCTGCTCGAGCCGGGAGCGAGCCCGGAGCCGATTCCGCTTCCACCGGGCGTGAACGCAACCCTGCGGCCGTACCAGCAGCGTGGTGTGGAGTGGCTGGCGTTCATGAGCAGGCTGGGACTCGGAGCGGTACTCGCCGACGACATGGGGCTCGGTAAGACTCTGCAGGTACTCACCTTGCTCGCGCACGAACGGAGTACGACGCCGACGCTCCTGGTGGCGCCGATGTCGGTCGTCGGAAACTGGCAGCGCGAAGCCGCGAAGTTCACCCCCGGCCTACGCGTGATGGTTCACCACGGTGCGGCGCGGTTGAGCGGTGACGAGCTTCGAGATGCCATTTCCGCGCACGATCTCGTCGTGACGACGTATGCACTGATGGCGCGCGATCGGGCGCAGTTGGCGGAGCGGACGTGGCGTCGGGTCGTGCTCGACGAAGCGCAGCACATCAAGAACTCCGGTACGGGACAGGCGAAGGCGGCTCTCGCCATTCCGGCCGAGCACAAGATCGCCCTCACCGGAACTCCCGTCGAGAACCGACTGGACGAGCTCCGCTCGATCCTCGACTTCGCCAACCCTGGAATGCTGGGCAGACCAACGGATTTCCGCAAGCGCTTCTCCGTTCCCATCGAACGCGAGAAAGACGAGAACGCGGTGACACGCCTGCGCGCCATCACCTCTCCGTTCATTCTCCGACGGGTCAAGACCGATCCCGCCGTCATCTCCGATCTTCCGGAGAAAAACGAGATGACGGTGCGCTCGAACCTCACCGCCGAGCAGGCGGGCCTGTACAAGGCCGTCGTCGACGAGATGATGGCCCAGATCGCCGACGCCAAGGGGATGAAGCGCAAGGGCGCCGTGCTGTCTGCGCTGACGAGGCTGAAACAGGTGTGCAACCATCCAGCGCACTTCCTGTCGGACGGCTCTCCGGTGCTCAAGCGCGGGCACCATCGCTCCGGAAAGATCGGCCTCGTCGAGGACATGCTCGATTCGATCCTCGGGGAGAACGAGAAAGCGTTGCTGTTCACGCAGTTTCGGGAGTTCGGCGACATCGTCGCGCCGTACTTCGCGGAAAGGTTCGGCACCGCCGTGCCGTTCCTGCACGGCGGCGTCACCAAATCGAAGCGTGATGCGATGGTGGAGGCCTTCCAAGCCGACGGCGGCCCACCGATCATGATGCTCTCGCTCAAGGCAGGTGGAACCGGGTTGAACCTCATCGCGGCCAACCACGTCGTGCACCTCGACCGCTGGTGGAATCCGGCGGTCGAGAACCAAGCGACCGACCGCGCCTTCCGGATCGGCCAGCGCAAGAACGTCTCGGTGCAGAAGCTGCTCTGTGTCGGAACGGTCGAGGAGCGCATCGATTCGATGTTGCACTCCAAACAAGACCTCGCGAATCTCGCCGTCGGCACCGGCGAGAACTGGGTGACCGAGATGGATACCGCAGAACTGCACGAACTGTTCCGTCTCAGCGAAGACGCGGTAGGTGAGTGATGGTCGACTTCAGTCAGTACGGCAAGCGTCGGAAAGCCAAGGGCGGCATCGAGTCCCGCAACAAGCGCGGTGCATTCGGCCAGACCTGGTGGGGGAGGCACTTCGTCACCGCCATGGAGGACCTGGCCGATCCGGGCAGAATCGCCCGTGGCCGGACGTACGCGCGACAGGGCCAGGTGCTCAATCTCGGTGTCGAACGCGGCCAGATCTACGGCGAGGTTCAGGGCAGCCAGCTGGAACCGTTCTCGGCGTCGATCACCGTCGATCCGCTGACCGACGGTCAGATCTCGGCGCTGATGAGCCGCGTCGCATCCAACCCAGGAATGTTGGCCGAACTGGCGTCCAACTCGATCCCACAGGCACTGGCGTCGATTCTTCTTCCGCACGACCGCGGTCAGCTGGACTTCGACTGCACCTGCCCCGACGACGGTTGGCCGTGCAAGCATGCGGCTGCCTTGATGTACATCGCCGCCGAGCACGTCGATGCGTCCGCCGCGACAATTCTGACGCTCCGCGGCGTCGATTTGGATCAACTGATCGAGGGCGTCGGTGACGGCGACGACGAACTCGATTCCGGCGACTGGTTCGGGGACGACGCCAGACTACCCGCTCTTCCGAAACCGACGTCGGCGCCGGCGATGGACGACCTGGACCCGCTGATCCTGCGCAAGGTCTTCCGAGCCGACGGGTCCAACGAGGCCGAGGTCAGCCGGGCTGTTGCCGAGCTGCGGGCGTTGTACGACCGGCTCTGACCCGCTCACGTGCTGGACATACATGGAAGTCCGACTATAGGATGAGCACACTTCATTCTCGTACCTGTTAGGACGGATTCCATGGCTCGCGAACTCACGCATTTCATCGGCGGCAAGCACGTTCCCGGAGAGTCGGGGAATTTCGGCGACGTGTTCGACCCCAATACCGGCGAGGTTCAGGCGCTCGTTCCGCTGGCCAGTGACGCCGAGGTCGAGGCGGCCATCGCCGACGCCGAGCAGGCGCAGCGCGAGTGGGCGACGTGGAACCCGCAGCGCCGCGCCCGCGTGCTGATGAAGTTCCTGCAGCTGATCAACCGCGACATGGACGAGCTCGCTCGCTTGCTGTCGAGCGAGCACGGCAAGACCATCGCCGACGCCAAGGGCGACATCCAGCGCGGCCTCGAGGTCGTCGAGTTCGCCGTCGGTATCCCGCACCTGCTCAAGGGTGAGTACACCGAAGGCGCGGGCGGCGGAATCGACGTCTACTCGATGCGGCAGCCGCTCGGCGTCGTCGCGGGTATCACCCCGTTCAACTTCCCGGCGATGATCCCGCTGTGGAAGGCAGGCCCGGCCATTGCGTGCGGCAACGCGTTCATCCTCAAGCCGTCCGAGCGTGACCCGTCGGTACCGCTCAAGCTGGCCGAGCTGTTCCTCGAAGCCGGTTTGCCGCCGGGCATCTTCAACGTCGTCAACGGCGGCAAGAACGCCGTCGACGTGCTGCTGAACGACGATCGCGTCAAGGCCATCGGCTTCGTCGGGTCGACTCCGATCGCGCAGTACATCTACGAGGAAGCCGCCAGGAACGGCAAGCGCGCCCAGTGCTTCGGTGGCGCCAAGAACCATGCTCTCGTCATGCCCGACGCCGATCTCGATCAGGTCGCCGACGCCCTCCTCGGTGCTGCCTACGGCTCCGCGGGCGAGCGCTGCATGGCCATCTCGGTTGCCGTTCCTGTCGGTGAGGAGACTGCCGATGCACTCGTCGCCAAGCTGAAGGAACGCGTCGCGACGCTGAAGATCGGCCGCTCCGACGACGAGGCCGCGGACTTCGGGCCGCTCGTCGGAAGCGACGCGCTGAAGCGGGTCAACGACTACACCCAGATCGGTATCGACGAAGGAGCCGAGCTCGTCGTCGACGGCCGGGACTTCGTGCTCGAGGGCCACGAGAACGGATTCTTCGCGGGCGCAACGTTGTTCGACAAGGTCACCACGGACATGCGCATCTACAAGGAAGAGATCTTCGGACCGGTCCTCATCGTGGTGCGCGCCGAGGACTACGAGGACGCACTGCGTCTGCCGACCGAGCACGAATACGGCAACGGCGTGTCCATCTTCACCCGTGACGGCGACACTGCTCGCGACTTCTGCTCGCGCGTGCAGGTCGGCATGGTCGGCGTCAACGTCCCGATCCCGGTGCCGATCGCTTACCACACGTTCGGCGGCTGGAAGCGGTCCGGCTTCGGCGATCTCAACCAGCACGGACCGGACTCGGTGCGCTTCTACACCAAGACCAAGACCGTCACTCAGCGGTGGCCGTCGGGCACCAAGGAGCAAGCTGCCAATCACTTCGTCATCCCCAACATGGACTGACGCATGTTCACACTGACCGAAGACGAAAAGGCGATCAACGAAACCGCACGGGATTTCGCCGACGAGTTCCTCGCTCCCGATGCAGTCGAATGGGACCAGAACAAGCACTTCCCGGTGGACGTGTTGCGCAAGGCGGCCGGTCTGGGAATGGGCGGTATCTACATCGGTGAGGACGTCGGTGGGTCCGGCTTGACTCGGCTGGATTCGGTCCGCATCTTCGAGCAGCTCGCGACGGGTGATCCGTCGATCGCGGCCTACATCTCCATCCACAACATGGTGACGTGGATGATCGACACCTACGGCAACGACGAACAGCGTCGCCAGTGGGTGCCGGGATTGTGCTCGATGGACCAGCTGGGCAGCTACTGCCTCACCGAGCCCGGTGCGGGGTCCGACGCGGCGGCCTTGAGTACCAAGGCTGTTCGCGACGGTGACGACTATGTGCTGAACGGCGTCAAGCAGTTCATCTCCGGTGCAGGTACGTCGGACGTGTACGTCGTGATGGTCCGAACGGGCACTGCGGGTCCCAAGGGAATTTCCGCGATCATCGTGCCCAAGGATTCGCCCGGCCTGTCCTTCGGGGCGAACGAGAAGAAGATGGGGTGGAACGCCCAGCCCACACGCCAGGTCATCTTCGAGGACGTTCGCGTCCCGGCCGCCAACGTCCTCGGTAACGAGGGCGACGGTTTCCGCATCGCGATGAACGGACTTAACGGTGGCCGGCTCAACATTGCAGCCTGCTCCATCGGCGGGGCGCAGAGCGCACTGGACAAGGCCGTTGCCTATCTCCTCGAACGCAAGGCGTTCGGTGCCCGGCTGCTGGACTCGCAGGCTCTGCAGTTCCGGCTGGCGGACATGAAGACCGAACTGGAAGCTGCACGCACCATGCTCTGGCGCGCCGCCGACGCACTGCAGAACGACGAGGCGGACAAGGTCGAACTGTGTGCGATGGCAAAGAGATTCGCCACGGACACGGGTTTCGAGGTCGCCAACGCTGCGCTGCAGTTGCTCGGTGGATACGGTTACCTCGCGGAATACGGTGTGGAGAAGATCGTCCGCGATCTTCGTGTGCACCAGATCCTCGAGGGAACCAACGAGATCATGCGAGTCGTGGTGGCTCGCTCGATAGTGGGAGCAGCATGACCGATGCAGTTACCGAATCCGGGGCAGTTACCGGATCCGAAGCAGAAGTGCTGTTCGACGTCTCCGGCGGAGTCGGCCGGATCACGCTGAACCGCCCCAAGGCGATCAACGCGCTCAATCACGCGATGGTGCAGCAGATTGCGCCGAAGCTCGACCAGTGGGCTACCGCCGACGACGTCGACCTCGTGCTGCTCGTGGGAGCAGGTGAACGTGGCCTGTGCGCGGGCGGCGACATCGTCTCGATCTACCACGACGCCAAGGACGGCGGCAGCGGTTCGAAGGACTTCTGGCGCGACGAATACATTCTCAACGCGGCGATCGCCCGATTCCCGAAGCCGTACGTCGCCATCATGGACGGTGTGGTCATGGGCGGCGGCGTCGGGTTGTCCGCTCACGGGAACGTCCGAATCGTCACCGAGCGATCGAAGATCGCGATGCCGGAAGTCGGGATCGGTTTCATCCCCGACGTCGGTGGCACGTACCTCCTCGCCCGGACGCCGGGAGAACTCGGCACCCACCTCGGCCTGACGACGGCGCGCATGGACGCAGGCGACGCGATCGCAGCAGGATTCGCGGACCACTACATGCCGTCGGAGAATCTGGAGAAATTCTACGACGCCCTGGAATCCGGTGAATTGTCCGACGCTCTCGACGAGTTCACCGAAGAAGCACCTGCGTCGACGCTCGATGCATCGCGTGAGTGGATCGACAGGTACTACGCAGGAGACAGTGTCCAGGCCGTCGTGGACGGACTGCGCGGCAGCGGGATACCCGACGCCGAGAAAGCTGCGGGCGACATCGAATCGAAATCGCCTGTCTCGCTGAAGGTGACCTTGCGCTCGCTGCGGCACGCGGCTACGGCGTCGTCGCTCGAGGAGGTGTTGAACGAGGAGTATCGAGTCTCGCTCGCGAGCCTCGAATCACACGATCTCGTCGAGGGCATCCGCGCGCAGGTCGTGGAGAAGGACAGAAACCCGAAGTGGTCGCCGGCGACGCTCGCCGACGTGACCGACGCCGACGTCGATCGGTACTTCGCATCGTTGGGTGACAGGGAACTGGGGCTGGAGTGGAGCCTGCAGAAACGACCGATGGGACTGGAGAAGAACACATGAGTGAGAAGACGATCGGCTTCATCGGTCTCGGCCACATGGGCGGCCCGATGGCGGCCAATCTGGTCAAGGCCGGGTACACGGTGCAGGGCTTCGATCTGGTCCCGGCGGCATTGGCGCAGGCCGAGTCCGACGGGGTGACCGTCGTCGACTCTGCGGTGGCGGCAGTGAAGGACGCGGGCATCGTCGTGACGATGCTTCCGAACGGACGGCTTGTCCTCGATCTGTACAAGGATCTGCTGCCGGCGGCGGCGCCGGGCACGTTGTTCATCGACAGTTCCACGATCGATGTCGCCGACGCCCACGCCGCGCACAAACTGATCGACGACGCGGGCCACCGTGGTCTCGACGCGCCGGTGTCCGGCGGAGTCGGCGGGGCGGCTGCGGGGACGTTGACGTTCATGGTCGGTGGCTCGGAGGAGGACTTCGCCTCGGCAGCAGCGGTTCTCGATGTGATGGGCCGCAAGGTCGTGCACTGCGGGCAGGCCGGTAACGGTCAGGCCGCCAAGATCTGCAACAACATGATCCTCGGCGTGTCCATGATCGCGATCAGCGAGGCGTTCGTGCTGGGGGAGAAGCTCGGACTCAGCAATCAGGCTCTGTTCGACGTTGCGTCGACGGCGTCCGGTCAGTGCTGGGCGCTCACCACCAACTGCCCGGTTCCGGGCCCGGTCCCCACGTCGCCGGCGAACAACGACTACAAGCCGGGCTTCGCCGCTGCTCTGATGGACAAGGACCTCGGTCTCGCCGCCAATGCGTTGCGCGACAATGGTGTCGAGGGAGTTCTGGGGTTGCAGGCCGCCGAGATCTACGCGAAGTTCAAGGAGACGTCCGGCGGCGGTACCGATGTCGACTTCTCCGGCATCATCAACGACATTCGTGAGCGTTCGACAGGAGCAGCACAGTGACGGATTTCGAGACCATTCTGCTCGAGCGTCGTGGGCGCGTCGGCATCATCACCCTGAATCGACCGAAAGCACTGAACGCGCTTAATTCTCAGCTGATGCACGAGGTCGTCTCGGTCGTCGAGGAACTCGATCGTGACGAGAACATCGGCGCCATCCTCGTCACCGGTTCGGAGAAGGCCTTCGCTGCCGGGGCGGACATCAAGGAGATGCAGCCCAAGTCCTACATGGACGTCTACCTCGACGACTTCTTCACGGCGTGGGATCGTCTCGCCGCGGCCAGGACGCCGATCGTGGCGGCGGTGTCCGGTTATGCACTCGGCGGTGGGTGCGAACTCGCGATGATGTGTGACGTCCTGATCGCGTCGGACACCGCGGTGTTCGGCCAGCCCGAGATCAAGCTCGGCGTCATTCCCGGAATCGGTGGTTCGCAGCGTCTGACTCGTGCGGTCGGCAAGGCCAAGGCGATGGAGATGGTGCTGACCGGGCGGAACATGAAGGTCGAGGAGGCCGAGCGAGCCGGCCTCGTCTCTCGTGTCGTCCCGGTAGCCGACCTGCTCGACGACGCCATCGCCACGGCGACCACGATCGCGGAGATGTCGCTTCCTGTTGCGATGATGGCGAAGGACGCCGTGAACCGGTCGTTCGAGTCGTCGCTCGCCGAGGGAGTCAGGTTCGAGCGTCGCCTGTTCCATTCGACGTTCGCAACCGAAGATCAGAAGGAAGGCATGGCCGCGTTCGTGGAGAAGCGTCAGGCCAAGTTCGTCAATCGCTGAACTGCTGATCGGTTGCACCACTGATCGTGGACAGCAACGCGGCGCCCCGGGCCGACACGAGCTCGGGGCGCTGCGGCACCACCGTCCGCAGGCGCAGGCATTTCTCGAAGGCCGCGCCGATCGAGGTGACGTTGGCGCCCCCACCGAGCAGGACGATGGACGCAGGTTTGGTGCCGGACAGTTCGATCGTCTGTTCCACCACCATCGTCGCGTAGCGCACCGGACCGGCGATGATGTCGTCGAAGTCGCGGCGCGTCAGCACGTGGTGGCCAGCGCCGTCGGGATCGTGTGCGCTCACCACTCCGCCGTCACTGAGCCGCTCCTTGAGTGCGCGGGACGAGTCGATGTCCGTCCGGACTCCGTGGTCGGCGAGATGTCGGCGAACGAGGTGGTCCAGGTCGTCACCGCAGAACGTCTCTGTTCGACGGGCGGCGACGGTTCTGCCCGCGGCCAGATCCAGCACGGACACCGTCATACCGGTGCTCCCCAGATCGCACAGCACCGTCGATCCGTGCGCGGGAACGGTTCCGGTGAACCGAAGGTAACGCAGCTGCGCCGCGGTTTCGTGCACGAGTTGGGCGTAGCGCGGATCACGGTGGGCGCTGATGGCGTCGGCTTCCTCGGCCAGCCGGTACGCGATGGCCGAATACTGCACCGGTAGAGATAGTTTGGCGGCGATGGCATGCAGGGCGGACACCCCGTCGGAGATCGTGGACACCAACGACTGACCTCGTCGGCGACGCACGGTACGCGACGCCACCGGCGCGCGATGAGGACTGTCGAGATACGTCAGGATCGCGCGCGCACCGTGTGCGCCCGCGCCTACACCCACAACCAACACTGCTTTGCTCCAACCTGGGAGCGGCCCCCGCCACACCCGGTGACCATTTGATCATGAAACGGGTGAGCGAGCGCGATTCACCAGGCCGCAGTGGCCCCGTCGTCCTCGAAATCGCCAGCGGTGCGCCTCAGTTCGGCCAGGATTCGCACCAGCGACGTCAACCGGTCCTTCGCCAGACCGGGCTTGCCGAACACTTGCGCATTGAGCTTCTCGGTGGCATCGACCGCCAGTTCGCGGCCGCTGTCGGTGATTTCGACGAGGGTGGTGCGTCGGTCGCTCGGATGCGGTGTCCGGCGCACGTACCCGGCGGTCTCCAGCCGATCCACCGCATTGGTGACACTCGTCGGGTGGACCTGCAGGCGCGCACTTGCTTTTGCCATCGGGATCGCACCGGTCTTGGTGAAGGTCAGCAACGTCAACAACTCGTAGCGCGAGAACGTCAAACCAGTCGGCTTCAGCACTTCCTCGACCCGCGCGAGCATGATCTGTTGCGCGCGCATCAGCGACGTGACCGCGGCCATCCCGTCGGCGACGTCGCCCCATCCATGCTTGGTCCACTGACGGTGGGCCTCTGCAATGGGATCGAGTGGAAGCGGCGACGAAGCAGACATGCCGTCCATCCTCCCATGGCATCCGGCCTGGGCGCCGTCGTCTGCCGTGTCTTTGAAATCACGCTGAGCAGAACCATGGTCACATCGGGTTCACTGGGGCACTCTTGTCCTCGATGCGGGTGTGGCTGAGTGGCTAGGCACCGGCCTGCAAAGCCGTTTACACGGGTTCGAATCCCGTCGCTCGCTCGAAGGAACCGCCAGGCGACATGCCTGGCGGTTCCGCTTTTCTCACCCTGCGCCGTCCGCCGGCCGACGTGTTCCGCGCTGGTTCTGCTCAGCGCTTCCGGCGGGCTGCCGCCGAGCGTGGGGGTGCTGTGCGCATGTGATCGCGGACCGGCGACAGGAGTTCGCCGAGAGCCCGGGTGTCCGACGGCGACAGCGACGAGAACAGTTGCTGCTGAACGATCTCGACGTGGCCGGGAATCACCTTGGCGATCAACGCCCGTCCGGAGTCGGTGACCGTGACGGTGACGCTGCGTTCGTCGTCGGGCGACGGTCCGCGGGACACGAGACCCGCTTTTTCGAGCAATCCAGCCTGGTAGGTCAGTCCGCTACGGCTGTAGACGACGCCGTCGGCGAGGTCGGTCATGCGTTCGCTGCCCGATGGCGAGTCGAGGGCCAGGCGGGCGAGCAACTGGAATTGCACGTAGCTGAGGTCTCCGTCCTCCCTCAATTGCTGCTCCACCGCGTGACGCAGCAGGCCGGCGACCTCCATGAGCGAGAAGTACGCGCCGAGTTGAACGGAGTCGAGGGCGGGCGGTTGTTCCGACATGAGGCCACTCTACAACTGCTTCGCATTCGAAAGACTTGCTTCGAATTCGCAACAGTGCTAGCTTTGCGGTGTGCTTCGAAATCGAAGCACTTCGGGTTCGACGAGAGGCAACACCATGAAGGCCATTCGCTTCCACCAGTACGGCGACGCCGATGTTCTGCGGTACGAGGACGTCGAGACTCCCGTTCCCGCAGCCGGTCAGGTTCGCGTTCGCGTTGCAGGAACCACCTTCAACGGCGTCGACGGAAACATCCGGGCGGGCAACATGCAGGAGCCGATGCCACTGACCCTGCCGCACATCCCGGGTGTCGATGTCGCGGGAACCGTCGACGCGCTGGGCGACGGAGTCGACAACCGAAAGGTCGGGGACCGGGTGATCGGATTCCTTCCGTTCGTCACGGACGGTGCGTCAGCAGAATTCGTGGTCGTCGACGCCGACGCGCTCGCACCGGCTCCGACGTCGATTCCGCTCGCTGATTCGGCAGTGCTCGGCGTGGTCGGACTGACCGCGTGGCAGGCATTGTTCGATCACGCCGAGCTGAAGCGCGGACAACGCATCCTGGTGAACGGCGCGAGCGGGGCCGTCGGTGGGTTCGCCGTGCAGCTGGCCCACGCGGCAGGCGCGTACGTCGTCGCGACGGGGCGTGCGTCGGAGACAGAGCGTCTGAGGAAGCTCGGTGCCGACGAGGTCGTCGACCATTCGGCGGTCGACGTCGTGGTCGCGCTGACGACGCCCGTCGACGTTCTGGTGAACTTCGCGCCCATCACGCCGGACCTGTTCGGCGCCTTGGCAACCCGAGTCGCGGACGGCGGCGTGGTCGTCAACACCACGGTCTGGATGCCCGCGCCGAGTGACGAGGCGCGCGGTGTTCGCGGCATCGACATGTACCTCCGCAGCGACGCCGCGCAACTGTCCGAACTCTCGACGCGTGTCGACCGAGGCGAGCTCGTCGTCGACGTGGCCGACCGAGTTGCGCTCCGTGAGCTCGCGACGGTGCACGCCCGCGCCGCAGCGGGGAACCTGCCGGGCAAGGTCGTCGTGATTCCCGGTTCGTGACGTGGTGTCAGCGACTGGTGCAGCCCATCGGCATTCCGGTGACCCGGTGCAGTGCCAGCATCGCTCCCCATGGACCGATGACCCACACCGGCCAGGGGTAGAGGAAGTTCCCGGTGGCGACCGAGGTGACGGCCCAGATGGTCAGGCACAGGACTCCGACGCTCGCCCACGTCAGCAGCTCGCGGCTCATCGGTGGGCGTTGCGGGGACTGCGGCTCGATGAGTGTCGAGGCCACCAGTGTCGAGGCGACAGGTGCGGGGAGGTCGCGGAACACGTCGTCGAGGTCGGCGCGCGTGACGGCGGCGTAGGCCTGGGCGGCGCGTCCGTCGAAGTCCTCGATCGTCAGGCGGCCGGACGCCACATGGCTGGTCAGGAGGTCGACGGCGGCGTCGCGGTGCGCGTCGGACAGGCGGGTGTTCGAGTTCGTTTCACGGACATTCGGTTGGTACGGCATCTGCACTCCAACTCCGGACTGACGTTCCATTGTGGACTGTCGGGGTGTGTCCAGCATCGACCTACCACTGTGGAATGTCAAGGTGTGGGAGCATGACGATGTGCCCGAAAAACCACCGTTGAACGCGACCGCGGCGTCACTGCTCGGGTTCCTGCATCGCGGCTCCATGACCGGCTGGGACCTTCATGCCACTGCCGTTGCCTGCATCGGCGGCTTCTGGACCGTCACGCGGAGTCAGGTGTATCGGGAACTTGCGGCGCTGACCACGAGGGGCCTGATCGAGGAAGGCGCGGTGGGAGCCAGGGCTCAGAAACCGTTCACCATCACCGATGACGGGCGGGCGGAGTTCGCCCGGTGGATCGACCGGGCTCCCGGTGAGGAGAACATTCGACACCCGCTGTTGTTGACTCTGGCGTTCGGCGAGCATCTCGCCCCGGGGCGGGTGGCGGGGATACTGGCCGACCACCGGCGTCGGCACGCGGACACCCTGGCTCGCTACCGGGAGCAGCGCGCCGCGTCGGGCGGCGCGAGTGTGTTCGATCTGGCCACATTGGATTTCGGAATCAGGTACGAGCAGGCGACACTCGACTGGTTCGATGCACTACCCGACCAGCTTCGAGCCGGAAGCTTCAGGCCAGGAGCCGAGCCGCCCGCGCCACGGTGACCGCCCAGTCGGAGTCCGATCGCCAGGGTCGCAGATCCCAAGTGCCGAAACGATGTTCGACGATCAGGCCGGACGCGGCGAGATCGTCGTCGAACTGTCCCACGGTGTACTCCCGGTCGGTGGCGAAGCCCGCGACGAACACGCCGCCCGGCGTCAGATGCGCCGCGATGCGCTCCACCGCACTGCGCTCGGTTCCGGGCTCCATGAACACCATCACGTTCCCGGCCGCGACGACGGCGTCGAACGTCTCACCGAGGTCCAGCTGGGTCAGGTCGGCCTGGTGAACGGTGATGTCCGGGTTCAGGCGGGCTGCGTCGACGAACACGGGGTCGAGGTCCACTGCGGTCACCCGATGTCCTCGACGGGCGAGCTCCGCGCCGAGACGCGCTGTGCCACAACCCGCGTCGAGGACCGAACTGCCCGGCGTGAGGAGCGCGTCGACCATCCGTGCCTCACCGTGCAAGTCGACGCCCCGAGCCTCGAGCCGAGCGAACCTGTCGACGTATTTCCTGGACTGTGCCTCGTCGTTCTCGGTCTGCCAGCGTGTCGGAGCCATGGTGGACACTCTAGGCGGCCGCCGCGCACACCTCCGCCACACGATCGAGCGCAATCGTGGAATTGTGAACCTGTGAGTGCATCCTTTACACCCGAAGACGACGCACGGTTCGCAGCCGACGTTGCGCAGGCCGCGGGCAGAGTGCTGCTCGACATTCGTACGCGCGAGAACGGAAGAACGGAAGGGCGCGAGCTCGGCCGTCTCGGAGACGCCGAGGCGAACGGTCTCATCCTCGCCAGATTGAGAGCCGATCGGCCGGGCGATGCCGTGCTGTCCGAGGAGTCCGCCGACGATCCGGCCCGGCTCGACGCACAGCGCGTCTGGATCATCGATCCACTGGACGGGTCGCGCGAGTACGGAATCCAGGGACGTGAGGACTGGGCGGTCCACGTCGGACTCTGGGAGGCCGGGAAGGGGATGACCGCGTCCGCGGTTGCTCAACCTGCTCTCGGAGCCGTCTACTCGACCACGAAGACGGGGCAACGGGCGCCGTCGAACGGCAGGCCTACCCTCGTCGTGAGCGACAGTCGTCCGCCGTACTACATCGAAGCGGTCGCCGACGACGTCGGTGGAGATGTCGTCACGATGGGATCGGCCGGGGCGAAGGCGATGGCCGTCGTCCGCGGGGACGCCGACGCCTACGTGCACTCGGGCGGTCAGTGGGAATGGGATTCGGCTGCGCCAGTGGGCGTTGCCCTCGCGGCAGGCCTGCACTGCTCCCGCATCGACGGAACGCCGTTGCTGTACAACCAGTCTCATCCCTACCTCCCGGATCTGCTGATCTGCCGTACCGAACTCGCAGAGCCCTTGCTGGCGAGCATCGCCCGGCATGCGACGAGGCAAGCAGACACCGGACGCGTCGCGATGGCACGCGAATACATCAAGGCCTTGACGAGTCACGACGCCACCAAATTGCGCCTCGCGGAGGGATGCCGACGCGTCGAGAACGGCGACGTCACCGGGGAGAGCGGGCAACACATTCGGGACGACCTGGAACAGTCGTCGCGGTACCGTCGCGTCACCGCGGTCCGTGACGTGGACATCGAGGAGTGGGAGTCCTTCGTCGTCGCACGGTACCGAATCGAACTGGACGACAACACGACACTGTCCACGGTCGAACATTTCGCCATCCCCGCCGGCGACATCACCGCCATCACGACGATCGTCGTTCCCGACGATCAAGCGGGCGAACCCGCTGGACCGTCCTCGGCGGAGTGATCGGCGTCGTCGACGAAAAGCAAGCCGTCGTTGTCGACGAGGTGATCGGGGTCGAGCGGCGCGTAACCGAACCACGGTGACACGCGGGCATCGGGGCACTCCGTTGCCAGCGCTTCGGCCAGCACGCGAGTGTCGACGAGGCTTCGCCCGGCACGCAACGAGAACAGGTGGCCCTCCACCGTGTTCGGCAACGGTGGGCCGACGTCGTGGCGTTCGATCGTGCCGACTGCGGTCGGCAGGAACGCGAAGTCGGCCCCGAGTCGGGCGTCGACGAGTGCGCCCGCACTCCACCATTCGATTCGCCCCTGCCACATCTGCATGCTGCTCTTCCAGCGTTGGAGATGGCTGTTGTGCGCCGATACCAGCGTCGGTCCCCGCTCGGCGAGTGCCAGGAGGTTCTCCGCCATCATGGAGTCTCGTAGGCTGCACAACCTCGTGATGCGTGCCGCGGAGTCGTCCGCCATCCAGTAGTGGTAGCGCAGCAACCCGGCGGCGGTCCGAGCACACAGGTGCGCATCGAACCAGGACTCGTGGGTCGTCACCGCGCGGAGACGTGGCGCCTGCATATCGAGCAGGCTCGCCAGATCGTCTGCGACGAGCCGTAATTCGATGGCTTGTGCACTGCGTCCGAAGGAGCGGGACGGGGAGTGCATCGCGTCGGGATCGGTCCATCGCTCGTCCGGACCGAGCAACCGATCCAGAGTCTCACCGGTGACGGGGATCAGATCCGACTCCACCCAACGGGCGAGGTAGGCATGGAGTTCGGTGAGCGCGTGCCGTGGGCTGGCTGCCGACGCCATCTCCAGCGGTGCTTCGAAACCAGCGAATCGGACGGCCTCGGATACCGGGCGCCGACGGTTGTGCTCTCGCATCCACTGCACGAGCTGCCGATTCCCGTCCAACGTGCCCCACTCGTGGCTGAAACCGTGTGCCAGAACGTGATCGAGTGTGCCGACGCCGCTCACGACGTAGTCGTCGACCAACCGACCCATCAGGCAGTCGCTTTCGATGGAGATGGTGCGGTACTTCTCCTTCTCGACGAGTTCGCGGAAAAGGTCGTTCCGCAGTTCCAGGAGTCCATGAGCGCCGTGGGTCGGCTCTCCCACGGCGAGCAGGCGCGGCCGGGTACCCAGCAGGCGGACGAGGGACGACGATTCGACTGGGTGGACGGCGTGTTCGATCGAAGCAGGCATACAGTGAACGCTATCGTTGAACCAACGGTTGAAGCTTTGGAAGGATCCTGCCATTTCGGCTGCCGAAAAGTCTCGATTGCGTCCCGTCGACCTGGCTCGCGAACACGGGGTGTCGACGCAGGCTGTGCGAAATTACGAGGATGCCGGAATACTTCCCGCGGCCACGAGAACCGAGCACGGTTACCGGACGTACACGCCGATGCACGCGCAAGCCGTGAGGACGTTCCGAGCTCTCACCGCGGGGCACGGTCACGCGATGTCGACGGCAATCATGTGCGCTGTGAACTCCGGTGATGTCGACGCCGCGCTTCAGACGATCGACGACGCACACGCACAGCTGCGCGAAGAACGTGCAACCCTGCGCTCGGTCGAACATGCTCTGGCAGGAGTGCAGCCTGCAGGAACGACTCGAGGGGGAGTGCAGCCTGCAGGAACGAATCGAGGGGGAGTGCAGCCTGCAGGAACGACTCGAGGGGGAGTGCAGCCTGTGGCCTCGTCGGGCGCCGGGTTGTTCATCGGCCCGCTTGCTCACAAGCTGGGTGTCGAGCCCGCGACCTTGCGCAAGTGGGAGCGCGCCGGTTTGGTGCGACCCGACCGTGACAGGAAGACGGGGTATCGGGTCTACGCCGAGTCCGCGGTACGCGACGCGCAGCTGATCAGGCAGCTGCGGCGAGGAGGGTTTGCGCTGAGCCGGATTGCGCCGCTGATTGCTCACGTTCGAAGCGCGGGCGGGGTGGAACCGCTTGTGGATCTGATGGACGACTGGCGCGACCGGATTCATGCTCGCGGGCGCGCGATGCTCAGCGGTGCTGCAGAGTTGGACCGGTACCTCGTGCTCAGGAATCCTGACGGTCGAGTTCGTCCAGAGCTGCCCGATGCTCCGCCGTCCGTGCCTGTGTATCGGTGAGAATCCTTCGTAGACGGCGGGATTCGCGCTCGGTCGATTTCTCGTCCTTTCTGGCGTCGGCTTCGTGCTCTTCGGCGTCGTGCAACTCGGAGCGCAGCTGAGTCAACCGCTGTTTGATCTCGGTCAATCGGGTCGACGCAGCCTCGGCCGCGGCGTCGGCGGCCGCGGCGGCGTTCTCGGCTGCCTCCTCGTCCTCCCGAGCCTCCTCGAGCCGTTCCTTGGCCTCGTCGAATCGCTTCCGAGCCTCCGCTCGCACCTCCGCGGCCCTGGCGGCCGCCTCTGTGTCCTCCTCGTGCGTCGCCTCGTCCGGCTGCTCGGGTTCGGCAGTGTCGGTGGATGTGGCCGGTTCCGGCGCCAACGACAGCACGGCCGGGCCGAAGCCGCTGTAGGACTCGGCCGTCACCACTCGTCCCGCGCGTACGCGCTCGGCGACATCGGGATCCGCGAGTGCGGCACCGAGGGTCTGACCGACTTCGCGGGCCGCGTCCTCCGTGGTGGTCCGTCCGCGATCGGCGGCGATCTCGACGGCACGGGCGGAGAGGGCGCGGATCGATTTCTGACGGTCCGCCGACAGTTCTCGGAGGTCCCCGGCGGCCGATCGGCGCTGGGCGTCGCGAAGCCTGTCGCCGAGGTCGAACAGATCTGCCACGTCCTCGGGTTCTTCACGGACGAGGAGGTTGACCATCCATCCGACGGTCGTCGGCTTACGGAGCTTGTTGATCGCGGCCGCTAGTTTTCGATTCCCCGAGTCCTTGGCGGCTGCGGCAGCGGATGTGCGAGCGGCGACGAACTCGGCCGGATCGACGGAATACAGCTCGGCTGCAACGTCGTCGAGTTCGGCGGAGGGCATGTGCGCAATTGTTGCACCGCGCGGCAGAAATGTGTGCCCCCGGCAGGATTCGAACCTGCGGCCTTTCGCTCCGGAGGCGAACGCTCTATCCCCTGAGCTACGGGGGCGCGCCGAGACGAAGAAAACCTGCGTATTCGGCGTGCCTGTTGGGCGGCTCCAAGACTAGCGCATTGCAACCGTCACCTGAAATCGCACCTGGTGTTAACGCAACAAGAGGACAGTCGAGGGCATGACCGACTACGAGTATTCGGACGACGCTCTCGATCTCGACCTGGCGTGGTGGTCGGCAGCGAACTATCTGACCGTCGCGCAGATATACCTGAAGGACAACACGCTTCTGCGTGAGCCGCTCGATGCGTCGCACATCAAACCGCGCTTGCTCGGGCACTGGGGGACAAGCCCTTGCCTGTCGATGATCTACACCCTGCTCAACCGTCACATCACAGAGACCGACACCGACTGGCTCTACGTGACAGGACCGGGACACGGCGGCCCGGCGCTCGTGGCGTCGACCTATCTCGAAGGGACGTACACCGAGATCTACCCGCACGTGTCCCGCGACGCGGACGGGATACGACGCTTGTGCCGTCAGTTCTCCGCTCCCGGAGGGATACCGAGTCACGTCAGCGTGCAGACGCCGGGCAGCATCCACGAGGGCGGCGAACTCGGCTATGCACTCGTTCATGCGGGCGGAGCAGCATTCGACCGACCACAGTTGACGGTTGCGTGCGTCATCGGTGACGGAGAGGCGGAGACGGGTCCGCTCGCGGGCTCCTGGAAGCTCCCGGCTTTCCTGAACGCACGACGCGACGGTGCTGTGCTGCCGATCGTCAACGTGAACGGCGCGAAAATCGCGGGGCCGACGGTGTTCGGCCGGAGTCGCGACGAGGACATCGTCGACTTCCTGCACGGGCAAGGATGGGAACCCGTCGTGGTGGCCGGTGACGATCCACGTGTGGTGTTCCCGGAACTGCTCCGCGTGCTTCGTGAGTCGCATCGGAGAATCCGAGCGATCCAAAGCGCCGCTCGAACCGGGGAGCCCGAGACCGGTGCCCGATGGCCCGCGATCATCCTGCGCACACCCAAGGGCTGGACGGGCCCTCACACCGTCGACGGTGTCCTCGTCGAGGGCACTTTCCGGGCGCACCAGGTGCCCCTGTCCGGTGTCAGGACCAACCCGGAGCACCTGGCGCAGTTGGAGACCTGGCTGCAGTCCTACCGTCCGCACGAACTGTTCGACGGCGACGGAGCCCTGGCCCCGCAGATCGCAGCGCTGGCTCCGGCGGGGGACAAACGTATGGGGTCGACGCCGTACGCCAACGGCGGCCGTCTGCTGCAACCACTACGTATCCCGCCACTCGAGAACTACGAGATCTCGGTCGAGTCGCCCGGCGCAGGTTTCCACGAGACGACGAGGGTGCTCGGTGAATTGATGCGCGACATCTACGCGGGGAACACCACGGACGACGGTGGAGGAAACTTCCGGTTGTTCTCACCGGACGAAACCTCGAGCAACCGCTTGGCTGCGGTCTTCGAGCAGACCGACCGCTGCTGGCAACTCCCGACGGAGGACTGGGACGACCACCTCTCACCCGACGGACGTGTGATGGAGGTACTCAGCGAGCACCTGTGCGAAGGGTGGCTCGAAGGCTATCTGCTGGCGGGAGGCCACGGACTGTTCGCGAGCTACGAGGCATTCGCGATGGTGAGCGTGTCCATGATGATCCAGCACGTCAAGTGGCTGCAGCACGCCGCCGATCTGCCGTGGCGAGAACCGGTGGCGTCGCTGAACGTGCTGCTGACCAGTACGTGTTGGCGCAACGACCACAACGGGTTCAGCCATCAAGGACCAGGCATGATCGACGCCGCGATTCCGCTCTCGCCCGAGGTCGTGCGAATCTGGCTACCACCGGACTCCAACACCCTGCTGTCGATCGCCGATCACTGCTTCCGCAGCAGGGACCACGTGAACCTGATCGTCGTGGACAAGCAACCTCACCTGCAGTATTTGACGCTCCAACAGGCGGCCGAGCACTGTGCCGCGGGCGCGTCGGTGTGGCACTGGGCGGGAACGGAAACCGAGTCCGCCGGGAGCCCCAGCGAACCCGACGTGGTGCTCGCCGCAGCGGGTGACGTACCGACCCAGGAAATCCTCGCCGCCGCACAGATCCTCGCCGAGTGGGTTCCCTACTTGCGGATCCGCGTCGTCAACGTCGTGGATCTGATGGCGCTGGTGACGCCGGGGGACCACCCGCACGGGTTCACGCACGAGAAGTTCGTCGATCTCTTCACCGCGGACACCGACGTGGTGTTCGCGTTCCACGGCTATCCCCGCGCGGTCCACGAACTACTGCACGGCCGGCCGAAGGTCGATCGGTTCCACGTGCGCGGCTTCAACGAACAGGGCACGACCACAACGCCGTTCGACATGGTGGTGCTCAACAGAATGAGCCGCTACCACCTCGTGCTCGAGGCCCTGCGTCGATCGAGGCGGGTACCGGAGCGCGGCGCAGAGTTGGTGTCCTACTGCAACGCCCAACTCGAGCGGCATGCGACCTACGTCGTCGAGCGCATGGAGGACATGCCCGAGGTAGCGGACTGGACGTACTCGCCGACCGTCAGTTAGTACCGAGGGGCTGAGCGCCCTTCTCGGCGAGCATCTGTGTCATCAGGGTGGATTCGCTTTCCTGAGTCGAGATCATCGACTGAGCGAGACGGACGAGCGCCGGAGTCTCGGCGTGATCCGCCGCGTACTCCATCATCGAGAGTCCACCCTGGTGGTGACGCAGCATCAGTTGCAGGAACATGACGTCGACAGCCGGTCCGGTTGCCTGGCGGAGGGCGGCGAGTTCGTCGCTGGTCGCCATTCCCGGCATTGCCGCGACGGGGCCCGTCGTCTCGGATCCGTCGGAGCCGGCGGACATTCCGGCCATCGAGTGGCCGTGCTCGTCGCCGGACATCCAGCCCATGTAGCCGTCGGTCCCGACGGGGGAGCGGTCCCAGATGGCGAGCCAGCCCTGCATCTGGCCGACCTGGTTCTGCTGCGAAGTGAGCATGTCGAACGCGAGGTTACGGACGAGTGGGTCGGAGGCGTTGGTCAGCGCGATCGACGACATGTCGATGGCTTGATTGTGGTGCACCGACATGTCCTGCGCGAAGCCGACGTCCACCGAATCGGATGCAGGAACGTTGTCGTTTCCGCCGAGGAAGTTCGTTCGTGCCAAGAAACCCAGAGCGAACCCGATTGCGACTGCGGCGACGACGCCGAGGGCCAACAGGGCGACCAACTGTGGCCTGCTGACCCTCGGCTTCGTGGGAGCAGTCATCAGGAAGCAGGTGCCGGAGCTGCCGGTGCTTCGGTCGGGATCTGGAGGTCACTCGGAAGCTGCAGGTCCGACGGCAGGCCGCCGGTCGCGCCCGTCTCGCTGGCGTCGGGTGTGATGCCTGCGCCGTCCATCGGGACGGCGTCGGGGCCGGGTGCCGAGGCGTCGAACGGCGGTGGGTTGTCGGGATCGAATCCGCCACCGGGCACCGTCGAGCAGCTCGCGCCGACCTCGGGGTACTGGTACCGGTTGAGGCGGAGCGCCGAGATGAACTGGTCCACGCGCTCGTCGTCGACGCTGTCCACCTTGAGCTGGTGTCCCCAGGACTGCAGCGAGACGGGAGATTCCTGACCGGGGTACGGCGACATCAGCATGTACGTCTCACCGTCGACCTTGTCGGCGAGAACCTGGATCTGGTCCTCGGACAGTGCGTCGGGGTTGTAGGTGATCCACACGGCACCGTGCTCGAGGGAGTGGACTGCGTTCTCGGTGCGAATCGCTTCCGGGTACACGACGCCGGTGCAGGTGGCCCACGTCGCGTCGTGGGGTCCGCCGAACGGAGGCGTCTGGTCGTAGGCGACGCGCTGGGTGGCGGACACGTGCAGGGCAGCCTCGTACGGCTGAACCACCACGTCGGCGATTTCCGACGAGGGGTCCTGGTTGCTTTCGCTGGGCTCCCAGCGCTGCGCCTCGGCGCGGTCCTGGTACTTCGGGAAGAGGTTGATGGCGAGAGCCGCGATGAGGCCGACCACGACGACGACGGCTCCAACGGTCAGCCATGGGACCTGGCGGTTCTTCGGCGCGCCCGATTTTCTGGTCGCGGGGACGCCGCTGCTTTTCTTCGCAGCCTTGATGGCCTTGTTGGCTTTGGCTGCAGACTTCTTGTCCGGACCGCCGTTGTTGGAACCCGTGGGCATCGCTGTCGTCGCTCTTTCGGTTGTCGGAGGTGCAGTTGGGCGCGCAAAAACTACTTGTGATCGCAGAGCGCCCTTACTGTACGGTCCTAGTCTGAGTGCTTGCTTTGAGGTGCCGCCAGTACGGGCTCGCGTTGCCTCGGGCCAGTGGTTGCCGACAGTCCCCGCCTCAGACCACGGGCGCCTCGAACCTCGGGCACCTCAGACAATAGGATAGACACCTGTGACTCCCGCCGACCTTGCCGAACTACTACGCGCGACCGCAAGTGCGGTACTCGCCGACCGTGGCCTCGACGTATCCGTCCTGCCTGACAAGGTGACGGTCGAGCGCCCACGCAACCCCGAACACGGCGACTACGCCACCAACGTCGCCCTTCAGGTCGCGAAGAAGGCAGGCGCGAACCCTCGTGAGTTCGCCGGGTGGCTCGCCGAGGCCTTGAGCGCCGACGCATCGATCGCCAGTGCAGAGGTGGCAGGTCCCGGCTTCCTGAACATCCGTCTCGACGCCGACGCCCAGGGCGCGATCGTCGCGCAGGCGCTCGACGCGGGTGCCGCGTACGGCACCTCGTCGACGCTGGCAGGTACCAAGATCAACCTCGAGTTCGTCTCGGCCAATCCGACGGGTCCCATCCACCTGGGTGGAACGCGGTGGGCTGCGGTCGGCGACGCACTCGGCCGCATTCTGTCGGCTCAGGGCGCGGAGGTGGTACGCGAGTACTACTTCAACGATCACGGTGCTCAGATCGACCGGTTCTCCAACTCCCTGATCGCTGCGGCGAAGGGTGAGCCTGCTCCGGAGAACGGTTACGCAGGCGCTTACATCCACGAGATCGCGCAGCAGGTGCTCGCCAAGAGCCCCGAGGTTCTGGCCATGGCCGATGTTCCGCAGGCCGAGACGTTCCGGTCGATCGGTGTCGAGTTGATGTTCGACCAGATCAAGAACAACCTGCACGAGTTCGGTGTCGACTTCGACGTGTACTTCCACGAGAACTCGCTGTTCGAATCCGGTGCAGTGGAGAAGAGCGTCGAATTCCTGAAGAACTCGGGAAGTCTTTTCGAGGACGACGGTGCGTGGTGGCTGCGTAGTACCGATTACGGCGACGACAAGGATCGCGTCGTCATCAAGAGCGACGGCAACGCCGCCTACATCGCCGGGGACATCGCGTACTTCCAGAACAAGCGGCAACGTGGTTTCGACCTGTGCATCTACATGCTCGGCGCGGACCACCACGGGTACATCGGCCGCCTCAAGGCCGCCGCGGCAGCGTTCGGAGACGACCCGAACACGGTCGAGGTTCTGATCGGCCAGATGGTCAACCTGGTCCGCGACGGTGTCGCGGTGAAGATGAGCAAGCGTGCGGGCACGGTCATCACCCTCGACGACCTGGTCGAGGCCATCGGTGTGGATGCGGCCCGCTACGTGATGGTCCGCTCGTCGGTGGACTCGAGCATCGACATCGATCTCGAACTGTGGGCGAGCGCGAGCAACGAGAATCCGGTCTACTACGTGCAGTACGCGCACGCGAGGCTCGCGTCGTTGGCGCGCAACGCCGCCGAACTGGGTATCAGTGGGGACGATCCGGACCTGAGCCTGCTCATGCAGGATCAGGAGGGCGAATTGATCAGGACCATCGGCGAGTATCCGCGGGTCGTCGCCAGCGCTGCCGACCTCCGTGAGCCTCACCGCATCGCGCGGTACCTGGAAGAATTGGCCGGCGCGTACCACCGGTTCTACGGCGCATGCCGAGTACTGCCACAAGGAGACGAGGAGCCAGGCCCCGTGAACACTGCTCGATTGGCATTGGGCAACGCAACCCGTCAGGTACTGGCCAACGGCCTGCGCCTGCTCGGTGTCAGCGCACCGGAGCGGATGTGAGCGCGCATCCGGCGGGTCCGAAGCACGCGGACGTACGCTCCCAGGACGGGCTCGCCGAACGCCCGAAGGTCGCTTCCGACATGACTGCTCTTCCCGAGCACGTCTACCCGCGCAACGCTGCTCGCGGCGACGACGGTGTGGTCACGCTTGCGGGTGTGCCGGTCACCGAGTTGGCCGAGCAGTACGGGACTCCGCTGTTCGTCATCGACGAGGACGATTTCCGTTCCCGCGCAAGGGAAATGGCGGAAGCGTTCGGTGATCCCGCACGGGTTCACTACGCCTCGAAGGCATTTCTGTGCGGCGAGATCGCACGGTGGGTGGCGGACGAAGGACTGTCCCTCGACATCTGCTCCGGCGGTGAACTGGGGATTGCACTCGCGGCGGGCTTCCCCGCCGAGCGAATTGCGATGCACGGCAACAACAAATCCGTCGCGGAGTTGACGGCCGGTGTTCGAGCGGGCGTGGAGCACGTCGTGCTCGATTCCATGATCGAGATCGACCGTCTCGACGCAGTCGCCGCGGACGAGAAGAAGGTCCAGGACGTTCTGGTTCGCGTGACCGTCGGCGTGGAAGCTCATACCCACGAGTTCATCGCGACGGCGCACGAGGACCAGAAGTTCGGCTTCTCCCTCGCCGACGGTTCGGCGCTCGAAGCGATCAAGCGCGTGTTCGCGACCGACAACCTCCGCCTCGTCGGATTGCACAGCCACATCGGTTCGCAGATCTTCGAGGTCGACGGCTTCGAGCTGGCCGCGCACAAGTTGCTGGGCCTGCTGCGAGACGTGGTGGCGGAGTTCGGCGTCGAGAAGACGTCCCAGATCTCGACGGTCGATCTCGGCGGAGGAATGGGAATTTCCTACGTGCCGAGCGACGATCCGCCGCCGGTCGATCAACTCGCCGCGAAGCTGAAGTCGATCGTCGCCACGGAATCCGCTCTGGTGGGTCTTCCGGTGCCCAACATCGACGTCGAGCCCGGCCGTGCCATCGCAGGCCCGGGAACGGTGACGCTGTACGAGGTCGGGACCATCAAGGACGTCACCGTCGACGCGCAGACTCGTCGACGCTACGTGAGCGTCGACGGCGGAATGAGCGACAACATTCGCACCTCCCTGTATCAGGCGGAGTACGACTGCAGGCTCGTCTCGCGTGACTCCGACGCCGATGCAGTGCTCGCTCGCGTCGTCGGAAAGCATTGTGAGAGCGGTGATGTGGTGATCAAGAACACCTGGATGCCGAGCGATGTCGGCCCCGGTGATCTGCTTGCCGTCGCCGCGACCGGCGCGTACTGCTACTCGATGTCCAGCCGGTACAACTTGCTGACGCGACCCGCCGTCGTCGCGGTGAAAGACGGAAAGTCTCGGCTCGTCCTGCGCCGAGAGACACTCGAAGACCTGCTCAGCTTGGAGGTGCAGCCATGACAACGAAGCCGTTGGGAGTAGCCGTTCTCGGCCTCGGGAACGTCGGAAGTGAAGTCGTCCGAATTCTGACCGAGAACGCCGAGGACCTCGCCGCACGTGTCGGTGCACCTCTCGAGATTCGCGGCATCGCGGTCCGGCGAGTCGATGGAGATCGCGGAGTCGACACCGCGTTGCTCACCGACGATCCCGAGTCCCTCGTCGCCCGCGACGATGTGGACCTGGTCGTCGAGGTGCTCGGTGGTATCGACATCCCGCGCAAACTGATCCTGTCGGCTCTGGAGAAGGGCAAGTCGGTCGTCACGGCCAACAAGGCTCTTCTCGCGGAGTACACCGGCGAGCTTGCCGACGCTGCCGAGAAGTCACGCGCAGACCTGTATTTCGAGGCCGCGGTCGCCGGTGCCATTCCCGTCGTACGTCCGTTGATGCAGTCGCTTGCAGGTGACCGCGTCAACAAGGTCGCCGGAATCGTCAACGGCACCACCAACTTCATCCTGTCCGCCATGGACGAGACCGGCGCGGACTACGCCGAAACCCTGGCCGAGGCCGGACGGTTGGGCTACGCCGAAGCCGATCCCACGGCCGACGTCGAGGGATACGACGCGGCGTCGAAGGCTGCGATTCTGGCGTCCATTGCCTTCCACACCCGCGTGACCGCGGGGGATGTCTACCGCGAGGGAATCTCGAAGATCACCTCGGCGGACCTGGAGACGGCTCGCTCGCTCGACTGCACCATCAAGTTGCTGGCGATCTGCGAGCGCATCACGACGCCCAAGGGCAAGGAACGCATCTCGGCGCGTGTCTACCCGGCGCTCGTTCCGCGTGACCACCCGCTTGCCACCGTCAACGGGGCCTTCAACGCCATCGTCGTCGAGGCGGAAGCCGCTGGACGCCTGATGTTCTACGGGCAGGGTGCCGGCGGAGCCCCGACCGCGTCGGCAGTTCTGGGTGACCTCGTCATGGCTGCCCGCAACAAGTTCTACGGCGGCCGAGGCCCGCTGGAGTCGAAGTACGCGAAGCTGAAGGTAGCTCCCATGGGCGACATCCCCACGCGGTACTACGTCAGCATGCAGGTGGCGGACAAGCCAGGGGTCCTCGCGACCGTGGCGGCGGAGTTCGCCACTCGCGACGTCAGCATCTCCACCGTTCGCCAGGCCGGTTCGGGTGACGGGGCGAGGCTCGTCGTCGTCACCCATCTCGCCGCCGATTCCGCTCTGTCCGAAACCGTCTCGGCGTTGGACAAGCTCGACGTCGTCACCTCTGTAGTCAGTGTTCTGAGATTGGAAGGCACCGAATGACCGTGCATACGCCGTGGCCGGGACTGATCGAGGCGTACCGCGATCGTCTGGCGATCGGACCGGACTGGAAGACCGTCACGCTGCTCGAGGGCGGCACGCCGCTGATCCACGCCGAGCGTCTGTCCGAGATGACGGGCTGCGAAGTCCATCTCAAGGTCGAGGGCTTGAACCCGACGGGCTCGTTCAAGGACCGCGGCATGACCATGGCCGTGACGGATTCCCTTGCGCGCGGCCAGGAAGCGGTGCTGTGCGCGTCGACGGGCAACACGTCCGCGTCCGCTGCCGCGTACGCCGCGAAGGCAGGTATGGGCTGCGCTGTCCTCGTCCCGCAGGGCAAGATCGCGATGGGCAAGCTCGCGCAGGCAGTCATGCACGGCGCCAAGATCATTCAGGTGCAGGGCAACTTCGACGACTGCCTCGAGCTGGCGCGCAAGACCACGGCCGAGTTCCCGACCATCGGCCTCGTCAACTCGGTCAACCCGGTGCGCATCGAGGGCCAGAAGACGGCTGCGTTCGAGATCTGTGACGCACTGGGCAACGCGCCCGACGTCCATGCGCTGCCGGTGGGCAACGCAGGCAACATCACCGCCTACTGGCGGGGCTACTCCGAGTACTTCCGTGACGGATTGACCACGGTGAAGCCGCGCATGCTCGGCGTCCAGGCCGCCGGTGCTGCACCGCTGGTTCACGGCGCGCCCGTCGCGGACCCCGAGACCATCGCCACGGCCATCCGGATCGGCTCGCCCGCGTCCTGGAACGGTGCGGTCGCCGCGAAAGAAGAGTCCGGCGGTGCCTTCCGCGCGGCCACCGACGAGGAAATCCTCGAGGCGTACCGTCTGGTCGCGAAGACCGAAGGCGTCTTCGTCGAACCCGCGTCCGCGGCTTCCATCGCCGGCCTGATCGCAGCCCGCAAGGAAGGCTGGCTGGACAGCGGCCTGCGCGTCGTCTGCACGGTCACCGGCAACGGACTCAAGGATCCGGACACCGCGTTGTCCGGAATGCCGGTGGTCGAGCCCATTCCCGTCGACCCTGTCGCTGTGGCATCTGCGCTCGAGTTGGCGTAGTGGCAGAGTCTCGTTCCATGACGACGACACTGCCGCACGGTTTGACGGTCACGGCGCGGGTTCCTGCGTCGAGCGCCAACCTCGGCCCCGGATTCGATACCTTGGGGATTGCTCTCGGGCTGTACGACGAGATCAAGGTCACCACCACGGCGTCGGGTCTGAGTATTCACGTCGAGGGCGAAGGTGCCGACGACGTCCCGTGGGGACCTTCGCATCTCGTCGTCCGCGCCATCGAACGGGGCCTCGAAGCCGCCGGTGTCTGGGCTGATGGCTTGGACGTGGTGTGCACCAACGTGATTCCGCATTCACGTGGGCTCGGCTCGTCGGCGTCCGCTGTCGTCGGTGGACTGTCGGCAGCGAACGGTCTTGCGGCCAAACTGGACTCGTCGTTCGCATTGTCGGATGCCCAGTTGGTTCAGCTCGCATCCGAGTTCGAAGGTCACCCGGACAATGCGTCGGCGAGCGTCCTGGGCGGTGCCGTCGTCTCCTGGAGCGAGCCCGCGAGCATCACGCAGCGGACGTACTCCGCGGTGCGACTGCCCGTGCACCCCGACATCCACGTGGTGGCGTTCGTCCCCGCGGAGCGATCGTCGACATCGCACACGCGAGGCCTGTTGCCCGAGTTGGTTCCGCACCGTGACGCCGCGTTCAACGTCAGCCGCGGCGCGTTGGCCGTCGTCGCGCTCACCCAGCGTCCGGACCTTCTCATTCCCGCGACCGAGGACATGCTGCATCAGGGGCAACGTGCGAGCGCGCTCCCGGGTGCCACGGAATTGATTGCTTCACTTCGGTCCAGGGGAATCGCGGCAGTACTGTCCGGTGCCGGACCGACGGTCCTTGCTCTCTGCACCGAACCGTTCCCGCAGGACCTCAAGGACAAAGCCGTCGCCGACGGTCTCCGGGTCCTGGAACTCGACGTCGCCGACGGCGTCAGCACATCCTGAGAAAACCTTTCGTGACTCGCCGGTAGGTGCTTCTTGCCGACCGAGAGGATCGACGCTATCCTGAGGGTCGTCCGTACATCGTGCGCTTCAGACGCCGGTTTTCGCCAGGGCAATCACGTCATCGCATTCGGGGGGTTCCACGCCCGAGCCGACTGTCGTCCTTGGAGAGGAGCCTGCGGAGTGACCGGAAGTCGCCGGCTTCGACCCACCGTGGTTCTCACACGGCTGCGGGTCGGTCGTCCGTCGGAAGTGGCGTGATCGTGAACGGCAATATCCGTGCTCGAAAGAGATTCGAGCTGCGGAACGAACCCTTGGCTGCGCAGACTGCGAGCGAGGGAAGGAAAGGACCTCCGTGACCGATACGGAACTGATCTCTGCGCCCGAAAAGACGCGTCGTGGAGCTGGCCTGTCCGGAATGGTGCTCACCGAGCTGCGTACTCTCGCGGGCGAACTCGGAATCAAAAGCATTTCCGGCATGCGCAAGGGCGATCTGATCGCCGCCATCTCTGCACGTCAGGGCGGTGGTGCGTCGGCAACGACCGAGGCGCCCAAGGCAACAAGGCGAGGCGCAGCCGACAAGGCTCGTGCGCAGGACGCCGCTCCCGCTGCCGAGGCTCCTGCAGCCGAAGCCCCGGCCGCAGCAGATGCGCCCGCGTCCGACGACGCGTCGACCGAGCCGCCCCGCCGGACACGTGGTCGACGCACCGCAGGCCGCCGAGCAGGCGCTCCCGACCAGCTTCCGCTGGACGACACTGCCTCGCAGTCGGTCGATTCGGACGCCGCTCAGCAGGACTCGGGATCGACCCCCGATGCCCCGGCGTCGGACACCGGTTCATCGACGCGACCGCGTCGCGCTCGCGCC
This sequence comes from Rhodococcus sp. 14-2470-1a, assembly GCF_002259425.1. Lineage (NCBI taxonomy): Bacteria > Bacillati > Actinomycetota > Actinomycetes > Mycobacteriales > Nocardiaceae > Rhodococcus > Rhodococcus sp. 14-2470-1a. The sequence goes on from NZ_NPFZ01000019.1 coordinate 38,721, forward strand.
GATCGTGGTGACCGAGAGAACCGCAACGCTGCCGACAACCGCAACGCTGCCGATAACCGCAACGCTGCCGATAACCGCAACGCTGCCGACAGCAACGACGGTGCCCGCGCACAGCGCGGTGACGCACCCGGTCGTGATTCGGCAGGCCAGGACGGCGAGGGCAACCGCGCCGAGGGTGGCCGCGGAGACCGCAACCGCGACAACAACCGTGGTGACGGCAACCGGGACAACAACCGTGGTGACGGCAACCGGGACAGCAACCGTGGTGACGGCAACCGGGACAGCCGTGACGGCAACCGGGAGAACTCGCGCGGCGAGAACGGCCGGAACCGCAATCGCAATCAGAACCAGAACGACAACCGTTCCGAAGACCGCGGCAACGGACCGCGTGACGGCCGGGACAACCGGGACAACGCCGAGGACGACGGCGACGGCCGCGGACGCAGGGGCCGTCGGTTCCGTGAGCGTCGGCGTGGTCGTGACCGCGGCGAAGGCGGCGGTGGCAACGAGCGCGAGCCCGAGATCCGCGAGGACGATGTTCTTCAGCCGGTAGCGGGCATCCTCGATGTCCTGGACAACTACGCGTTCGTGCGTACGTCCGGCTACCTTGCGGGCCCGAACGACGTGTACGTGTCGATGAACCTGGTGCGCAAGAACGGTCTTCGTCGCGGTGACGCGATCACCGGCGCCGTCCGGGTGGCCCGCGAGGGTGAGCAGTCGAACCAGCGTCAGAAGTTCAACCCACTGGTGCGTCTGGACACGGTCAACGGCGGAGACGTCGAGGCCGCGCGCAAGCGTCCCGAGTTCGGCAAGCTCACGCCGCTGTACCCGAACCAGCGTCTGCGGCTCGAGACCACGCCGAACATCCTGACCACGCGCATCATCGACCTGGTCATGCCGATCGGTAAGGGCCAGCGTGCATTGATCGTGAGCCCGCCGAAGGCAGGCAAGACGAGCGTTCTGCAGGCCATCGCCAACGCGATCTCGGTCAACAACCCCGAGTGCTACCTCATGGTCGTTCTGGTCGACGAGCGTCCCGAGGAAGTGACCGACATGCAGCGTTCGGTGAACGGTGAGGTCATCGCCTCCACGTTCGACCGTCCGCCGGGCGATCACACCTCGGTCGCCGAGCTCGCGATCGAGCGCGCGAAGCGTCTCGTGGAAGCCGGTCAGGACGTCGTCGTGTTGCTCGACTCCATCACCCGTCTGGGTCGTGCGTACAACAACAGTTCACCTGCGTCGGGCCGGATCCTGTCCGGTGGTGTCGATTCCACGGCCCTCTACCCGCCGAAGCGTTTCCTCGGTGCTGCTCGCAACATCGAGAACGGTGGATCGCTCACCATCATCGCCACGGCGATGGTCGAGACCGGTTCGACCGGCGACACGGTGATCTTCGAGGAGTTCAAGGGCACCGGTAACGCGGAGCTCAAGCTCGATCGCAAGATCGCCGAGCGTCGTGTGTTCCCTGCGGTCGACGTCAACCCGTCGGGTACCCGCAAGGACGAACTGCTGCTGAGTTCCGACGAAGCCGCGGTGCTGCACAAGCTGCGTCGCGTGTTGTCCGGTCTCGATTCGCATCAGGCGATCGATCTGCTGATCGACCGGTTGAAGAAGAGCAAGAGCAACATCGAGTTCCTGATCCAGGTGTCGAAGACGGCACCCGGCGCGCTCGACGACTGACCTCGTGAGTACTTGTGTGTCCCCTGGGACACACAAGTACTCCCAGCGGGGAACAAGCCGACAGGGGTTCGTGTTGAAGCCACTGTCGGTGAGCGATTAGCAGGTCGGATCGCATATCTGGCATACTGAACGGCCGAGTCCGGTTCCGGTTCACGTCCTCGAACAGCGAGGTCGACCCGGCGACCATATGAAAGGGACACCATGAAGGCAGGAATTCACCCCGACTACACGCTGACCACGGTCGTGTGCGGTTGCGGAAATACTTTCGAGACGCGCAGCACCACCGACAAAGAGCGCATCAACGTCGAGGTGTGCTCGCAGTGCCACCCGTTCTACACGGGCAAGCAGAAGATCCTCGACACCGGTGGTCGCGTTGCACGCTTCGAGGCTCGCTACGGAAAGCGCGCCGGCAAGAAGGCTGCAGCCGACAGCTAGCTGCTCTCCCGACGCCCGTCCTGCGATGTCTGCAGGGCGGGCGTTCGGCTTTTCACCACCGATTCTTTTTCAGGGAAGCAGAGCGGAGCGACACCATGGCGAGGACCACGAAGCCTTCGGCCATCGACGACATTCTGGCCGAACATTCAGGCCTCGAGCAGCAGTTGGCCGATCCGGCTCTGCACAACGATCCGTCCGCTGCGCGCAAGGCAGGCAAGCGTTTCGCCGAGCTGGCGCCGATCATGTCGGTGCACGGAAAGCTGATGTCCGCCACGGACGATCTGGCTGCGGCTCGTGAGCTCGCCGCCGACGACGCATCCTTCGCTGCCGAGATTCCGGAGCTCGAGCACACCGTCGAGTCGCTCGAACAGACGCTCGCCGATCTGCTCGCACCGCGCGATCCGCACGACGGCGACGACATCGTCATGGAGGTCAAGTCCGGTGAGGGCGGCGAGGAATCAGCGCTGTTCGCCGCGGACCTCGCACGGATGTACGTCCGGTACGCCGAGCGTCGCGGATGGCGCGTCGAAATTCTCGACGCGAACGTGTCGGATCTCGGCGGTTACAAGGACGCGACCCTGTCGATCAAAGCCAAAGGCGATCCGCTCGACGGCGTCTGGGCGCGGCTGAAGTTCGAAGGTGGAGTCCACCGCGTGCAGCGCGTTCCCGTGACCGAATCGCAGGGCCGAGTGCACACGTCGGCCGCCGGAATTCTCGTCTATCCGGAGCCCGACGAGGTCGAGGAAGTCCAGATCGACGAGACCGACCTGCGCATCGACGTCTACCGGTCCTCGGGCAAGGGTGGTCAGGGCGTCAACACGACGGACTCCGCGGTGCGCATCACGCACTTGCCGACGGGCATCGTCGTCACCTGCCAGAACGAGCGGTCGCAGTTGCAGAACAAGGCGCGTGCGATGCAGGTACTCGCCGCGCGGTTGCAGGCCGCAGCCGAAGAGGCTGCCGACGAGGAAGCCGCGGCCGGTCGGGCGAGCCAGGTCCGTACCGTCGACCGCTCGGAACGCATCCGCACGTACAACTTTCCGGAGAACCGCATCACCGATCACCGGATCGGGTTCAAGTCTCACAATCTCGACGCGGTGCTCGACGGCGAGCTCGACGCTCTCCTCGACGCTCTGGGCAAGGCCGACCGCGACGCTCGGATGCAGGCAGAATGATGTGGTCGTGAGCGCGTAGGTTCCGCTGCACGACACCGCACGGGCACACGAAGGGGAACCGATGCATCAGCAGCTCACACCCACCGGCGAGGACGCCGTGGCGGACCTGGCCGCTCGCCACGGAGTATCCACCGACGCTGTGCGGGCGATGCTCGACGCCGTGAATGCAGGCCGGGGATCGATGGCGCAGTTCCACATTCCCGAGCTCGGTGGCGGCGGGCAGTGGATGCGCGGCGGAATGACGATGGTCGGCAACATGTTCGATCACGGTCTCAAAGCTCGCGTCGACGGCCTGTGCCGCGATCTGTCCGAGCTTCTGGCCTCGCACCAGATCTATCCGCCGCTGCAGTCGAACCAGGGTTTCGGCGGGAACTGGTGGCCGAGCGGCCTCGGAAGCCCCAGTTCGAGCGGGGGTCAGAACGGTTCGCAGTACGCGTATTTTCCTGCTGCGCGGCGGCTCGCGGTTCTGGTCGGTGGACGGTTGTCGGTGTACGACACTCTCGACCACTCCATCGGCGGTGTTCAGCAACAGCAGGGCGGGAGTCCAGGCTCGGTGGAGTTCACCAGCCAGTACGGAACGTTCACCGCGGCAAGTCTTCCGCTGGTGGATCCCGCGCCGGCCGATTCGATCTCCGGTTCCGCACCAGATCCCACGCCGGCGACGAGCCCGGTAGCGCCACCGTCGACGAATTTCGACGAGATCACGTCGGCCATCGAGGCGTTGGCGGCACTGCACGGCAAAGGCATCCTGACGGACGACGAGTTCTTCTCGAAGAAGGCCGAGCTGCTGAAGCGAATCTGACCGTCGCGTGGGTGGCCGGCGGGACGTGGCAGGCTGTAACCGTGACCCGGAAACCTCTTCGACTGGCCATTCTCGAAGCAACAGCGATACTCGAAGCGGCCGGTGTTCCGAGCCCGCGGGTGGACGCGGAACTCCTCGCGTCTCATCTCGTCGGAGTCGAGCGTGGTCGGCTCGGGCTGGTCCCTCTCGTGGAACCCGAGGTGGTCGAGGCCTACAACCGCACCATCGAACAGCGTGCTAAGCGAATCCCGTTGCAGTACATCACCGGAACGACGGCGCTCGGCAACATCGACGTCGAGGTCGGACCGGGGGTTTTCGTTCCGCGGCCGGAGACGGAGCTGCTGCTCGGGTGGGCGCTCGCATTCCTCGAGGGCGTCGATCGCAAGCCGCCGGTGATTCTCGATCTGTGTACCGGATCGGGGGCACTCGCGCTGGCGCTCGCCAACGCCAGGCCCGACGCTCAGGTCCACGCCGTCGAACTCGACCCGTCGGCTCTCGCGTGGGCTCGGCGCAACGCCGACCTGCGGGCCGAGCGGGGAGACACGCCCATCACCCTCCACCACGGCGATGTCACCGACCGCGAACTGCTACGAGAGCTGGACGGCCGCGTCGACGTCGTGGTCGCCAATCCGCCCTACATCCCGGAGGGCGCCGAGCTGGATCCCGAGGTGATCGATCACGACCCGCATCTCGCCCTGTTCGGAGGTGTCGACGGTCTGTCGGTCATCGAGCCGATGATCCAGAACATCGCGCGGTGGCTCCGCGTCGGCGGGGGAGTAGGCGTCGAACACGACGATTCTCACGGTGATCGCGTGGCTGCGCTGTTCGAGAAGCGCCGCGTGTTCGGCGACGTCGTCGAGCATCCCGACCTGTCCGGACGGCCCCGGTTCGTCGTCGCGTCGCGCGCAGTGTCCGCGGACAGCTGACATCACTCGGCTGCCGCCGGACGGGTAGGCGACGCACGGCAGAGGCGTCCTGCACCGCGGGAGACACAGGTGAGAAGATGAACGGGTGAGTACCGTCTACGACTGCCAGCACGCCGATTCACGAACAGCAGGGTTGTCTGCAGCCAGAGGCGCACTCAAATCCGGCCGCCTCGTGGTCATGCCGACGGACACGTTGTACGGCCTCGCGGCCGATGCATTCGACGGCAGCGCGGTCACCGACCTTCTCCGCGCCAAGGGCCGTGGGCGCGACATGCCGGTTCCTGTTCTCGTGGGTTCGTGGAACACCATCGACGGGCTGGTCGGCAGTGTCAGGCCGCGCACCAGAGATCTGATTCGGGCCTTCTGGCCGGGCGCGCTGAGCCTCGTCGTGCAGCAGGCACCGTCCCTTGCCTGGGACCTCGGTGACGCGCAGGGCACGGTGATGCTCAGGATGCCGCTGCACCCGGTGGCGCTCGAACTGCTCCGCGAAGTCGGACCGCTCGCCGTCTCGAGTGCGAACATCTCCGGACAACCGCCGGCTACGACGGTCGTCGAAGCTCGCGATCAGCTCGGCGGATCTGCGGCGGTGTATCTCGACGGCGGGCCTGCGGCGCACGCGAAAGCGTCGACGATCGTCGATCTCACGTCCGAGCAGCCGAGGATCCTGCGCGCCGGAGCCATCGCGACCGAAGCCGTCGCCGAGGTGCTCGGAGTGACGGCGGAGAGCCTGACGCAGGGGAGTAAGGCATGACCGAGCCGCGTTTCCACGGACCCGACTTCGCGGCGCTCGAGGCGTCCGATCCCGAGATCGCGGGCATCGTCCTGGACGAGCTGGACCGTCAACGTGGCGGTCTGCAGCTCATCGCGAGCGAGAATCTGACGTCGCCTGCTGTTCTCGCGGCGCAGGGGAGCGTGCTGACCAACAAGTACGCCGAGGGTTACCCGGGTGCGCGGTACTACGGGGGCTGCGAGGTCGTCGATCGTGCGGAGACCATTGCGATCGAACGAGCGAAGGCACTGTTCGGCGCGGATCACGTCAACGTGCAACCTCATTCCGGCGCTTCGGCGAACCTCGCGGTCTATGCAGCCTTCGCGCAGCCGGGCGACTCGATTCTGGCGATGAGCCTCCCGCACGGCGGCCACCTCACCCACGGGGCGACGGTCAACTTCTCCGGCCGATGGTTCACCGCGGTGCCGTATCACGTGCGAAAAGACACGGAACTGATCGATTACGACGAGGTCCGTGAACTCGCATTGGTCCACCGCCCGCGCATCATCGTCGCCGGGGCGACGGCGTACTCGCGGGAGCTCGACTTCGCGGCCTTCAGAGCCATCGCCGACGAGGTGGGCGCCATCCTGTGGGTGGACGCAGCGCACTTCGTCGGACTGGTGGCAGGCAAGGCAATTCCCTCGCCCGTGCCGTACGCCGACGTGGTGTCCGCGACCACTCACAAGGTGCTGCGAGGGCCTCGCGGAGGAATGTTGATGTGCCGCGCGGAGCACGCACGCGCCATCGACAAGGCTGTGTTCCCGTTCGGCCAGGGCGGGCCGATGATGCACACGATCGCGGCCAAGGCCGTCGCGTTCGGTGAGGCGCAGACCGAGAGCTATGCACGCTACGCAGCCCAGGTCGTCGCGAACGCGCAGACACTGTCCGCGTCCTTGACCGACGCCGGGATGCGTGCCGTGTCCGGAGGGACGGACACACATCTGATTCTGTTCGACCTACAGCATCTGGGGATCGACGGACGTACCGCCGAAGCACGATGTGCCGCAGCCGGGATCACCCTCAACAAGAACGCGATTCCGTTCGACCCCGCGCCGCCTGCGGTGGCGTCGGGCATCCGGGTCGGTTCCGCGGCCGTGACGACACAGGGGTTCGACGCGGCGGACATGAACGCGGTCGGATCTCTCGTGGCCCGTGCGGTGCGCGCCGAGGCAGGCACCGCCAACGGTGACCGTGAACTCGCCGCCGTCAGGGACGAGGTCACCACCCTCGTGGCACGCAAGCCTGCGTATCCCGGCATATGACGGTCGAGGTTCTCGCTCAGTCCGGCCAGGGCGCAGGCGTTCCGATCCGCGAACTCCTGCTGGTGTTCTTCACGGCTGCGGTGGTGACCTTCCTGGCGACCGGTGGTGTGCGGGTGCTCGCCGTCAAGTTCGGTGCCGTCGCCGCTCCCCGTGACCGCGACGTGCACGTGACGCCGACGCCGCGTCTCGGCGGAACCGGAATGTTCCTCGGGATGCTGGTTGCCTTGTTGTTCGCGTCGCAGCTGCCTGCTCTCGCACGTGGTTTCGACTCGGCCTACAACCAGGACGTCCGAGCTGCGGCCGTCGCCGGTTTCGTCATCGTGGCGGTGGGGATCATCGACGACCGATGGGGCCTCGACGCGCTCACCAAATTCGTCGGGCAGGTGACGGCGGCGGGTGTGCTCGTCGTGATGGGCGTGAGTTGGAACATCGTCTATCTGCCTTGGGGGCCGGACGGCGGTAGCACTCTCGTGCTCGATCAGCTTCAGGCCGGGCTGGTGACGGTGCTGGTGACGGTCGTGATGGTCAATGCCATGAACTTCGTCGACGGTCTGGACGGCCTCGCGGCAGGGCTCGGGTTGATCGCGTCGCTCGCCATCTGTGTCTTCTCCGTCGGACTGTTGCACGAGCAGGGCGGCGACACCGGTATCTATCCGCCGGCGATCATCGCGGCGACGTTGGCCGGTGCCTGCCTGGGATTTCTTCCGCACAATTTCCAGCCTGCGCGGATCTTCATGGGCGACTCCGGGTCCATGATGATCGGGCTGATGCTCGCGACGGTCGCGACCAGTGCGTCGGGCAGAATCCCGCTCGTCGCGTACGGCCCACGCGACCTCCTCGGTCTGCTGTCGCCGTTGCTCCTGGTCGGCGCGGTGATGTTCATCCCGATCCTCGATCTCCTTCTCGCGGTGATCCGACGGACGCGCGCAGGCCGAAGTCCGTTCAGTCCGGACAAGATGCACCTGCACCACCGTTTGCTGCAGATCGGGCACTCTCACCGGCGCGTGGTGTTGGTGATCTACCTCTGGGTCGGTGTCCTCGCGTTCGGCGCCGTCGGCTCGTCGTTGATCGACCGTCGAATAGTGGTGTTGCTGGTTGCTGCCGGATTGGTGTTCGCACTGGTGGTGACGGCCGTGCCGAGCATCCGTCTCGACATGGCCAGGCAGCGCAGGCGCACCAGAAAGTCCGCTGGACGAGGCCGTCGGGCCTGAAGTCGGACATGGCTGGGTAGTCTGTGCGGCTGTGAGCTTCTCTCCTTCTCCGGTGCCCGATCAGTCCGACTCGATGCGAGCCGCGGTTCGGTACGGAATCATCGGCCTCCTTGCGCTGACGGTTCTCGGAGCCGTCGTCGCCACGGTGGCCGCCGGTCTTCCCGGTTTGTGGGGTGCGCTCATCGGTGCGGCACTCGGTGGGGGATTCATTCTCACCACGGCGCTGTCCATCGCCCTGACGTCCAAGTTTCCGCCGACGATGGCAGGCGCGGTGCTGCTCGGGGGCTGGATCGTGAAGATGCTGATCGCCGTTGTCGTGCTCGCGGTTCTGAAGGACATGGATTTCTACAACAGGAAAGCTCTTGCCGGGGTGGTGATCGCCGCACTGGTTCTGGTTCTCGGCGCGGAGGTATACGGTGTCGTCCGTACGAAGGCCCCCTACGTCGACGATCCTGAATCCGACAAGGCGTAGTACGACGACCAGTCGTAATCGGTCAAGAAGTAGCCCCACCTACACAACGTCGTAGTTGTGTTGATAAAGTTCCGACCAAGTAAGGGTAGGACTGCCGCTAATAGGACAAAAGGCGTGCAGAACAGCCCTTGCAGGTAACCGAAGCTGCGTGAAATTGCTTACAGACGCGGCCGCAAAGTTACCGAGTCGACGTGAGTCGCCGACACCCGACAGACGCTGGCCTTTCAAGACCAGGCCTCAGCTGCTGACGACCTCGAGCCGATCTCGTCGACTTGATAGATCGTCAATGTCCGATCGAACCGCAGTCCTTTGGCGTCTGCGGCCCGAACACGGGAGAGACCGCTGAGCGTCACCAACCTGGCTGCGGAGTTCCACCCGCCGTCACTATCCGACTTCTTTCCTCCCGCTGTACTGTTCGAGGGCACACCCTTCGAACTCGACCGGCTGATGCTGATCCGCATCCTGATGACCCTCGTGTTGGTCGTGCTGTTCGCAGTGGCCATGCGCAGCCCGAAGGTCGTTCCGCGTGGTCTGCAGAACTGCATCGAGTACATGCTGGACTTCGTCAAGGTGCAGATCGCCGACGAGATTCTCGGCAAGGAGCAGGGCAGGCGGTTCCTGCCGATCATCATGACGATTTTCTTCGCCGTGCTGTTCATGAACCTGTCGGGCATCATCCCGTTCCTGAACATCTCGCCGAACGCTCGAATCGGTATGCCGATCGTGCTCGCACTGATCGCCTACGTGACGTTCAACTACGTGGGAATCAAGAAGTACGGATTCTTCAAGTACGTCAAGAGCAGCGTCGTGGTTCCGGACGTCCCGCCCGCACTGCACATCATTCTGATTCCGATCGAGTTCATCTCGACGTTCATCCTCCGTCCGTTCACGCTCACCGTTCGTCTCATGGCGAACATGCTGGCCGGCCACCTCATGCTCGTGCTGTTCTTCAGCGCGACTCAGTTCTTCTTCTTCCAGGCCGCGGCGGGAATGAAGATTTTCGGCGTGTTCTCCCTTGCAGCGGGCTTCGGCTTCACGCTGTTCGAGATGCTCGTCATCGGTCTGCAGGCGTACGTGTTCGCACTGCTGACCGCGGTGTACATCGATCTCGCCCTGCATGCAGACTCGCACTGATCTGCACGCCGATTCTCACTAGACCGCACGACCAAGATCTACCTGACCCACGCACCGACCGGTGATGGGCAACAGAAAGGGAACGGAAATCAAATGAGCCTCGCGTACCTGGCACAGGAAGTCACCGAAACCACCGTCACGGGTGGCGGCTACGGCGCAATCGGTTACGGCCTCGCTGCCATCGGACCTGGCATCGGTGTAGGCATCGTGGTCGGAAAGGCTATCGAGGGCATCGCTCGTCAGCCTGAGCTTCAGGGCACCATCCGTACCAACATGTTCCTCGGCATCGCGTTCACCGAAGCGCTCGCGCTGATCGGTATCGTCGCCGGCTTCCTGTTCGGTTAATCCACTATGGCAACCAACATCGCGATCTTGGCCGCGGAGGAAGGCGAGGACATCAATCCTCTCCTCCCCGCGACATACGACATCGTTTGGTCTGCGGTCTGCATCGCTGTCATCGGCTTCGTCTTCTGGAAGTACATCCTTCCGAAGTTCCAGGAAGTGTTGGCGCAGCGTAGCGATCTGATCGAAGGCGGCATCAAGAAGGCCGAAGAGGCTCAGGCAGAAGCCAAGGCTGCTCTCGAGCAGTACCAGAAGCAGCTTGCCGACGCCCGCGCCGAGGCTGCGCAGATCCGTGAGGAAGCGCGCACTCAAGGCCAGGCCATCCTCGCCGAAATGAAGACGAAGGCACAGGAAGAAAGCGACCGGATCGTGGCTGCAGGCCACAACCAGCTCGCTGCGCAGCGCCAGCAGATCGTGACGGAACTCCGTGGCGACCTGGGACGCACTGCAGTCGAACTCGCAGAGAAGGTCATCGGAGAGCAGCTGTCCGACGAGGCCAAGCGCGCTGGTTCGATCGACCGCTTCCTGAGCGAACTCGACTCCGTCACCGCTGACTCTGCAGCGGGAAAGTGAGATAACCATGTACGCAACTTCTCGCGAGGCTCTCGCTCGCACGCGTTCGGTTGCGAACGAAGCACTGGGACAGGCGGGGGACGCGACAGCGGTCGCTGCTCAGACCGGTGCAGAGCTCTTCGCAGTCGTGGAGGCCCTCGACGGCCAGCGCACGTTGCGTACTGCGCTGGCCGACGCTTCGGTCTCTGCCGAACGTCGCAGCGCGCTCGCGGAGGAAGTGTTCGCCGGTCAGGTCTCCGCCACCACGGCGCAGATCCTGAAGTCCGCCGTCGCGGACAACTGGTCCAAGGCGTCGGACCTGCTGAACTCTCTGGTCGAACTGGGTCGGGAAGCACTGCTTCGCGCCGCGGCCGATCAGGATCAGCTCGACACGGTCGAGGACGAATTGTTCCGCCTCGGTCGCATCGTCGCCGCGAATCCTCAGCTGGAACAGGCATTGTCGGATCTCGGCAAGCCGGTTCAGGCGAAGCGTGAGCTGCTGGGCCGGTTGCTGTACGGCAAGGTCACCGCGGTGACCGAAGCCCTGGCAATCCAGACGGTCAGCCGCCTGCGCAAGACGGCACCTGCGGACGCACTCGATGCGCTTGCAGGCTTGGCGGCACAGGTTCGCGATCGGGCTGTCGCACACGTGCGGAGTGCTGCTCCGCTCAGCGCCAGCCAGCTCGAGAAGCTGACCGCGACACTCACACGCACCTACGGCAAGCCGGTCACCGTGCATGTCGAGGTCGATGCCGAACTGCTCAGCGGACTGGTGGTCCGGGTCGGCGACGAGGTCATCGACGGCAGCGGGGCGGGTCGTCTCGCCGCACTACGAAAGACCCTCAAGTAGTCCGCGAGCGGACACCACTTCTTACGAAGAAGCGTTTCGAACCTTCGAAGCCCTTCACACCGCGAACATTGAAGGAAGAGCAGGAAAAAATATGGCGGAGCTGACGATCTCCTCCGACGAGATCCGTAGCGCGATCGAGAACTTCACCGCGAGCTACTCACCGGAGTCCTCTCGCGAGGAGGTCGGCACGGTTACCGACACGAGCGACGGTATCGCTCACGTGTCCGGACTGCCGTCGGCGATGTCCAACGAGCTGCTGGAATTCCCCGGTGGCGTTCTCGGTGTGGCGCTCAACCTGGATGCCACCGAAATCGGTGCCGTCATCCTCGGTGACTACGAGCACATCGAAGAAGGCCAGGAAGTCAAGCGCACCGGCGACGTTCTGTCCGTGCCGGTCGGCGACGGCTACCTCGGCCGCGTCGTCAACCCACTCGGCCAGCCCATCGACGGCCTCGGCGACATCGAGTCCAGCGAGAACCGCGCCCTCGAACTGCAGGCTGCGTCCGTGCTCGAGCGCCAGCCGGTGGAAGAGCCGCTGCAGACCGGCATCAAGGCCATCGACGCCATGACGCCGATCGGTCGCGGACAGCGCCAGCTCGTCATCGGTGACCGCAAGACGGGCAAGACCGCCGTCTGCATCGACGCCATCCTCAACCAGAAGGCCAACTGGGAGTCCGGAGACGAGAAGAAGCAGGTTCGCTGCATCTACGTCGCCATCGGTCAGAAGGGCTCCACGATCGCAGGCGTCAAGGCTGCGCTCGAAGAGCAGGGTGCACTCGAGTACACGACCATCGTCGCGGCTCCCGCATCCGATTCGGCCGGCTTCAAGTGGCTCGCTCCGTACACCGGTTCGGCCATCGGCCAGCACTGGATGTACCAGGGCAAGCACGTCCTCATCGTGTTCGACGACCTGACCAAGCAGGCCGAGGCGTACCGCGCCATCTCGCTTCTGCTGCGTCGCCCGCCGGGCCGCGAGGCATACCCCGGTGACGTCTTCTACTTGCACTCTCGTCTGCTCGAGCGTTCGGCGAAGCTGTCCGACGAGCTCGGCGGTGGATCGCTGACGGCGCTGCCGATCATCGAGACCAAGGCCAACGACGTCTCGGCATACATCCCGACCAACGTCATCTCGATCACCGACGGACAGGTCTTCCTCGAGTCGGACCTCTTCAACAAGGGTGTTCGTCCCGCGATCAACGTCGGTATCTCGGTGTCCCGAGTCGGTGGCGCTGCGCAGACCAAGGGCATGAAGAAGGTCTCCGGTTCGCTTCGTCTCGAGCTCGCTCAGTTCCGTGAGCTGGAAGCATTCTCGGCGTTCGCGTCGGACCTGGATGCTGCATCGAAGGCTCAGCTGGACCGCGGTGCTCGCCTCGTCGAGCTCCTCAAGCAGGACCAGTACGCACCGGTCGCCGTCGAGGATCAGATCGTCTCGATCTGGCTCGCCGGTCAGGGCACGTACGACTCCGTTCCCGTCGGCGACGTCCGTCGCTTCGAGAGCGAGCTGCTCGAGGACCTGCATCGCAACGCGAGCGGCGTCTACGACAGCATCGCCGGCGGCAAGGCTCTCGACGACGACGCTCAGAAGTCGCTGCTCGAGGCAACCGAGAAGTTCAAGGCAGGGTTCCTCGACTCCGAGGGCAACCGCGTCGTCAACGAGGCAGAGGCGGACACGCTGAACCCCGACGAGGTCAGCCAGGAGCAGGTCAACGTCACTCGCAAGACAGTCAGTAAGTAGGTCTTACGAGATGCCAAGTGTCTTTACGAGCAGAGAAGGGAGCGTGAACAGCTAGATGGCAAGCATTCTCGAGCTACGTTCCCGGATCAAGTCGGTCAACTCGACGAAGAAGATCACCAAGGCTCAAGAGCTGATCGCGACGTCGCGAATCACCAAGGCGCAGGCGCGCGTTGCAGCGTCGAAGCCGTACGCGGAGGAGATCACCAAGGTCCTCTCCGCGCTGGCCAGTGCGTCGGGTTCGCTCGACCACCCGCTGCTGAACGAGCGTGACGAGCCCACGCGCGCAGCAGTTCTGGTCGTCACCAGTGACCGCGGCATGTGCGGTGGCTACAACTCCAACGTCCTCAAGGAAGCGGAGGAGCTGTTCCAGCTTCTGCGCAAGGAGGGCAAGGATCCGGTCATCTACGTGCTCGGCGCAAAGGGCCTCGGCTACTACACCTTCCGTCAGCGCGACGTGAAGGGCGCGTGGACCGGCTTCTCGCAGGAGCCCGGTTACGCGGATGCAGCCAAGGCGAGCAAGCACCTGGTCGAGCTGTTCATGGCGGGTTCGGGCTCCGAGGTCGAGGCTCCCAACGGTGAAGGCACCGTCGAGGGCGTCGACGAACTGCACATCGTCTACACGCGGTTCGTGTCGATGCTGACGCAGAAGCCCGAGGTCCGGCGTATGGCTCCGCTCGAGGTGTCGTACACGGACGAGGAAATCGAGCTGGGCGCAGATGCTCTGACCGATTCCCCGTCGGCGTCCGAGGTTCAGGCTCAGTACGATTTCGAGCCCGAAGCCGGAACTCTCCTGTCGGCTCTGCTGCCGAAGTACATCAGCACGAGGGTCTACTCCTCGTTGCTCGATGCGGCTGCATCCGAGTCGGCCGCGCGCCGTACTGCCATGAAGGCGGCCACGGACAACGCGAACGAATTGGTCGAGACCCTGAGCCGTCAGGCGAACCAGGCTCGGCAAGCCCAGATCACCCAGGAAATCAGCGAAATCGTTGGTGGCGCAAACGCGTTGGCTGACAGCGCAGGAAGTGACTAAGCAATGACCGCAGCAGTAGCCCAAGAGAACGCGAGCGGAGCGGACACTCAGTCCGGCCGTGTCGTTCGGGTCATCGGCCCCGTTGTGGACGTCGAGTTCCCGCGCGGCTCCATCCCCGCCCTGTTCAACGCACTCCACGCAGAGATCACGCTGCCCACGGTGGCGAAGACCCTGACACTCGAGGTTGCACAGCACCTCGGTGACAACCTGGTCCGCACCATCTCGATGCAGCCGACCGACGGTCTGGTTCGTGGCGCCTCGGTGTCCGACTCCGGCAAGCCGATCTCGGTGCCCGTCGGCGACGTCGTCAAGGGCCACGTGTTCAACGCCCTCGGTGACTGCCTCGACAGCCCGGGCCTCGGACGCGACGGCGAGCAGTGGGGCATCCACCGCAAGCCACCAGCCTTCGATCAGCTCGAGGGCAAGACGGAGATCCTCGAGACCGGCATCAAGGTCATCGACCTCCTCACCCCGTACGTGAAGGGTGGAAAGATCGGTCTGTTCGGTGGCGCCGGTGTCGGCAAGACCGTTCTGATCCAGGAGATGATCACCCGTATCGCGCGTGAGTTCTCCGGTACGTCGGTGTTCGCCGGCGTCGGTGAGCGCACCCGTGAGGGAACCGACCTCCACCTCGAGATGGAAGAGATGGGCGTCCTCCAGGACACCGCCCTCGTCTTCGGCCAGATGGACGAGCCGCCGGGCACGCGTATGCGCGTCGCCCTGTCCGCACTGACCATGGCGGAGTACTTCCGCGATGTTCAGGGCCAGGACGTGCTGCTGTTCATCGACAACATCTTCCGTTTCACGCAGGCAGGTTCCGAGGTGTCGACCCTGCTGGGACGTATGCCTTCTGCCGTGGGTTACCAGCCGACGCTGGCGGACGAGATGGGTGAGCTCCAGGAGCGCATCACCTCGACCCGTGGACGCTCGATCACCTCGCTGCAGGCGATCTACGTTCCCGCCGACGACTACACCGACCCGGCGCCTGCGACGACGTTCGCCCACCTCGACGCAACGACCGAGCTGTCGCGTCCGATTTCGCAGATGGGTATCTACCCCGCTGTGGACCCGCTCAGCTCGACGTCGCGAATCCTCGAGCCGGGCATCGTCGGTGCGGAGCACTTCCGCGTCGCCAACGAGGTCAAGCGGATCCTGCAGAAGTACAAGGAACTGCAGGACATCATCGCCATCCTCGGTATGGACGAGCTTCAGGAAGAGGACAAGGTTCTGGTCGGTCGCGCACGTCGCCTCCAGAAGTTCCTCGGACAGAACTTCATCGTCGCCGAGAAGTTCACCGGTGAGGCCGGCTCGGTCGTGTCCCTCTCGGACACCATCGAGGCGTTCGACAAGGTCACCAAGGGCGAGTACGACCACCTTCCCGAGCAGGCATTCAACAGCTGCGGTGGACTCGACGACGTCGAGGCTGCAGCCAAGAAGATCGCCGGAAAGTAGCCCGACGTGACTTCTGCGGAAAGCTCCGGCATGGAGGTCGCTCTCGTCGCGGTCGAGCGCGAGCTGTGGTCCGGCAACGCAACTCTGGTCAGTGCTCAGACGACCGAGGGCGAGATCGGCATCATGGCCGGCCACGAGCCAGTGCTCGGCCAGCTCGTCGAGGCAGGCACGGTGTCCATCACGACGATCGACGGCGAGAAGATCGTTGCTGCGGTTCACGGTGGGTTCCTGTCCGTGACGGGTAAGACCGTCACGGTCCTGGCGGAGTCCGCGGACTTCGCTCAGGACATCGACGTCGACGCAGCCCGTTCGGTCCTCGACGCCGGCGGCGACGACAAGGAAGCCCTCGCTGTGGCGAAGGGCCGAATTCGCGCCGTCGAGCGGGCCTAGGTTCCAAGAGAAAGCCGCGACGAGGTTCTGTGATGCACATGGGAGTGATCGTTCTGATCATTCTGGTCGTGCTGCTCGCAGGCCTCGTCGCGGCTTTTCTGTACCGTCTCACCATTCTTCGTCGCGGTGGAACGGCTGCCATTCTGCGCATGACGCCCGCTGCGGGTGGAAGCGGTTGGCGGCACGGGGTCATCCGGTACGGAGACAACACCCTGGTGTTCTTCAAGCTGTCGAGCCTGCGGCCCGGCCCGGACCACCGGATGAGCCGTCAGGGCATCGAGGTCGGGGAGCGGCGCACCCCACGCAACGACGAGTTCGACATCATGTCCGACGAGATCGCGATTCTCGAGCTGACCGATCAGGGCCAGGGCTACGAGATCGCTCTCGACCGCGGTGCGCTCACCGCATTCATGTCGTGGCTGGAATCGCGTCCGTCCGGCCGTTCTCGGCGGGGCCGGCCCGCCGCCTGATCTACGTGTCGGTGGAGCGTGATGCTCCCGGCACCCATTTCACGTCACCTTCGGGGTTCGCGTACCTGCTCAGGATGAACAGCAGGTCGGAGAGCCTGTTCAAGTACTTCGCCGGTAGGACGCTCGTGTTCTCGGGGTTGGCGTCCACCGCGGCCCACGCCGAGCGCTCTGCTCGACGCGCCACGGTTCGGGAGGTGTGCAGCAGCGCCGCCAGCGGAGTGCCGCCGGGAAGAATGAACGAATCGAGCGCCTTCAGGCCTTCGTTGAACTCGTCGCACCATCCTTCGAGCCGGTCGACGTAGGACTGATCGATGCGTAGGGGTGGATACTCGGGGTCGGCGACGACGGGTGTCGAGAGATCGGCTCCGGCGTCGAACAGATCGCTTTGAATCGTTCGAATGACCGAGACGACCTTCTCCGACGGATTGCCCAGTGCCAGAACGACTCCGAGGCTGGCGTTGGTCTCGTCGCAGTCCGCGTACGCAACGAGCCGCGGATCGTTCTTCCCGACCCGCGAGAAGTCGCTGAGACCGGTGGTTCCGTCGTCACCGGTGCGGGTGTAGATGCGAGTCAGGTGCACAGCCATGGCGCTACGGTACCGCCCGGATGGGGCGACCGAACCCTGGCTACGCTGTCGAACTGTGAGTGAACGCTTTTTGGTCTCCGGTGGTAACCGGCTCGTCGGTGAGGTGTCGGTCGGCGGCGCGAAGAACAGCGTGCTCAAGTTGATGGCGGCAGCGCTGCTCGCCGAGGGCACGAGCACCATCACCAACTGCCCCGACATCCTCGACGTGCCGTTGATGGCCGAGGTCCTCCGCGGATTGGGGTGCGAGGTCGTGCTGGAAGGCGACGTCGTGCACATCACCACGCCGGCGGAACCCAAGCACCATGCAGATTTCCCGGCCGTCACGCAGTTCCGAGCATCGGTCTGTGTCCTCGGTCCGCTCGTCGCCCGGTGCAAACGAGCGGTGGTGGCTCTTCCCGGTGGTGACGCAATCGGGTCTCGTCCGTTGGACATGCACCAGTCGGGACTGCGCCTGCTCGGTGCGCACAGCGAGATCCAGCACGGCTGCGTCGTGGCGGAGGCCGAGGAACTTCGGGGCGCCAACATCCGTCTTGCTTTCCCGTCGGTCGGCGCGACGGAGAACATCCTGATGGCAGCAGTGCTCGCCAAGGGCGACACCGTCATCGACAACGCTGCGCGCGAACCCGACATCGTCGACGTGTGCAACATGCTCAACGAGATGGGGGCGCAGGTCAGCGGCGCCGGCACCTCCACGTTGACCATCAGGGGCGTCGAGTCGTTGAAGCCCACCACGCACAAAGTGATCGGTGACCGTATCGTCGCCGCGACGTGGGGAATCGCTGCCGCGATGACGCGGGGCGACGTGCGAGTTCGAGGCGTCAACCCCAAGCATCTGTCACTCGTGTTGGACAAGCTGAGGCTTGCGGGTTCGGAGGTGACGTCCGAGGCCGACGGGTTCCGCGTGGTCCAGCGTGAGCGGCCGACCGCCGTGAACTTCGCGACGTTGCCGTTCCCCGGTTTTCCCACCGATCTGCAGCCGATGGCGATCGGCCTCGCGGCAGTGGCCAACGGAACGTCGATGATCACCGAGAACGTGTTCGAAGCGCGCTTCCGGTTCGTCGAGGAGATGATCCGACTCGGCGCCGACGCCCGTACCGACGGTCACCACGCGGTGGTGCGTGGCGTAGCCCAGTTGTCGAGTGCACCCGTGTGGTCGTCCGACATCAGGGCGGGTGCAGGACTGGTACTCGCAGGACTGTGCGCCGACGGGGTCACCGAGGTGTACGACGTCTACCACATCGATCGGGGTTACCCGAGGTTCGTGGAGAACCTGACGGAGCTCGGCGGAAGCATCGAGCGAGTCAGCTGACGGACGTCAGCGCGTCGACCAGTACGTCGAGTCCGTAGGCCAGTTCGTCGTCGGACACCGATCCGTATCCGACGATCAGTCCCGTCATGGGCGACGGGGCACGTGTGGATTTCGCGAGGGTATCGACATCGACGCCGGCCGCTGCCGCTCGTTCTGCCACGGCGACCGCGACCGTGGCGTCGAGCAGGAGTGTGGTGTGCATTCCAGCGCCGACACCACGAAGTTCACCGAAGGGCGCCAGAGCAGCGGCGACCAGTTTGTCGCGTTGCCGATAGACGCGGCGGGCAGCACGCACAGTTCTGTCCCACTCGCCGTCGCGTAGCAGCGAGAGCATCGCATGTTGGACCGGTGTGGAGGGATAGTCGCCGAGGTCGGTGCGAACGTGTGCGATGAGTTCGACGACATCGGGCGGGGCAACGAGCCAACCGAGTCTGATACCTCCGCCCAGGGTCTTCGCCACCGTTCCGAGATAGACGGTGCGGTCGGGCGCCAGCTCCGCGATGGTGGGCAAAGGTGCTACGTCGTAACGGAATTCGGAATCGTAGTCGTCTTCGATGATCATCGCGTCGCGTGATCGTGCGTACGATGCGAGGGCGCGACGGCGGCCGACGGTAAGAAGGCCGCCGGTGGGGTACTGGTGAGACGGAGTGACGTACACCGCGCGTGTGGTCCGTGGCGTCATGTCCAGACGTTCGGTGACAATTCCGTCGAGGTCGACGGGAACGTCGAAGACGGACCACCCCCAGCGTCGTGCGGCTGTGGTCGCGACCCGGTAGCCCGGGTTCTCGTGTGCCAGGACCGGACGTGAAGTGCCGTCTTCGGTCGACAGTGCGGCCAGGGCCAGGCTCATCCCGTGCATGCTCCCCGTGGTGACCACTATGGATTCGGCTGACGTGTGAAGCCCACGCGCGCGGCCCAGTAGGTCTGCAAGGGCGGCTCGGAGTCGGTGGTCACCGCGAGGGTCCGGGTATTCCTGCGGTTGCGGGACTGCGCTGACGTCCCGCCACGCTCGCTTCCACGCCGCCGAGCTCGGGGGCACCCACGGTGTTCCGGTGGCAAGTCGAAGACGGCCTAGGGTTTCCGTGGTTCCGGCGGTACGGGATGTGGTCGACGGCCGCGTCGGTGTGGTGACGCCGCTGAGGCGGCGCACGAACGTTCCCGATCCTGCGCGCGGTTGTAGCCACCCCTCCGCGGTCAGTTGATCGTAGGCGCTCTCCACCACGCCCCGAGCGACTTCGAGCTCGACCGAAAGCGCTCTGCTACTTGGCAATCGGGTGTTCGGTTCGATACGAGCGGAGTCTATGGCCGCGCGTATCCCGTCCGCGATCTGCACCGGCAGCGTGCGGGGATCCGTCCGGTCGACCGAGACGATCAGGGACATCGGCAGCATGCTCGCCTCCAAGTGGTCTATTGGAAATCGAGTTGATTGGATCATGACAGTAGGCCAATCATGACCGAGGATCGACAGTATGAGTACCGAAGCCGATTTGTCGCCGACCGAACGCACCACCATCAGGCGAGGCAGAGTCCGAGCACGAACCGATCGCTCGGACCTGGCGGACGTGCTGGCCACCGCGCGGCTATGCCACCTCGGCGTGGTGGTCGACGGGAGCGTGCGCGTTCTTCCTACTGTGTTCGCGGTCGATCATGACGGTCCCGATCCCGGCGGCACTCTGTACGTGCACGGATCGGTGGCCGCTCGCAGCTTGGTCGATGCGCCGAATGGGGAGATCTGCGTGACCGTCACCGTGCTCGACGGCCTGGTTCTGGCGAGGTCGGCGTTCCATCATTCCATGAACTACCGAAGCGCCGTCGTGTACGGCCGGCCGCGATTGGTTGTCGACGACGAGGAACGCGTGCGCGCACTTGCGGCGATCGTCGATCAGGTGGTGGACGGGCGCAGTGAGCATCTTCGTGCGCACACGCGGAAAGAGTTGGCGGCAACGGTGGTGCTCGCCCTCCCGCTCCACGAGGCATCGGTGAAGGCGCGGACCGGAGACCCGGTGGACGACGAGCGAGATGTCGACGCGGGTGGAGTGTGGGCAGGCGTCGTTCCCGTGCGCGACGACTTCGCCGAGCCGACTCGGGCGGCGGACGTGGACGTGAGAATCCCTGTGCCCGAGCATGTTCTGGCCCTCGTTCGACAATTCTGAACGCGTCTATGTCCGGCGTCACATTCACGAATTTTGCGACGAGGCGCTTTCGAGTTCGTCGTGACGAGCGAGCTACCTGCGGAAATGTTGTCCAGGATTTCCTCGACCTGGCGATTTGCGCGACGGATTCTGCTCGCGTAACTTTTGTCGAGTCAGAGCGACACGGACACCGACCAGGGCCTACACGGTCCCGGACACGAGGTTGGACGTCGGAGCCTGACGGAACATGAAATTCTAGTTCTACCCACCAAGAGTCGGAGCTTGCATCCGAGACCAAGCTGGGATAGGCTGGAGAAGTTGCCCCAAACACCCTGAAGCTACGGTTTCTTGGCTGTTCGGTGTGTGCGTGTTCTTTGAGAACTCAACAGTGTGTCGATGAATGTCAGTGCCGAATGTTTTTGGTGCTCATGCCTTTCGGGGTGTGGGTGTGACATCTTCTTGCTTCATTCTTCCCGTCTGGGGTGAGAAGATTTTTTGTAATGCTAGTTGAGTTTTTTTGCTAGTGATTTGGACTTGATGTCATTTGACTGATTCACGATCTTCGGATTGTTGTTTCTAGAGTCTTTTACGGAGAGTTTGATCCTGGCTCAGGACGAACGCTGGCGGC
>NZ_NPFZ01000006.1:0-58391 GCF_002259425.1 Rhodococcus sp. 14-2470-1a
CTATCGCGTACTTCCTCTGACTTGCGTGGTCGTCCACCCACGACACACCACCTACTCCCTGATCAGGAGCGGTGGCGCATCCACCGGTTGAGCCCGCCCTGAGTGACCGAACGGCACGTTCGCTCCACACACCCCGGTCGAACTCGCTTCCTTCGTCCACGCGCAACGAGAAAACCCCCGACTGCTCTGGGCAGTCGGGGGTTTTTCCGTAGTGCAGGTTATCCGAAGCGACCGGAGATGTAGTCCTCGGTGGCTTTCTGGCTGGGGTTGGAGAAGATCTTCTCCGTGTCGTCGATTTCGATGAGCTGGCCGGGCTTGCCGGTGGCTTCGAGGTTGAAGAATCCGGTCTGGTCGCTGACGCGTGCGGCCTGCTGCATGTTGTGCGTCACGATGACGATGGTGAAGTCTTTCTTGAGTTCACCGATGAGGTCTTCGATGGCGAGGGTGGAGATCGGGTCGAGGGCCGAGCAGGGCTCGTCCATCAGCAGTACGTCGGGCTGGACGGCGATGGCGCGGGCGATGCACAGGCGCTGCTGCTGGCCGCCGGAGAGTCCGCCGCCTGGCTTGTCGAGGCGATCCTTGACCTCGTTCCAGAGGTTCGCACCTTTGAGGGAACGCTCGGCGATTTCGTCGAGCTCCTTCTTGCTCTTGCCGCCCTGCAGCTTGAGGCCTGCGACGACGTTGTCGCGGATGGACATCGTCGGGAACGGGTTGGGGCGCTGGAAGACCATGCCGATGGTGCGTCGCACACCGACGGGGTCGACGCCTGCGCCGTAGATGTCCTCGCCGTCGAGCAGGACGGAGCCTTCGACGCGTGCGCCGGGGGTGACCTCGTGCATGCGGTTGAGGGAGCGGAGGACTGTCGACTTACCGCAGCCGGACGGTCCGATGAAGGCGGTGACGCCGCGCGGCGGGACTGCGAGGGTGACGTTCTGCACGGCGTGGAATTTGCCGTAGTAGATGTTCACGTCTTTGAGGTCGAGACGTTTTGCCATGGTCGGCTCCTGAAGTTTCGGGGTGGGCGTGTGACGGTCAGACGTTCTTCGGCGAGAAGAACTTCGAGACCAGCTTTGCGCCGATGTTGAGCAGGGCAATGATCAGGATCAGCGTCAGGGCTGCTCCCCACATGCGCTCGGAGGTGAGCGCGCCGGTTCCTGCTTTCTGCAGGTCGACCATCATGAGCGGCAGGGACGTCTGCGGCCCGGAGAACAGGTTGAAGTTGATCGCCGTGGCGGATCCCACCAGGATCAGCACCGGTGCGGTCTCTCCCATGACGCGGGCCAGGGCGAGCATGATGCCGGTGACGATGCCGGACAGTGCCGTCGGGACGACGATCTTGGCGATGGTCTTCCACTTGGGTACGCCGAGGGCGTAGGACGCCTCACGCAGGTCCTGAGGAACGATGCGGAGCATCTCCTCGGAGGACCGCACGATGACGGGAATCATCAGCAGGACGAGAGCGAACGACACGGCGAGGCCGGACCGTTCGAAGCCGAACGTGGCGATCCACAGTGCGTAGATGAACAGGGCTGCGACGATGGACGGAACACCGGTGAGGATGTCGACCATAAAGGTGGTCAGGCGAGCCAACCGCGTACCCGCACCGTATTCGACGAGGTAGATCGCGACGAACACGCCGATCGGGATGGAGATCAGGGCGCAGAACAAGCCTTGCGTCAGGGTTCCGACGATGGCGTGGTAGGCGCCACCACCGGCGATGAACTGGGTGATGCCTGCCTGCGAGTTCTGCCACCACGTCGGGGAGACGACGGCGGAGAGCCCGCGTGAGATCACCGTGTACAGAACCCAGACCAGCGGCACGAGCGCGATGAGGACGGCCAGGCTGACGAGGACGGTGGCAGCGCCGTTCGAGAACTTGCGACGCGCACTGACGCCCTTGAACGTGGGCTCTTTGACCGGGCGATCCATGGTTGCGGTCATGGCCTAGTCCTTCTTTCCTGCGATCGCGGCGCGAGCGCCTGCGTTGACCACGAAGGTGAGTACGAAGAGCACGAGGCCTGCGGCGATGTAGGCGCCGGCCTGCAGCTGGTTGTTGAACTCGCCTGCGGCAAGGGCAATCTTGGTCGCGAACGTGCTGCCACCGTCGAACAACGTCCATCCGAAGCTCGACTGGACGCTGCGGATGATGATGTACAGGGCGATGGTCTCACCGAGGGCGCGTCCGAGGCCGAGCATCGAGCCGGAGACGAAGCCGGACTTGCCGAACGGGATGACGGTGGTGCGAACGACTTCCCAGCGAGTGGCGCCGAGGGCGAGTGCAGCCTCGATCTGTCCGCGCGGGGTCTGTACGAACACCTCGCGGGTCACTGCGGCGATGATCGGCAGGATCATCACGGCCAGCACGATGCCACCGGTGAAGATGGTGCCGCCGCCCGCGATGGACACCGAACCGGTGGAGAACAGCGGGAACCAGCTCAGGTTCTCGTTCAGCCACTCTGCGAACGGGCTGATGGCGGGAGCAAGCACGTAGAGGCCCCAGAGGCCGAACACGATCGAGGGAACCGCGGCGAGCAGGTCGATGACGTACCCGAGTGGGCCTGCGACCTTCTTCGGCGCGTAGTTGGTCAGATAGATCGCGATTCCAAGTGCCACCGGCATGGCCAGGATCAGCGCGAAGATCGACACGGTCGCGGTCACCAGGAACAGGTCGCGAATACCGAAGATCATCGCGGAGGTGTTCGAGGTGTTCCACTGGCCGTTGTAGGTCAGGAAGTTGACCGTGTTGTTCTGCAACGACGGGATCGCGCGCCACAGCAGGAACACGCCGATGGCCGCGATGAGAACGATGACGAAGACACCCGAGCCCGTGGCGAGGGTGGAGAAGATCCGGTCACCTGGGCGCGTGACGGTGCCGCCCTTGGCTTTTTTGTCGGGCAATTGCTTGGGTTCTTCCGTGTTCCGCGGCACGCCGCCCGCGGAAATGCTCGCCGCAGATGGTTCGCCGGTGATCGAGTGGGTGTCGCTCATACCGCTCACGTCTCTCGTTTGGTGGCTTAGAGAGACGGGAGTCCCACCCGGGCGCCGCGGCTGTTGCTCGCGGCGCCCGAAGCGGGGTCTCGTCTCAATTGAATCAGGCGATCGCGTTGATCGCCGTCTCGAGGCGTTCCTTGAAGGACTCGGGCAGCGGGACGTATCCGGCTTCCTCGAGGCCCTGCTGGCCTTCGTTCGCTGCGCTCAGCAGGAACGACTTGACTGCTGCGGAGGTGTCGGCGTCGTAGCCGGCGGAGCAGACGATCTCGTAGGTGGCGAGAACCAGCGGGTAGCTGTCCGCTGCGTTCGACGCGTAGAGAGCGTCGATGTCGATTGCGAGGTCGTTGCCTTCACCGGAGAACTCGGCGGTGTCGATGGCTGCGCCTGCGGTCTCGCTGGACAGCTCGACGGGTCCGTTGCCGAAGTCGACCGCGGCGGTGCCGAGGCTTTCCTGGTCGGCGAAGCCCTTCTCGACGTAGGTGATGGAACCGGGGGTGGCTGCTACGGCCTGAGCGACGCCCGAGGATCCGTTGGCGCCTTCACCGACTCCACCGGCCCAGTCCGAGCTGTGGTCGAGGGTCCATGCCTCGGGTGCGGCTGCGGAGAGGAAGCGCTGGAAGTTGTCGCTGGTGCCCGAGGAATCGGAGCGGTAGATCGGGGTGATCGGGGTGGACGGCAGGGTCGCACCCTCGTTCAGTGCGGCGATCGCCGGGTCGTTCCACGTGGTGATCTGGCCGGTGAAGATACGTGCGGCGACGTCCGGGCTGACGACGAGGTTGTCGACGCCTTCGACGTTGTAGGCAACGGCGATCGGGCCGAAGACGAGGGGGAGGTTCCATGCCGGGTTGCCCTGGCAGCGCTCGGCTGCTGCTGCGGCCTGCTCGTCCTTGATGGTCGAGTCGGAGCCGGCGAAGTCGACGAGGCCCGCGACGAACTGGGTACGGCCGTTACCGGAACCGCTGGTCGTGTACTCGACGGCCTGCCCGGCGCAGACACCGGAGTAGATGGACGTGAAGTTCGACATCGCGTTCTGCTGAGCAGACGATCCTTCACCGGTCAGAGGGGTCTTGCCCTCACACGTTGCTGCCGAGTCCGTGCCCGCAGCAGATTCGACGTTCGCGTCACTGCCACATGCGGTCAGCAGCATGGCGCCGATCGCCACTGCGCCTACGAGAGACGCGCTGCGCTTGAGCTTCACCTGTTTCCTCCGGGGAATCTTGTGCCGTGTCTCGTGTCCGCACTCGGGTCGTGCGTGTCACGAGGATCGAGGTGCCGGCCCGTTTGTCGTTCCTCGCACCGGGCGGCGTCGGCGCCGCCCGCTGGAAAAGGTAAGGGCCGCCGGTGGACGGCTACCCCCGGGTTGGTTAACGGAAGATGAACAGAGTGGGCTGTATGTCCGGTTCTACGGACGTGCGTAGGCGACGTCGGTATGGAAACGCGTGAAACCGAGTCGCTCGTAGGTGTGCACGGCGGCAGCATTGTCCGATTCGACGTACAGGAGTACGTCTCGCAAATCCCTGCCACGCAGGTAGTGCAGGCCCGCGAGCGTCAGCACTCGGCCGAGCCCTCGGCCCTGAGCCTCGGGGTCGATGCCGACGACGTAGACCTCGCCGATCTCGTCTTCCCCCGCCTCGGCGGGGTGGACCTTGGTCCAGTGGAAGCCGAGGAGCGTGTCGGTCCCTTCCTCGAACGCGAGGAACACTCCGGCCGGGTCGAACCAGGCCTCGTCACGCCGTTCGGCGATGTCCTTCTCGGTCCATCCACCCTGCTCGGGGTGCCACGAGAACGCCGCGTTGTTGACGCGGAGCAATTCCGCGTCGTCCTGATGCCCTCGATACGTCCGAAGCGAAACATTGTCCGGCACAGTGACGTCCGGCAACGCAGGCTCGGCGAGTGGACGCCTGAGCTGAAGCAACTCGCGAGCGACCGACAGCCCGAGCGTCGACGCCAATGCCCGTGCGGCATCGATGTTTCCGTGCGCCCAGATCCGGGCCCCGGCCCCGCCGTCGGCGAAGGATCGGTCGATCAACTGTGTTCCGATTCCGCGAGCGCGGAACTCCGGGTCCACCACGATCTCGGTCATCGTGGGAGATCCGGGAGCGGTGCCCGCGTACCCGACGACGCGTGAACCGGCCGTCGCGACCAGATGGGTCGTGTCGTCGCCGGATCCGACGGATTTCAGTGCCTGCTCGGACAGCGGCGCCGTGCCGTCGACCTCGGTTGCGCGTGCGGCGATCGCCCGGATCTCGTCGACGACGTCTGGCGCCATCTCCGCGGAATCGATGCGAGCGATATCGATCGAGAGAGTCATCGTCGGTCAGTTCGTACTTCCGTTTGTCGCGCCGCCCAGTGAACTGAACTCGGCGCTGTCCGATTCGTTGTCGTCGTCGCCGTCGGGAGTCGCCGGGCCTCCCTTGGAGCTACGGCTGGGTCGCACGGCCTTGTAGCCGACGTTGCGGACGGTGCCGATGAGCGACTCGTATTCGCTTCCCAGCTTGGCCCGCAGACGCCGGACGTGGACGTCGACGGTTCTGGTGCCTCCGAAGAAGTCGTATCCCCACACTTCCTGGAGCAGCTGGGCACGGGTGAAGACACGTCCCGCATGCTGGGCCAGGTATTTGAGGAGTTCGAATTCCTTGTAGGTGAGGTCCAACGGTCGACCGCGCAACCGGGCCGTGTAGGTGCCCTCGTCGATGACGAGCTCACCGAGCGTGATCTTGCCCGATGCCTCGGGACTCGCGATGCCGCCCGACCTGCCCACGAGGAGCCGCAACCGCGCGTCGATCTCGGCGGGGCCGGTCCCGGGGAGCAGGATGTCGTCGAGACCCCACTCGGAGTTGACCGCGACGAGGCCGCCTTCGGTGAGCACCGCGACCACCGGAATCGCGGAACCGGTGCTACCGAGCAGCCGGCACAGTCCGCGCGCTGCGGCGAGGTCGGTACGGGCGTCCACCAGCGCGATGTCCGCGGAACCTGCCTCGAGCAGCGAGGAGACCTCGGTCGGAGCGGGCCGCACGTGGTGAGCCAACAATGCCAAAGACGGCAGTACGGCCTCCGGGTTCGGATCGGAGGTCAGAAGCAAGAGCTCCATTCAGCCTCCATTCTTACCGCTGTCACTCAAAGACTCCTTCGCCGAGGTCGAGTCCTTGTTCAGGCAACAAGACTAACCCGTCCGACATACCTGTCGCGTGCCGCCGTGCCCGAAAGCCCCGGCGGGCATCGGTCACAATGGGCGTCATGCGCAAACTGATCATCGGACTCGTGAGCCTGCTGGCACTTGCCGTCGTCGTGGACTTCGGAGCGGCCGCGTACTCCGAGTACCGCGTCTCACGCGCAATCCGCGACGGCGGAGATCTGACCTCCGACCCACAGGTGATCGTCCACGGGTTCCCGTTCCTGACCCAGGCCGCCGACGGCAAGTATCAGAACGTGGAGATTCGAGCCCAGGACGTACCGACCGACTACGTGGAGTCGACGACCATCGAGGCCAACCTCCGCGGCGTCGCGGTACCCCTCTCCGACCTCGTCGACGGGTCGGTGGGAGCAGTGCCCGTCGACGAACTCGACGGCCGAGTGCGCATCGAGGCGACCGACCTCGGACGGTTCCTCGGTATCGTCGACCTGCAGGTTTCCGCTCCCCCCGCGGACAAGTCGGACGGCACGGGCGGGTCGGGCGGCTCCGGTATGACCACGAACGGCGGCGTCGTCCTGACCGGCACGGTGCCCGTGGGTCCGATCGAGACCAAGGTCGCCGTCCAAGCGGACCTCATCCTCGACGGTGACAGCGTCGACATCGTTGCGAGCGACTTCTACTTCGGCCCGGAGGGGAACGCCGATTTCAGCATTCCGGACTTCGCGAAGCCTGCGGTTCTCGGGCTCTTCACCAAGACCATCGACAGGCAGACGCTGCCGTTCGGGATTCTGCCGACCGATGTCTACGCCGAGGGTTCGCAGATCGTGATCGAGGGCAATGCAAAGGACGTGACCATCGATCTCGAGCAGATCGAGAAGCCATGACCGGAATCACAATTCTCGTGGTGACGCTCGTCGTCGCCACGGTTGTCGGGCTGGTCCTCCGGTATCGATCCGGCAGGGTGCAGGTCACCGAGTCGCACGGTTCGATCGATCGCCGCGAGCTGCTTCTCGACGCCGGGGCCGTGCCGGGCGCGGCAACGGTGCTGCACTTCTCGGCGGAGTGGTGCGGTCCGTGTGCTGCTGTCCGCCGGGTCGTCGACCAGGTGATCGGCGGCTCGACCGACGGAGGAACACCGCCGAGCGGGCCACGTGAACTCGAGGTCGACATCGACGCTCACCCGATGCTCGCGAAGGAAATGGGCGTCCTGTCGCTACCGACGACGTTCGTGCTCGACGCCGAGCTGGTGGAACGAGCCAGGATTTCCGGCGTTCCGAAGGCCGACGCCCTGCGTTCCGCCCTCGAGAACCTGTAGTTCTGCTGGTCCGCGACGTCCGGTAGGATGCACGGTGTGTTCACCGCCCACGAGCTGATGCTCACCAGTCGCCGCACGGTCGATCTGTGCCGACTGGGCGGTTGTTGCTGTCGCTGCCACTGATCTCACCGCCGGCCTCGTGGCCGCGCATCCATCCGGTTCGAGATCGTCGGCGAATCTTTCGTGTTCGCCGCGCCCATGCAGTTGTCTGTCATCAGCCCAGCACGCAGGAGCACGCCGTTGTCCCCAGAATCTCCATCGCCCACAGCTTCCTCCGCCGCAGTCGACCAGGTCGATGTTCGGGGGCCACGCTTCGCGGCGTGGATCACCACGGCTGTCCTGGTACTCGTTCTGGTTCTGTCCACCTTCCAGACCACCGCTGCTGCGGTGCTCCTGGCAGTACAGGCCGTCGTGTTCGCGATCGGCGCTGCGCGGGGGCCGAGGAAGAGCCCGTACGGGGCGTTCTTCGGACACCTCGTCGCGCCGCGACTCGGACCGACCACCGAACGTGAACCCGTCGCACCGCTGAAGTTCGCTCAGCTCGTCGGCTTCCTGTTCGCTGCAGTCGGCGTCCTCGGCTTCGCGCTCGGCGCTCCCCTCGTGGGAACGATCGCGACCGGCTTCGCGCTGTTCGCGGCGTTCCTCAACGCAGCCTTCGCGTTCTGCCTGGGCTGCCAGATCTATCCCCTCGTAGCGCGACTGCGGACACAATCCGCACGCGCTTGATCGCTCGACCCCTCCACCGACCGAAGTAACGCAAAAGATCGAAAGGAAACCCATGGCTCGCTCCGACGTCCTGGTCTCTGCCGACTGGGCCGAGCAGAACCTGAACGCCCCGAAGACCGTCTTCGTCGAGGTCGACGAAGACGCAAGCGCCTACGACGGCGGTCACATCGAAGGCGCAGTGAAGCTCGACTGGCGCAAGGACCTCCAGGATGCGGTTCGTCGCGACTTCCTGAACCAGGAGCAGTTCTCCGATCTGCTCTCGTCGAAGGGCATCTCCAACGACGACACGGTCGTCCTCTACGGCGGCAACAACAACTGGTTCGCTGCATACGCGTACTGGTACTTCAAGCTGTACGGCCACAAGGACGTCAAGCTCATCGACGGTGGACGCAAGAAGTGGGAACTCGACGGCCGCCCGCTGTCGAAGGACGTCGTCACCCGTGACGCCGCGCAGTACCGCGCCGAGGCTCCCGACCTGTCGATCCGCGCGTTCCGCGACGAGGTCATCGACGCGATCGGCAACAAGAACCTCGTCGACGTGCGGTCGCCCGACGAGTTCTCCGGCAAGATCCTCGCCCCCGCTCACCTCCCGCAGGAGCAGGCACAGCAGCGCGGCCACGTCCCCGGCGCCATCAACATCCCGTGGAGCACCACTGCCAACGAGGACGGCACCTTCAAGGACGACGACGCTCTCGAGGCGCTCTACAAGGAAAAGGGATACGACGACGGCAAGGCCACCATCGCCTACTGCCGCATCGGCGAGCGTTCGAGCCACACCTGGTTCGTGCTGAAGGAACTTCTCGGCAAGTCGGACGTCAAGAACTACGACGGCAGCTGGGTAGAGTACGGCTCCCTCGTCGGAGCACCCATCGAGTTGGAGGTTCACTGATCATGTGTGCTGCACCCGTTCAGGGCCAGGCCATTCCGGCAGGCGTCGACGTCGAGAAGGAAACCGTCATCACCGGTCGTGTCCTCGGAGGCGACGGGGAGCCTGTGGGCGGTGCGTTCGTGCGCCTGCTCGACGGCACCGGTGAGTTCACCGCCGAGGTCGTCGCGTCGGGGACCGGAGACTTCCGTTTCTTCGCAGCTCCCGGCAATTGGACGCTGCGAGCACTGTCGGCGTCGGGCAACGGCCAGGCCGACATCGCGCCGGAGGGCGCAGGCATCCACTCGGCGGACGTGACCGTCGGAGTCTGATCTCTCCCGTAGACCGAAAGAACCCCCGCACCGATCGGTGCGGGGGTTCTTTTCTGTGTGGTGTCAGCCGTGCGTCGTCTCGGGAACGATTTCGGTCTTCGGCTCGGTCGACGGATCCGGCACCACGCTGTACTGCGGCGGGAAGACCCCGGGGGGAACCAGATTCAGCGACTCCAGGAACGCACCCAGATCACTGTCGCGCGTGACGGTGCCCGGGGTGGGCAACGTCTGCGGATTCGGCTCACGCGCAGCCTCGGGGAGGGGCTCGGCATCCGGCGCCGGGGGTGCGTCGTCGGTGTTCTTGCGTTCGCGTTCGGACTGCGCCAGATCGGTCACCCAGGCGACGATCTTCTCGCTCTCCCATTCGCGGCCGTCGCCCGGATTGTTGTTCCAGTACAGGAGGTGCTGGAGGAAGCCGATGAAGATGTACGGCCCGACGACGACGTCGACGATGCCCTTGTTGTTCTCGACGAGTCCCTCACCCTCCTGGCGGAGCTTCTCGCGCACCTTGTCCGCACCGGGGCCGAGAGCCCAGTTGAGATCGGCGAGGAGCTGGTCGGGAGTCAACTGCTCCCAGGCCTTCTGTTCATCGACCTCGTAGAGCTGATCGGACACCTTGAGCAGAACTTCGAGCAGCGTCTCGTCGGACTCGAGCCAGTCCTTGTTGGTGGCGATGTCGACGATGGCGCGGGTGGCGATGGAGCTCACGGCCCGCGCGAAATCGGCGACGGTCTGCAGCGGGTTGAGAATCGTCAACCGCATCTGCCCGAGAATGCCGAGAGCCAACTGCAGCGCGACGATGTTGTCCGGCGCGTCGCAGGCCAGATCGTACGGTCGGCACGACCACGTCACCTTGTCGTTCAGCGTTCCGTAATCTTTGGCGGTCTGCGACTGGAAGCCACCGTCGGTCGGGCCGGGCTCGTCGAAGTTCGGCACACCCGCCGGCCGGTACGGCGCACCGATCATGACGACTCCTGCGATGTCGTCCCCGGTGACCAGTGCGTTCGGATCACGATGGCCGAGCTCCATGGAGACGCGTTCGATGACTTCACCGCCGACGCTGTAACCGAGCAGGACGAACTTGGTGTTGTCGCCGCACTTGGTCTTGTACTCGTCGAGCAGGCGGTTGGTGGAGGCGATGCCCTCTGCGACGGACTGTTGGTAGGTGTCGACGTCGGAGAGCACGCCGACGCCGTAGGTCGACGGGTACGGAACGTAGAGCCAGCCGACGGAGCCAGGGCTGTTCGCGTTCGTTTGCCCGACGGGCAGTGTGACATTTCCCACCCAGTTCGACGCCGGGGACCGCGGCTCCTCGTTCAGGGGGTCGCGGTCGGCGTCGGAGTCCGTCGCACCGGAGACTGCGAGCATCAGCACGTCCGGGCAATCCTGGGCGTAATTGTTGGGGTCGATGTTCGGTTCGTCCGAGGATCCGGAGGACGAACCACTGTCCGCAGAGCCGCTGTCCGGGGCAGCGGAGGCTGCGGCGGGAACCACCAACAGCAGGGCCGTTGCAATTGTCGCGGTAGTGAACAGCCAAGAGCCAGCACGTGATCGGCGCTGCATGTACGGGTCCTTCCCCAGAACTTCGAAACGTTTTCGACAGCCGTCAGCGCCGGATCTCGATACTCCCCCGACCCGACGCCAGAAGAAACGTACCGTGCAGAACGCGATCTGTAGAGACGGGACGTGAATCGGACCATTCCTGTGGGCGATCGTCAGTGAGAAGCCACTATTGCGGTCACGACAATGTCGGGGCGCGGTTCGATCCTGGACCTGGCTGGGGTTAAACTCGGCGACGTGGTCATCTTCTTCGAGGTACTGCTCGCCGTCGCTGCAGTCGCCATCATCGCGTTCTCGCTCTATGTCGTCTACCGCCTGGTCACCGACGAATCGTGAGTGATCGCGCCGCCGACGAATCGGACGAGACCCGGTCTGCCAACGAGGCCATCGCCGAGGCAGCCGAGAAGTTCGCGTCCTCGTCGACGCGCAACATCCCCACGCTGCCGGATCTGCCGCATCCCGAGGACACGGCGAATCTGCGGCTGGGGCCGGATCTCAATCCCGCGCTGCTCGCACTGCTGCCGCTCGTCGGCGTGTGGCGCGGCGAAGGCGAGGGCCGCGACCCGGAATCGGGCGAGGAGTACGCCTTCGGTCAGCAGATCGTCGTCTCCCACGACGGCGGCGCGTACCTGGGCTGGGAATCGCGGTCCTGGCGTCTGGACTCCGACGGCAACTACGCGCACCCCGATCTCCGCGAGACGGGCTTCTGGCGGGTCAGTGGCGGCGACGGAGAGAAGGGCACCGAGAACGAAGAGGTCATCGAACTGCTTCTGACTCACAGCACCGGCGTCGTCGAGCTGTACTACGGCCACGCACTCAACCAGTCGTCGTGGGAACTCGCTACCGATGTCGTCATCCGGTCGACGTCGGGTGCGCTCGTCGGCGGCGCGAAGCGCCTGTACGGCATCGTCGAAGGTGCGGATCTCGCCTACGTCGAGGAACGCATCGGAGCCGACGGCGAACTCGCACCGCGACTCTCCGCCCGGCTCGCCCGGTACATCGGCTGATTCACTACGGCGGCTGATTCAGTACATCGGCTGATTTCAGCCCTACACACCATGAGCATGCGAACGGCCCCCGAGCCATACCTGCGCTGATGCAGGTCTCGGTCGGACGGACCGAGAGCTCGGGGGCCGGGTAGCTGCCGTGGATTCGCTCGCCGCTCGCGCGGTAAAAGAATCCGTCAGCGGTAGCGGCTAGCTGGCAGCCACCTCACGCGTCCTAGAGTTCTTCAACTTCAGACCACCTCCTCTCTCGTGTACTCGACAACGTACGCCCGGATTTCGAGGCTCGCAAAGGGTTTTTTCGAAGTTCGGCCGACAGCGAACGCCCGAGGTCCACGACCTGGTCCGCACGGGTGTCCGGCGGCAGCTGGTGAGTGACGAGAACAACCGTTCTGTCCTCGTCGACGAGGCCGCCGTCGCGATCGAGCAACCGCCGGATCAAGTCGGAACCGGACACGTCGTCGAGATGTTCGGTCGGCTCGTCGAGCAGCAGTACCGGCGCGTCCGACAGCAGGGCGCGTGCCAGCAGTAGGCGTCGACGCTGACCGCCGGACAGAGAGGCAGCACCGGCGACGAGAGTGGTGTCGACGCCGTCCGGGAGCTGGTCCAGCCAATCCCCCAAGCCGACCTTCGTCAGCGCCGCTCGTGCCTGGTCGGCGTCGACGTCGCCTCGGACGACCCGAAGATTCTCGAGTATCGACGTCTCGAACACGTGGGCGTCCTCGGCGAAGAACCGTGCGCCCGGCAGTTCTGCATCCCCCAGTCCACCGTCCGACGGCACGAGCCCTGCCAGTTCCATGAGCAGTGTCGTCTTGCCCACGCCGCTCGGCCCGACGACGGCGATTCTGGCGGCGTCGTGCGGTCCCTGAAGCGCCGCGCCTGTGCCCACCCGCCGAGGCTCGGGCGCGTCGGCGTCGTCCAACAGCGTCGTGATGCGCGACGCGGACAGACGCGCGCGCGTCAGAGTCACCGCTGCGGCGGGCAGGACCGATGTCGCTTCGAATGCCGCCAGTGGAACCAGCACGATGATGGCCAGGGCCATGGGCGACAGGGCGCTACCGGTGCTGCCGTACAGCGAGATTCCGACGAGCAACGATCCGAGCACGGATGCGCCGATGGACAGTGGGAGAGCCGCGTCGGCGAAGGCGGTGGGCATCGATGCGCGGTCGCGGGCGGTCACCGCGGCCCGGTTGGCGGCGGAGGCGTCGGCGAGGGTTCGTGTCAGTTTGCCCGCGACTCGCAGTTCCGGTGCGTGGTCGAGCGCGCGTACCGCGATGAGGGTGAATTCGGTTCGTGCGGCGACGCCTTCGGTTTCGGTGATCAGGGCTGCGCGTGCGGCCAGGATCGGTGCGACGACCCCGGCGAGCAGCAACGCGAGAAACAGGATCAGCGCCGCGCTCGGCGAGATCAGTGCAATCAGCACGGTTGCGCTGATCATCAGGATCGCGGACACGCAGATCGGAACGAGGGCGCGTACGACGACGTCGCCCATCGCGTCGATGTCGGCGCCTACCCGTGCCATCAGATCGCCGCGGCGTAGGTCCAGAGTTGCGCGAGCATTGCCGTCGGCGAGTCGCTCGTACAGCCTGGTGCGTGCCGATGTCATTCCGCGGAGGGCGGTGTCGTGGGTGGCGAGGCGTTCGAGGTAGCGGAAGACGCCACGGGAGATGCCGAGGGCTCGCACGGCGACGACGGCGACGGTCAGGTCGAGCACCGGCGGCATCTGCCATGCTCGCGTGATCAGCCAGGCGGAGACGGCGGCGAGCGTCAGAGCGCTGCCCAGAGTCGCGACGCCGGCAGCCACGCTCGTCGCCACTCTCGCGGGCCGCAGTTCGAACAGCGCGAGTGCTCGTCGGAGATCGGTGTACATCTACGCGGCCCTCACGTTCACCACGACGTCGGCCCACGCCAGAACCGACGGCCGGTGCCCGACGACTATCACGGTCTTTCCCTGGTCGGCGATCTCGCGCAGGGCGGTGAGGACGCGTGCCTCGGCTGCGTCGTCGAGATGCGCGGTCGGTTCGTCGAGCAGCAGGACGGGTTTGTCGGTGGACAGGACCCGGGTCAGGGCGAGCCTCTGCACTTGGCCGAGGGACAGGCCGACGCCGCCGGTGCCCACTCTCGTCTCCCATCCGTCGGGTAGTTCGGCGAGGACTCGGTCGAAACCGACTGCGGCAGCGGTGTCGCCGAGCAGATCGATGGTGCTGCCGGTGAATTCCAGGTTTTCCCGCAGGGTTCCCGGTACCAGTACGGGCCGTTGCGGCAGCCAGGCGATCTGATCCCACCACGATCGCAGGTCGAGGCTGCGGGCGTCCACGTCGCCGACGACCACTCGGCCCTCGCACGGCTCGGTGAGCCCGAGCAGGATGTTCAGCGCCGTCGATTTCCCTGCACCGTTGGGTCCGGCGAGCACGGTGACGGTCCCGGGCGCGATGTCGGCCGAAAGTTCGTACGGTGCAACGGTTCCCTCGGATTCCCGTTGCCGAGTCTGTCCGCGGGCTACGCTCCTCGCGGACACCGATTCGAATCGGATTCCGGTTCCTGCGGCATCGACGACGGCCGTTCCGGATGCGGTCGGTGCCCGTCGGTCCAGGATCGCGAATGCTCTGTCGGCGGCGGCAACTCCGTCTTCCGCGGCATGGAACTGGGCTCCGACGCGACGCAACGGCACGTACACCTCCGGTGCGAGTACGAGTGCGATGATGCCTGCCTCCAACGCCATGTCGCCGAACACGAGTCGCAGTCCGATACTGACGGCGACGAGGGCAACGCACAGCGTCGCAAGCAATTCCAACACCATCGAGGACAGGAACGCGATCTTCAGTGCCCGCATCGTCGCTCGGCGGTGCGCGTCGCCGAGCGCCTGGACTCTCGCCGCCGGGCCACGCTCGCGGCCCAGTGCGCGCAGCGTCGGAAGGCCGGCGACGAGATCGAGCAGTTGCGCGGACAATCTCGTCATCGATTCGAGCGTCTTCTCCGCGCGCCCCTTGGTCAGCAATCCGATCAGGATCATGAAGATCGGGATCAGCGGGAGAGTGAAGAAGATGATCAGAGCCGACGTGAGATCCTCGGTGAGGATGACCACGAGCGTGATGGGGGTGAGTGTCGCGGCCAGCACGAGCGACGGCACGTATCCGGTCAGGTACGGCGCGAGGCCGCCGAGTGCGCGCGTCACCACGATCGCGATCGACTCGCGTTCGGAGTCCAGGTCCCGGGGATCCATGTGCGACGCCGCATCGAGGACTTCGTTCTCGATCTCCTCCACGACTCGTGACGCGGCACGGTGGCCGTACCGCGCTTGCAACCACGCCGCGAGGGTGCGAACGACGATGGCGCCCAGGAGAATCCACAGCTGCGCTGCCCAGTCGGACATCTCGCGGGCGTCGGAGGTGATGACGCCCGCGAGGACGGTGCCGAGCATCACCGCGGACACGACGACGGCCGCGGTGTCGATCAGGGCGAGTACGACGATGAGGACGAGGTACCGACGGGCGGATCGCGAGTAGCGCCACAGCCGTGGGTCCACCGGTCCGCGGCCGGCCGTGACAGTCGTACTCACTTGGAACGACCGAGCGACAATCCGATCGAATCAGGAATGTGAGCGGTGGAAATGCGCTTGCGGAACACCCAGTACGTCCAGGCCTGGTAGCCGATCACGACGGGCGCCATGAACGCTGCTGCCCAGGTCATCACCTTCAGCGTGTACGGACTCGACGACGCGTTCTCGACGGTGAGACTGAAGGCGGGATCCGTCGTCGACGGCATGACGTCGGGGAACAGTGACCCGAACAGCAGCACGACGACGGCGATGACGGCCACCGTGGTGAACACGAACGCCCACCCTTCGCGGACCTTGGCCGTCAGCGCGACCACCGCGATCAACGATGCCGCGGCGACGCCGACGAGAATCCACGTCCACGTCGTGCCGTGGGCAAGTTGGGTCCACAGGGCGAATCCGCCGCCGACGATCAGAGCTGGGATCGACAGCCGCACAGCCATTCTCACCGCATCCTCGTGGACGTCGCCGGAGGTCTTGAGCGCAATGAAGACCGCTCCGTGGAGCGCGAAGACCAGTGCCATCGTCGCGCCGCCGAGCAGCGCGTACGGACCGAGCAGGTCGAGAAGCCCGGCTGTGACCTTCTTGTTCTCGTCGATCGCCACCCCGCTGACGATATTGGCGAACGCCACTCCCCACAACACTGCGGGCACCCACGATCCGATACCGATACCCAGGTCGCACCGCCGACGCCACACCGGATCGTCGATCTTGCCGCGGTACTCGATGGCGCAGATCCGCAGGATCAACGCGACGAGAATCAGCAGCAACGGGAGGTAGAAGCCGGCGAAGAGCGTGGCGTACCACTCAGGGAAGGCCGCGAACAACGCCCCGCCCGCCGTGATGAGCCATACCTCGTTGCCGTCCCAGACCGGCCCGATCGTGTTGAGAACAGCCCTGCGCCTCTTCTCCCCCACCTCTGCATCGGCGTGACGTTCCTCAGAGTCACTCCGCGGGCTCCGCTCCCGGCCGAGGAAAGGCATGAGCATTCCGACGCCGAAGTCGAAGCCTTCGAGGACGAAGTATCCGATGAACAGGACCGCTATCGCGATGAACCAGAATTCTTGAAGTCCCATGGTCGTCTTCCTCTAGTACGCGAACGAGAGTTGTTCGGAATCGACGTCCTCGTGGGGGTGCTCGTCGTGTTCGAGCGGTCCTTCGATCACGTAGCGCCTGATCAGGAAGAACCAGACACATCCGAGGGCGGCGTAGAGCAGTGTGAAGGTCACGAGCGAGGCGACGACCAGACCCACCGGGTGGTCGGACACGCCTTGGTCCACGGTCAACCGAATCTGGTCGATTCCGTTCAAATTCGGTGCCACCACCCACGGTTGGCGCCCCATCTCGGTGAAGATCCAACCGGCACTGTTGGCGAGGAACGGCGTCGGAATCGCGGCGAGGCTGAGCCACGAGAACCATTTCTGGTCCGGCACCCTTCCGCCGCGAGTGACCCACAGGCCGGCGAGGGCAAGCAGTGCCGATCCGGCGGCGAGGCCGATCATCATTCGGAATGCCCAGTAGGTGACGAACAGGTTGGGCTTGTAGTTACCCGGTCCGAACTGCTGCTCGTACTGTTCCTGCAGTTGGTTGACCCCTTGGACCGTTGCGCCGAAGTCGTTCTCGGCGAGGAAGGACGTCAGTCCGGGGATGGAGATCAGGTGTTCCACCGACTCGCAGTTGTTGTGGGTTCCGACGGTGAGAAGCGAGAACGATGCACCGGTCTCCGTATCGCACAACGATTCTGCCGACGCCATCTTCATGGGCTGCTGCTCGAACATCAGCTTGCCCTGGATGTCTCCGGTGATCGCGAGTGCGCCGCCCGCGACGATCATGACGACGAAGGACAGCCGAGCCGCAGGACGGAACATGCTGCGCGAGTTGTCGCTTCGCCCCTCGCCCGTCGATGTGCCGCGTGCCTCACGCACCATCCACCAGCCCGAGATGCCTGCCACGAAGGTCGCAGCCGTCAGGAACGCGCCTGCGACAGCGTGTGGGAATGCCGCGAGTGCGGTGCTGTTGGTCATCAACTCCCAGATGCTCGTCAATTCGGCACGACCGGTCTCGGGGTTGAAGCGTGCGCCGACGGGATGCTGCATCCAGGAGTTGGCGGCGATGATGAAGTAGGCCGATGCGTTCACGCCGATCGCGACGAGCCAGATGGTGGCCAGGTGAACGAGTTTCGGCAGTCGGTTCCAGCCGAAGATCCACAGGCCGAGGAACGTCGATTCGAGGAAGAATGCGACGAGCCCTTCGAGCGCGAGGGGTGCTCCGAAGACGTCGCCGACGAACCGCGAGTACTCGCTCCAGTTCATTCCGAATTGGAACTCCTGAACGATTCCGGTGGCGACGCCGAGGGCGAAGTTGATGAGGAAGAGCTTGCCGAAGAACTTGGTGAGGCGGTACCAGGAGTCCTTCCCGGTGATGACCCACATGGTCTGCATCGCCGCGATGATCGGTGCAAGACCGATCGTGAGCGGCACCAGGATGAAGTGGTAGACGGTGGTGATCCCGAACTGCCACCTCGAGACGTCCAAGGCGTCCATGGCTACTCCGAACTCTCGGCCCGCGGGGAAGATACCGCTGCTTACGGGCGTGCCCCAGCGAGTTCGAGAGTACTACTACGCGTAGTAGTAGCTCAAGCGTCGGCGGCGGAGTCTCCGATCGATTCGACCGCCAGATCGACCATGGAACGCACGTCCTCGGCGATGGCCGGGACCGGAAGTTCGACGCCGTTGAGCGTCGTCACGCGGGCGGCGAGGGTGATGCTCGAGATCAACCAAACACCATCTGCTGCAACGAGATCGGCAGGGTACACGTTCGCACGCTCGCAGGTGTACCCCTTGCTCGACGCGACCTGGAACAGTGCGTCGACCGTGGTTCCCGCGAGAATGCCCTGCTCCACCGGGGGTGTGACGAGAGTCTTACCGCGTGCGAGCACCACGGTGGACCGCGGACCCTCCAGCACTCGCCCTTCGCTGCTGGTGAAGATGACGTCGTCGGCTCCGAGACGCGCCGCGTGCCGTAGTGCTGCCATGTTGGTCGCGTAGGACAGCGTCTTGGCGCCGAGCAATCCCCACGGCGCAGACGCCGCGTAATCGACCGAGTAACCGCGGTTCAACGTGACCACCGAGACACCGTCGTCCCGCGCTTTCGTCACCCGTTCGTTCAGCGGCCCCACCGTCGCATAGCCCGTCGGTTCCCCTCCGCTCTCGCGACCGCGGCTGAGCACGAGCCGCAACGCACCCTCCGCGTCGGACGTCCGGGTCCATTCGTCCACTGCGAGGCCGACGACGAGACGCCACGAATCCAGGTCCGGTGTCGGCAGGTCGAGGGCAGCGGCCGACGCCGTCAAGCGGGCCAGGTGAAGTTCGACACCGCACGGCGCTCCGCCGCGTACCAGGAGAGTCTCGAACACCCCGTCTCCGCGTACGGCCGCGAGATCGTCCGCATGCAGCAGCGGAGCGTCCGCGTCGTGAACCTGCCCGTCCAAGGTGACTACTACGCGATCCGACATGAACGCAGCCTACGTGGGCCCTGATGTCCGTTTTCACGTCCCGCGACGACCCGCTGTCACCGTGTCGACCTACTATGGAGGACGTGTCGGATACTGCTGTGATCGCACCGAGCCCACTTCTGACTTTCCCCGACGCCGTGCCGTCCCCGGAGAACACGCCGGACAGTGCCGTCGCGTGGCATTACGGAAACCCGTTCGGCGAACAACGGGACGCGGTGTCGAACGCTGCGGTGATCGACCGGTCCCATCGCTTCGTGATCGCGATCAGCGGTGAAGAGCGGCTGACCTGGCTCAACACCATCTCCAGCCAGCTCGTGTCGAATCTGCCCGACGGGCACTCCGCGGAGAACCTCTCGCTCGACGTCAACGGGCGCGTCGAGCACCATTTCGTGCAGACCGATCTGGACGGTGTCACGTGGATCGACACCGAGGCCGCGCACGGCTCGGACCTGTTGTCGTTCCTGAAGAAGATGGTGTTCTGGTCCAAGGCGGAACCCCGTGAAGGCAGCGAACTCGCCGTGCTGAGCCTGCTGGGCGCCGAAGCCGAGGCTGTTCTGGCCGCCGTCGGCGTGCCGGTGCCCGCGGAGGTCTACGACGCCGCCCCGCTCACCGGTGGCGGTTTCGTACGCCGCATGCCGTGGCCGGGCCGCAACGCCTTCGACCTGCTGGTTCCCCGGGCCGCGTTGACCGAGTGGTTCACCAGGCTGCGCGACGCCGGCGCCTCTCCCGCCGGAACGTGGACGTACGAGGCCCTGCGCGTGGAGTCGATCCGGCCTCGAGTCGGCGTGGACACCGACGAGAAGACCATCCCGCACGAGGTGCGGTGGATCGGCGGTGTGACCGAACTCGGGGCAGTTCACCTCGAGAAGGGCTGCTACCGAGGACAGGAGACGGTGGCTCGGGTGCACAACCTGGGGCGGCCGCCTCGCCACCTCGTCCTGCTTCATCTCGACGGTTCCGCGGACGGCCGGCCTGCCACCGGGGATGCGGTGACCGCGGGTGGTCGCACGATCGGTCGCCTCGGCACCGTCGTCGATCACTTCGAACTCGGTCCGGTTGCGCTCGCGTTGGTCAAGCGAACCGTTCCTGCGGGAACCGAGCTCACCGCCGGTCCGTGTGCGGCCTCCATCGACCCGGATTCGATTCCCGATTACGACGACGTCCAGGCCGGCCGCGCCGCCGTCGACCGACTTCGCGGGCGATGATCGCTGGGCAGGTCGACGCGGTGTGCGTCGTGCACGCGGACGTTCCGGTGGGCCGTCGAGGTGTCGTGGACAGCGCCATCGACAAGCGGCCGGTCGATCACCCGGTGCTCGT
This sequence comes from Rhodococcus sp. 14-2470-1a, assembly GCF_002259425.1. Taxonomy (NCBI): domain Bacteria; kingdom Bacillati; phylum Actinomycetota; class Actinomycetes; order Mycobacteriales; family Nocardiaceae; genus Rhodococcus; species Rhodococcus sp. 14-2470-1a. The sequence goes on from NZ_NPFZ01000006.1 coordinate 20,314, forward strand.
GCACGCCGACGGGGTGACCGGTGACTACAGCCTGGACACCAAGTTCCACGGCGGCGGCGATCAGGCCGTCTACGCCTACGACTCGGCGGAGGCCGATCGGTGGGCTGCAGACCTGGGCCGGGAGATTCCGCCCGGGTGGTTCGGCGAGAACCTGCGGACGTCCGGGATCGCGGTCACCGACGCCGTCGTCGGTTCGCGGTGGCGTCTCGGTGAGGTGGTTCTCGAGGTGACCATCGCGCGCAAGCCGTGCTCGACGTTCGCTCGGTGGGTGGGCGAGCCCAACTGGGTCAAACGGTTCACCGAGCGTGGCGACGTCGGGGCCTATCTGCGGGTGATCACGCCGGGCGCTCTCGAAGGCGGTGTCGGCATCTCGGTGGAGGATGTTCCGTCGCACGGAGTGACCGTTCGAGACCTGTTTCTCGGCCGAAACCCCGAGGGTCTGACGGAGCTTCTCGGTCGCGGCGATCTGCCGGTCAAGGTGGAACGGGACGCCAAGCTCGCGCTCCGAAAACATACCCAATCGTGATTCTTACCGGGACTCAGCACATTTTCGCAGGTTGCGGGCACTGCCTGCGCCGCTGAGATGAAGCAAACAGGCCGGACACGTACTCCGTATGAGCATCCGAGCGATTCGCGCGCTAGAGTGTGTGCCAGGAAGAAATACCAAATCTAACGGGGCGCCCAAATTTCCCCAGGCCGCCCCGCAAGTCCGCGAGGGGGCAACGCCATGGGCCGAGGCAGGGCTAAGGCAAAGCAGACAAAGGTCGCTCGTGAGCTGAAGTACAGCTCGCCGACAACGGACTTGGAGAGTCTGCAAAGAGAGCTCTCCGGTCATTCGTCCAACTCCCACCGTGGCGGTATCACCTCGGGCGGCATTTCCTCTTCGGACGCGGACGGCTATTCCCGCGCCGAAGAAGACGAATACGAGGACTGGCGACGCTGACAGCGAGTTGACAACGAAGTGAGGGGGAGCCGCACGGCGGCTCCCCCTCATTGTCGTTCGTGCTGGTCGCTCAGAAGCGTGGGTGGTTACCCAGCAGAAGCGCTCGCTCGGTCGCGGACTTGTCGCTCGACTTCTTGACCGTTCCCAGAGTCCAGCAGTCGATGTGCCGCGCCGTCAACACGGCCAGTGCACGGTCGACGTCCTCGGGTGCGACGATGGCGACCATGCCGACGCCCATGTTGAACGTCTGCTCCATCTCGGCGCGCTCGACGCGGCCACGCTGGGCGATCAGCGAGAACACCGGCGCTGGGCTCCACGTCGTACGGTCGAGTTCTGCGACGAGGCCTGCAGGCATCACACGTCCGAGATTGTTGGCAAGCCCGCCGCCGGTGACGTGGCAGAACGTGCGCACGTCGGTTTCCGCGGCGAGTGCAAGGCAGTCCTTGGCGTAGATCTTCGTCGGCTCGAGCAATTCTTCGCCCAGGGTGCGGCCGAACTCCTCGACGTGCCCGCCGAGGTCCATGTGGTTGATCTCGAGCAGAACCTTGCGCGCCAGGGAGTATCCGTTGGAGTGCAGTCCCGACGAGCCCATCGCGATCACGACGTCACCGGGACGCACACGGTCCGGTCCGAGGACTGCATCAGCCTCGACGACGCCCACGCCGGTGGCGGAGAGGTCGTAGTCCCCGTCGGCCATGAGCCCGGGGTGCTCGGCCGTCTCGCCGCCGAGGAGCGCACAGCCGGCGATGACGCAGCCCTCTGCGATGCCCTTGACGAGTTCTGCGACCATCTCGGGGACGACGCGCCCCACGGCGATGTAGTCCTGCAGGAACAGCGGTTCGGCTCCGCACACGACGAGGTCGTCGACGACCATCGCGACGAGGTCGAGCCCGAGGGTGTCGTGCTTGCCGAGCGCCTGCGCGACGGCAATCTTGGTGCCGACGCCGTCGGTGGACGCAGCGAGAATCGGTTCGCGGTAGTCACCCTTGAGCGCGAAGAGGCCGGCGAATCCGCCCAGGCCACCCATGACCTCGGGACGCGATGCCTTCTTCGCCAGCGGCGCGAACAGCTCGACGGCCCGGTCACCCGCGGCGATGTCGACGCCGGCCGCAGCGTAGGAAGCACCACCCGAGGAGGTTGCGCTCTGTGGTCGGGTTTCCTCGGTCATGCGGCTCCAGCCTTGTACTCGTGATCGTTGCACACCAAATGCGCGCAATTGCGCTCTAACGGTACCGGAGTCCGATCCGTCGATGCAGGATGCCGTGGATGTAGCCGAGACTATTTAGTTCGCGTAACGTTCTTGTTGCGTCGATGTGCCGGTCGGGGGACTTCGGACCAGGAGGCAACATATGTGCGGAATCACGGGATGGGTGTCCTACGGGCGGGATCTACGTGGCGAAAATCGAACGCTGCGCGCCATGACCGACACCATGACCCGACGAGGACCCGATGACGAGGGACTGTGGACGTCCGAGCACGCAGCCCTCGGGCATCGTCGCCTCGCCATCATCGACCTACCCGGTGGCCATCAGCCGATGATCCACCGCAGGCTCGACGGCACCGAAGCCGTCATCGTCTACAGCGGCGAGACCTACAACTTCCGCGAGCTCCGCGGAGTGATCGGCGGCGACTTCCGAACCAGCAGTGACACCGAGGTGGTTCTTCGCGCCCACGAGAAGTGGGGCGAGAACGCGGTCCCACAACTCAACGGCATGTTCGCGTACGCACTGTGGGACACAGCAACCGAGGAACTCCTCCTCGTCCGCGACCGCCTGGGCGTCAAGCCCCTCTACTACCTCGAAACCGAGGACGGAGTCCTGTTCGGCTCCGAACCGAAAGCGATACTTGCCAATTCACTGGCCTCCAAGAACGTCGGTATCGACGGTCTGCGTCGACTCCTCGGTTTCGTCGCCGATCCGTCGAACGCGGTGTTCGACGGTATGAAGGAAGTTCCGCCCGGTCACGTCGTTCGAGTGACCGCGCACGGTGCACACGAAGTGAAATACTGGGGCCTCGACGATCACGAGCACACCCATGACCTCGACACCACGATCCGCACGGTTCGAGAGCTGCTGGACGACACTGCATCTCGCCAGCTCATCGCCGACGTTCCTCTGTGCACACTCCTGTCGGGAGGGCTCGACTCGTCGGCGTTGACCGCACTCGCGGCCGGCCGGCTCGCCGCCGAGGGCACAGGACCTGTGCGGTCGTTCGCCGTCGACTTCGTGGGGTACGCGGACAACTTCGTCGCCGACGGTCTCCGCGACGCGCCCGACACGAAGTTCGTGCAGGACGTGGCCCAGCACGTGGCGTCGGACCACCGAGACATCGTGCTGAGCAACGACGACCTGCTCGATCCGGTTCACCGGGCAGCCGTGCTGGCCGCACGGGACTACCCGGGACTCGGCGACATGGACACCTCGCTGTATCTGCTGTTCAAGGCCGTACGCGAGCAATCGACGGTGGCGCTGTCCGGCGAGTCCGCGGACGAGGTGTTCGGCGGGTACGCCGATTTCCACGACCCGAACGTGGTTGCCGCCGATACGTTCCCATGGCTGGCCGGGTCGATGGCGCAGGGCAGGGACACGACGTCGCCGTTCTCGCTCGATCTGCAACGTCAGCTCGACATGGAGGGGTACTACGAGAATGAGTATCGGCGGGCGCTGGCGGAAGTTCCGAGACGACCCGGTGACGAGGGCCTGGAAGCCCGGATGCGCGAGATCTCCTACCTCTACCTGACTCGCTTCCTTCCGTTGCTGCTCGAGCGCAAGGACAGGATGAGCATGGCCGTGGGGCTGGAGGTTCGGGTGCCGTTCTGCGATCACCGCCTGGTGCAGTACGTGTTCGGTACACCCTGGGCGTTCAAGACCTTCGACGGCCGCGAGAAGAGCCTTCTGCGTGCCGCGACGGCGGATCTACTGCCGCAGTCGGTCGTGCAGCGTGTGAAGAGCCCGTACCCGAGCACCCAGGATCCGCAGTACTCGATGACGATCCTGCAGGAGCTCGGCGCCGTTCTGGACGATTCCAACGCACCGATCGCGGCCCTGCTGGACCGAACCGGCGTCGAGAAGATCCTGGGCGCTCAGAACGATCCGCACGCCCGGCATGCCGCGGAGCGGGTAGTCGGCATCAACTCCTGGCTGGCCGATCACACCATAAGTCTGTAGCGGCTCCGCCGCACGTCAGCGGATCAGGGCCTGCTGAGAGCACTCACGTTGGCGTTGGTGGATTCCGACGCCTGTCCGGCGGCGGTGGCGAGCATGCCTTCGAGGACGTGCTTGCCCAGTGCGTTGTCGGCGGGAAGCTCGATGGGGTACTTGCCCGTGAAACATGCGGTGCACAGCCGAGATTCGGGCTGCTCCGACGCCGCGATCATGCCTTCGGTGGAGATGTAACCGAGGGAGTCGGCACCGATGGCTTGACGCACCCCTTCGAGGATTCCGTCCTCGGAGTCGACGCCGTTGGCGATCAACTCGGCGGGAGACGCGAAGTCGATACCGTAGAAGCATGGCCAGCGGACGGGCGGCGACGCGATCCGTACGTGGATCTCGAGCGCACCGGCTTCCCGCAGCATCCTGATCAGGGCGCGCTGAGTATTGCCGCGCACGATCGAATCGTCCACGACCACGAGCCTTTTGCCCCGAATGACCTCTTTGAGGGGGTTGAGCTTGAGGCGGATTCCGAGTTGCCGGATGGTCTGCGACGGCTGGATGAACGTACGTCCCACGTAGGCGTTCTTCATCAGTCCCTGGCCGTACGGAATTCCGGAGCCCTGCGCGAATCCGACGGCAGCGGGCGTTCCCGACTCGGGAACCGGAATCACCAGGTCACCCTCGGCGGGGTGCTCCTCGGCGAGCCGACGACCGATCTCGACGCGAGTGGAGTGCACCGAACGGCCACCGATGACGGAGTCCGGGCGCGCGAGGTAGACGTACTCGAACACGCAGCCCTTGGGTTCCGGCGCCGCGAACCGCGAGGAGCGAACACCGTCGGCGTCGATGGCCAGGAGTTCGCCCGGCTCGATGTCACGCACGAATGCGGCTCCGACGATGTCGAGCGCTGCGGTCTCGCTGGCGACGACCCATCCTCGGTCCAGGCGTCCGAGGGACAGCGGACGGATTCCGTGGGGATCACGCGCGGCGTACAGCGTGTGCTCGTCCATGAAGGTGAGGCAGAATGCGCCCTTCAGAGTGGGGAGCAGTTCCATCGCAGCTTGCTCGATGGTGCGGTCTGCGGCCTTGTGCGCCAGCAGTGCGGTGACGACATCGGAATCCGACGTGCCGTTGCCCTGCAACCGGTCGCTGATCAGGCCCTCTTCGCGGGCTCGCGTCGCCAGTTCGGCGAAGTTGACGAGGTTGCCGTTGTGGCCGAGGGCGATACCCGTACCGGCCGTCGTGGTCCGGAAGATCGGCTGCGCGTTCTCCCACGTCACCGAGCCGCTGGTGGAGTAGCGGCAGTGTCCGATGGCGACGTGCCCCGGCATGGCGCCGAGGGTCTGCTCGTCGAACACCTGGCTGACCAGGCCGAGATCTTTGAACACCAGGACCTGGGAACCGTCGGAGACGGCGATGCCGGCAGCTTCCTGGCCTCTGTGCTGCAATGCGTACAGGCCGTAATAGGAGAGCTTGGCTACATCCTCCCCCGGGGCCCACACTCCGAATACGCCGCATTCTTCCCGAGGTTCGTTCTCGGGTTCGTCTACAGGCTTGCCTACCAGAAGATTTGGACTGTCGACCGAGATATCGGCAGAGGTCACAACACTGCTCCCTTGGGGGACGGGGCGGGGGGCATGTACCAGTCTACGGGCACACAGGCCATGCCAACGCATCGTGGGCGAGTGACATTCCCCGGTTGTCTGTTTTGCGGTAACCGGCTGTCCACTTGGCCTACGTCAGGCACGCAGGATCGGTAACCAATGTCCGACTTCGCTCGCCCTGCTGCCCGACGCCGTGATCGAACCGTCGTTCAGCGCGTCGTCGAATGCTCGGACTCCGGTCGCGACCTCCAGCCACGTGCGCGGATCGGTCTCGACCACATTGGGAGGTGTGCCCCTGGTGTGCCGCGGGCCGACGATGCACTGCACCGCGACGAACGGCGGAACCCGAACCTCGACGCTGGATCCCGGCGCCACCTGGGCCAAGGTGCGAGCGGTGGTGCGGACGGCGTCGGCGACGGCCGCGCGCGGCGGCTTGTCGAGGGAGGCGTCGCGCACCCAGTCGGCGACGGCCAGAACGGCGGTTCGAACCTGCTCGGGGGTGACCGTCTTACTCGGAGCCATGCCGATCAGCCTATTCGGGTCGTTCCTGCAGGCTCCACTCCCGGCTCAGGACGCGGTCCCCAGTGCACAGAAGTCCGCCCGGCAGGTCACATTCGGCCCTGCGAGGTCGAATTGTGTGCAGCCAGGACCGCTCCGGAGGCGTTCACCCCGTAGTGAAGAAGCATCGGCGCGAGCACGCTGCCACTTCTTCGGTGCAGCCACGAGAACAACGCACCCGCCAGCATGGTTCCGGCAACAGTTCCGATCACGGAATCCCCGGCAGCACGGGCGGGATGGATGTGCCAGAGGCCGAAGAACACCGGCGACAGCGACGGGGACACGTCGTCGAACACGGCTCTGAACACCAGCTCTTCGGTGACGACGGTTCCGATCGGGATCCGAAACAACACCCACTCGGCGAGGTTGTCGTCCGACGGTCGAACTCGGGTGGCCAGCGCGGGTACGGATGCGATCACGACCGAAGCCAGGGCGGGTACCGCCGCCGCACCGAGCCCCCACTTCAGACCGCTTCGCCATTTGCTCGACCCGAGCGGAGCCCGTGTCACTGCGGCCAGCGAAATCCCGAACGCTGCGTTCACCACCGTGCGCGGTCGGTCAGGCAAGTTCAGCGCAGGTACGACGGCCGTACTCCATGCCGTCGTGACCGCGCCCAGAGCGAGACCTTTCACTTCTCGGGGCCGTCGCGACCTGCGTATTCGTCCATCACGGCGCGCACTTTCTCGGTGTCCTCCGCAGTCCATCCTGCGGGCGCCGCAACGGCGACCCAGCCGTCGAGAACGAGGGTCCCGTAGTTGTGACCGTGACCGTCGGGCACGCCCGCGGCGTTGGTCAGATCGGCTGCGACTTGCCAGAAGGTGACGATCGGGAACCAGCGCATGTCGGGCAGACGGTCGGGGCCAGGAGCTTCCGACAGCCAGTCGGGGCGCTCGAACAGCAGGTCGGGCGACCACCAGACGACCGGGTCGGACGCGTGCTGCACGTAGAGGATGCGGGGACTGAGCCACGGCTGACCCTCGGGCGGGATCCCGGACGAGTTGTCGGCGAAACGGACGACGAGACCATCGGCGTAGACGGGCCGTACTTCGGGGCTACCCGGGTCGCGGCGGTTCTTGAACTGGGACCACAGCCGGTTCGCGTTCGGCGGCCCGACCCACAGGACGCCGTCGACGCTGTCCCGGATCTCGGCGAGACCGTCGAAGGCACCTTCACCGGACTGCGTTCCGAGGCTTTCGCCGTAGACGTACAGCTTGGGCCTGGTGGCCTCCGGTTCCTGTAGCCAGCGCTCGTGGACCTTGTCGATCAACGCCTTACCCGCCTCGGCCGCTTTGTCGCGTTCGGCGAGGAACGAGATCCAACTGGGTAGGTAGGAGTACTGCGCGGCGACGGTGGCGACGTCGCCGCCGAACATCAGTTCCTCGGCTTCGATCGCGGTGGGGTTGACCCATCCGGTTCCCGTGGTCGGGACGACGACCAGGGCCTGACGCTCGAAGGCTCCGGTGCGTTCGAGTTCCTGTACGACGATGTCGAGCCGCTCGTCCTGTGTCTCGGCGGTCTCCAACCCGGCGTAGGCGCGGATCGGTTCCAGCGCAGGCTGTCCGAGGCCGTAAGAGATCTCCTGTGCGCTCAGTCCGCTGGAGACGAAGTTGCGTCCTTCGAATCCGAGGGTGTCCCAGGGCGCGAGAGATTGTGGGCTGCCGGATCGCTCGGGTTCGGTGGGTTGTTCTGCGCCTTCGCGAGTTTCGTTGTTCTGCAGGCTGAAGATCGAATTGGTCACGTCGGAGACTGCCCGCAGCAGAACACCTTGGACGAGCGCGATGACCAGAACGACGATGAGGACGACCCCGATGACGTTCGCGACCTCACGGGGCATCTTGACGACCTTGTTGAGCTGGCGCGCGACGAAGCGAACCAGGTCACGCAGCACACGCATGCCCGAGATGAACAGCGCGGCGACGCCGATGCTCAACGCACCGGTGCGGAAGTATCCGGTGGTGGTCGTTCCCTCGGCGTCCATCAACGCGGCAAGTTCGCGCTGCCATCCGGCGGACAGGTACAGCATGTACAGCGATGCGAGGATCGCGAGCGGCGGGATGGCGAACTTGACGTAGAGCTCGACCCGACGCGGCATGGGCCACCACGTCTTCCGGTCGAGGTACCACCTCCGAGCCGCCCAGCCGACGGCCACGCCGAAGCCGTAACCGATGGCCGCGTTGATTCCGCCGATCAGTCCCTGGAACAACCAGTCACGCGGCAGCAGCGACGGTGTCAGCGACCAGCAGAAGAACAGCGCGCTGAAGACGATGCCCGTGAAATCGAGTTTCAGCAGCCCCCACGCCCACATGACGAGGGGATGCCGTTCGGGAGAAGGCACCGCGAACTCGATCGGCAGACGGTGATGCGTGTGTTCACGCTCGACCGTGTCGACGGCCCCTTCCGATGCCTCTCCCCCGCTCACTGCCCTACCCGAAAAGTCTGGGAAGGGTGCTCTCGAAAGTGTCACGGAGTTCGGTCATCTCGACGGCGAACTGGCCCTGAACTTCGATCTCGTCCGAACCCTCGTCGACGACGCCGATGCGCGTCCACGGGAGGTTACGGGCGGTGCACATGCCGGTGAAGCGAGTCTCCTCGGTGCGCGGCACAGCGACGAGCACGCGGCCGGAGGACTCGGAGAACAAGGTGACGAACGGGTCGGCGCCTTCGGGAAGCAGGATGCGGCAACCGGTTTCGCCCGCCAACGCTGCTTCGACGACAGCCTGAGCCAGGCCGCCCTCGGAGAGATCGTGCGCGGCGGAGATCAGTCCGTCACGAGATCCGGCGAGCAGAATGTCGGCGAGCAGCTGCTCGCGGGCCAGATCGACCTTCGGCGGCACGCCACCGAGATGATCGTGCTCGACCTGTGCCCAGATGGATCCGTCGAACTCGTCGTGGGTGTCGCCGAGGAGGATCAGTGTCTCGCCGGGCTCGAGGCCGAGGCCGGTGGGGACGCGGCGGTGCACGTCGTCGATGACACCGAGGACTCCGACGACCGGCGTCGGGAGGATCGCTTCGGAGCCCGTCTGGTTGTAGAAGCTGACGTTTCCGCCGGTGACGGGAATGCCGAGGGTGACGCAGCCGTCGGCGAGACCGCGAACGGCCTGCTGGAACTGCCACATGACGCCCGGATCCTCGGGTGATCCGAAGTTGAGGCAGTTGGTGACGGCCTTCGGGGTCGCACCGGTGACGGCGACGTTGCGGAACGCCTCGGCGAGCGCGAGTTGTGCGCCCTGGTACGGGTCGAGTGCGGTGTACCGGCCCGACGCGTCCGTGGCCAGCGCGATACCGCGGCCCGTCGTCTCGTCGATCCGAATCACACCGGCGTCAGCGTTCTCGGCGAGCACGGTATTCCCGCGGACGTAGCGGTCGTACTGCTCGGTGATGAACTTGCGGCTGCAGAGCTGTGGGCTGCCGATCATCTTCAGCAGCGTTGCCTTCAGTTCCTCGGCGGTCTCGGGGCGCTTCAGCGACGCGGTGGTGTTCGCGACGAGTGCGTCCTGAGCGGCGGGACGCTGCACGGGCCGCGAGTACACCGGGCCCTCGTGGGCGACGGTCTTCGGCGGAACGTCGACGACGGTCTCCCCGTGCCACGTGATCTCGAGGTTGTCACCGTCGGTGACCTCGCCGATCACCGTCGCGAGAACATCCCACTTCTTGCAGACGGCCATGAACTTGTCGACGTTCTCCGGCGTCACCACGGCGCACATGCGTTCCTGGGACTCGCTCGAGAGCACCTCGGCCGGGGTCATGCCGGTAGCGCGCATCGGGACCTGCTCGAGCGCGATGTGCATGCCACCACTGCCTGCCGACGCGAGTTCGGACGTCGCGCAGGACAATCCGGCGCCGCCGAGGTCCTGGATCCCGACGACGAGCTTCTCGGCATACAGCTCGAGACACGCCTCGATGAGGACCTTCTCGGTGAACGGGTCGCCGACCTGAACGGCAGGAAGCTTCTTCCTGCTTTTCGATGGTCCAGCTCCGGCTCCGCCTTCGTGTTCCGCTCCGGTCTCATCACCGTCGAACGTCTCCGAGGCCAGCACGGACACGCCACCGATGCCGTCGAGACCCGTGCGAGCGCCGAACAGGATGATCTTGTTGCCCAGGCCCGACGCGAACGCGAGATGCATGTCCTCGACGCGCATGACACCTGCACACAGAGCGTTGAGCAGTGGGTTGCCCGCGTAGGAGGCGTCGAACACCGTTTCGCCGCCGACGTTGGGGAGGCCGAGCGAGTTTCCGTAGCCGCCGACGCCGGAGACGATGCCCGAGAGGACGCGACGTGTATCGGGCGCATCTGCAGCACCGAAACGCAGCTGGTCCATGACGGCGATGGGCCGCGCGCCCATGGCCATGATGTCGCGGACGATGCCGCCGACGCCCGTCGCCGCACCCTGGTAGGGCTCGACGTACGACGGGTGGTTGTGGCTTTCCACCTTGAACGTGACGGCCCATCCGTCACCGACGTCGACGACGCCTGCGTTCTCGCCGATGCCCGCGAGCATCGACTTACGCATCTCGTCGGTGGTGGTCTCGCCGAAGTACTTCAGGTGCACCTTGGAGGACTTGTAGGAGCAGTGCTCGCTCCACATGACGGAGTACATCGCCAGCTCGGCATCCGTCGGCCTGCGACCGAGGATTTCCTTGATGCGGGCGTACTCGTCGTCCTTGAGTCCGAGTTCTTTGTACGGCTGCGCAACATCCGGCGTAGCGACTGCGGCGGAGACAGTGTCAATTTTCACAAAGCTGTCGGACACGAGGAGTGGGGTCCCTTCCTGGAGCGAAATGCCAGGGGGAGTCTATCCGTGCAGGGTGACAGGCCCCAAAAGCAGCGTGCAAACATTGTGCCGTGGATACCCCTTCTGTCGCCTCTTCAGGCTCCGCTCCCATCGCGTTGACGGAGAACGATCTGGACGAATCGGGCGTCCTGACGCCTCAGATGGTGGTCAAGGGTGTGGATGTCCCCAGAAAAGCCGTTGTCTGCTTCTTCGCGGAAGTGATCGAGTCCATAGCCGGTCAGGGCAAGGCACGCGTCCTGTCGGTGCTTCGATCCGAGCACGGCGAGCATCCCGTCTACGAGATCGAGCGGGGCGGTGAACGGCTCGCCGTGTTCCATCCGGGAGTCGGCGCACCCCTGGCCGCACTGTTCCTCGAAGAGGCGATCGCGCTCGGCTGCTCGGAGTTCGTCGCCGTCGGGGGCGCGGGAGCACTGACCGATCAGCTCGGCATGGGTCACGTCATGGTTGTCGACAGCGCTGTCCGCGACGAGGGAACGTCGTTCCACTACCTCCCGCCCGGACGGGTCGTCGACGCCGATCCTGCAGGCGTCACGGTGCTGCAGAACGTGCTGACGGAGGCCGGGATCGCGCACGTCACGGGTCGATCCTGGACCACCGACGCTTTGTACCGCGAAACCCGAAGCAGAGTCTCCCGGCGCGTCGACGAGGGCTGCCTGACGGTCGACATGGAAGCGTCGGCGTTCTGCGCGGTCGCCCGGTATCGCGGCGTGCGGTTCGCGCAACTGCTGTACGCGGGCGACTCCCTGGCCGCGGACTGGGAGCACCGCGGCTGGACCAAGGCAGGCACCGTCCGCGAGCAACTGTTCTGGCTCGCGGCCGACGCGTGCCTGCAGCTGAGCTAGCTAGGCCAACGGAGCCAGGAACGCAGCGAGGGCGTCGGCGTAGGCCTTCACATCGGAGGCGCCCATGAGCTCGCGTGCGCTGTGCATGGCGAGCTGTGCGGCACCGACGTCGACGGTCGACAGGCCCGTCCGTGAGGCCGTGATCGGGCCGATCGTCGAACCGCAGGGCAGATCGGCGCGGTGAACGTAGCGCTGCAGTGGCACCCCCGCCTGGTCGCAGGCCAGTGCGAATGCTCCTGCACCCGCGGAATCCGTTGCGTACCTGAGGTTCTGGTTGACCTTGAGCACGGGCCCTCCACCGAGTTCGATGCGATGCGCGGGTTCGTGTCGGTCCGGGTAGTTCGGATGCGTCGCGTGCGCCATGTCACCGGAGGCGCAGATGGATCCGGCCATGGTGCGGAGAAACTCCTCGCGACCGCCGCCGCGGCCCAACACGATTCGCTCGAGCACCGTGTTGAGCAGGTCCGAGAACGCGCCACGGTCGGACATGCTGCCGACTTCCTCGTGGTCGAACAATGCCAGCACCGGGGTGACGTCCGCCGGATTCTGCACTGCCGCAATCAAAGCCTGAGTACCCGCGTAGCACGTTCCCTGGTTGTCGAGCCTCGGTGCGCTGACCAGTTCGCTCTGAGCGCCGACGACTGCGCTGGGCGCGAGGTCGTGCGTCATCAGCTCCCACCCGAGAACCGTCGACGGGTCGACGCCTTCGCGTTCCGCGACGAACGAGATGAACGATCGCGGTGAGTTACCCACGCCCCAAATGGCATTGACGTGTCGTTGCGGGTCCAAGGTCACGCCCTTGCGATCCTCGGACAGGTGAATTGCGAGCTGCGGGACACGGAGAATCGGTTCGTCGACCTTGACGAGCACCTCACGCAGCCCGTTGCCGTCGCGCACACTGAGTCGACCGGACACACCGAGATCGCGGTCGAGCCACGAATTGAGCCACGCTCCCCCGTACGGCTCGAGGCCGACCATCTGCCATCCCGCCGACTCCAGATCAGGGTGCTGCTTGACGCGCAGGTTGGGGCTGTCGGTGTGTCCGCCGACGATCCGGAATGCGGCGCTGCTGCTCTCGGTACTCCATGCGACGAGCGACCCGCCGCGGATGAGGTAGTACCGCCCTGCCTCGGCCGGCCAGGCTTCGGTCTCGTCGACGCGGACGAAACCTACCTCCTCGAGCTGCACCGCTACGGTGCGGCACACATGGAACGGCGACGGCGACACGTCGACGAAATTGCACAGACCAGCGGCAGACGCAAGAGACGACATGGGAACCATTGTGTCAGTAGCTGCGTCGAACAGAGCAAGGACCACACATCGACTCGGGGGCGTCATGAATCATCTGGCAGCGCAGGCATCGGGACCGGCTACGACAGCCATCGTCCGCAAGAAAGTGATCGAGGCATTCGGCAGGCACGGGGTGAAGCTGACGAAGATCGACGCCACCACTCTGAAGACCGACGACGGCCACCACGTGACGCTCGAGAATCTGACGGCACGCTGCCTCGGTGCTCCGCGGAAGTACTGGGGCGAGATCATCGAGATCCATGTCGCAACCATGCTCGAGTCACAGCGACTGAGTGACCCGCAGTATCTGCTGAACATGCCGGACGACGAGTTCTACATGCGATTGCGTGAGCGGGTCACTGCGCCGAGCGCGTTGCCGGGCAGGGGCGACTTCCGCTATTCGACTCCGCTGGTCGATGCGCCGAATTCACCACGCCGAGTGCTGAACTTGACGTTTCCGGACCTTGCGTTGACTCTCGAAGGTCGGTATCTGGAGAATCGAGACCTCGAGGCCGCGTGGGCGTTCGGTCGCGACAACACAGCCGCGATGACCTTCGACGATCGCGAAACACTGACCAAGGACGATGTGACGATCGACGTGTGCAAAGGCGATTCGATCTATCTCGCATCCAAGGTCGCGAACATGCCCACGCTGATCGCCGATCACCTCGGCGATTCACCGTTCGGCGTTCTGTTCGTCGTTCCCAATGCCTACGAGATCGACTACTACAAACCCTTCGAGTTCGACGCCACCGTTCGTGCGTCGACACTGCTCGTGCAGTTGGCGCGCATATTCTCTCGGGACACCCCGAATCCGCTGTCCCAGGATCTCTACTTCTGGCGTGACGGGCAGTACTGCCAGGTCAACGGTAGTTCGTCGGCAGATCTGTTCGAGCGGACTCTCGCCGAGCTCTAGTGCGCGCCCGAGACGCAGAATGCGTTTCCGTCCGGATCGGTCAGGGTGACCCAGCGGAATTCGCCCATCGTGTGCTCGTCGACCTTGGACGCACCCGAATCGACCAGAGCCGTCACCTCGGTGTCGAGATCCGCCGTCGTCAGATCCAGGTGGATTCGGTTCTTGCCCGGCGTCGGGTCGTCGACCTTCTGGAAGGCAAGGCGGTACGGCGCCGAGGGCAGCGAGACGGTGTAGAACCACCCGTCGTTCTCTTCTTCGATGGTTCCGCCGGTCCTGGCCGCCCACCACGTCGCGAGCGGTCCAGGATCGGAGGAGTCGATCGTGATCATCACCGGTGTCAGGGTCATGCGTCGGAGAATAGACCCTGCTTCCTGCTAGGCCGAGACGATTGCGTCCAGTGCCGAGTAGAAGATGCCGAGGCCGTCGTCGCTGGGGCCGGTGAGGGGCTCGGTGGCGTGCTCGGGATGCGGCATGAGTCCGACGACGCGGCCGTTGGGCGAGGAGATTCCGGCGATGTCCCGCTGGCTACCGTTCGGGTTGGATCCGCTGTAGCGGAACACGACGCGGCCTTCGCCCTCGAGCTCGTCGAGCACGTTCTGTGATGCCTGGAACCGGCCTTCGGCGTTCTTGACCGGGATCAGGATCTCGGCACCCGTCTCGTAGCGCGACGACCACGCGGTGTCCGAGTTCTCCACTTTCAGCCACTGGTCGCGGCAGACGAAGTGCAGGCCCTCGTTGCGGGTCAGCGCGCCGGGAAGCAGGCCGACTTCACACAGAACTTGGAAGCCGTTGCAGATGCCGAGGACCGGCATGCCGCTTTCGGCCGCCTTGACGACGGATTCCATGACGGGTGCGAACCGGGCGATCGCGCCTGCACGCAGGTAGTCGCCGTAGGAGAACCCGCCGGGGACGACGATGGCGTCCACGTTCTTCAGGTCCGCGTCGGCGTGCCACAGACTGACGGCCTCGCCGCCGGCGAGCGTCACGGCGCGGGAGGCGTCGACGTCGTCGAGAGTTCCGGGGAAGGTGATGACCCCCACGCGGGCGGACGAGTTGCGTGTGCTCATGCTTCTCGGGTGACCTTCCAGTCCTCGATGACGGTGTTCGCGAGGAGCGATTCCGCGATCTTCTCGAGCTCGGCGTCGTCGACGCTGTCGTCGACCTCCAACTCGAACCGCTTGCCCTGCCTGACGTCGGAGACGCCTGCTACGCCGAGACGACCAAGCGCGCCTGCGATGGCCTGACCCTGCGGGTCGAGGATTTCGGCCTTGGGCATGACATCGACAACTACTCGGGCCACGAGGGAGCTCCTTGGATAAGACAAATACCGGCGGTGAAGAGTTTACGCAGCACCAGCGCGAGCCGCGAAACTGCGCTTAGTGTGGAGGAATGAAGCTGACGCACTTCGGACATTCCTGTGTACTCGTCGAGCTGAACGGCACCACGGTGCTGTTCGATCCCGGCAACTTCTCACACGGCTTCGAGGGCATCACCGGGCTCGACGCCATTCTGATCACCCACCAGCACCCCGACCACGTCGACCTCGAGCGTCTTCCTGCACTGGTGGACGGCAATCCGAACGCAGCGTTGTTCGCGGATCCGATGACCGCGTCGCAACTCGGCGAGCGGTGGACGGCCACACACGCGGGCCAGACGTTCTCCGTCGGCGGCATCCAGGTGAGTGGTGTCGGCGGAACCCATGCCGTCATCCACCCCGAACTGCCCGTGATCGACAACACTGGCTATCTGCTGGGGACACCGGAGAATCCGGGGCAACTGTTCCATCCCGGCGACTCGTTGTTCGTTCCCGAGCAGAAGGTGGACGTGCTGGCGCTCCCGACTGCGGCGCCGTGGTCGAAGCTCTCGGAGAACGTCGAGTTTCTGCGCGCAGTCGCACCTCGGACCGCGTTCCCGATCCACCAGGCCGTCGTCGCCGAGGAGGCCAGGGGAATCTACTACGGCCGGTTCAAGGACATGGCCGACGAGAACACCGAATTCCGCGAGCTTCCTCAGGAATCCTCCCTCTCCATGTGAGTAAAAATATAGGCCGGGGACAGGAGCGGAGCCTGCGGAGCGACCCGATGGCACTGTCATCTCCACTCACATCAACCGGTCACCTCGGGCGGCAGAGTGTCCAGCATGATCACGGAGCTCCCGTCCCACTGGTAGCGGATTGCGGCGGGGCCACCGGCGGGTGCTGCGAACGCCTCGTCGGCGACGAGCCAGCGATAGTTCACGGTGATCGTGTCGGCGGTCTGGGTTGCAACACTCGTGAAGCTGTACGGCGCTGCCGTCGCCGTGCCGAGGTACACACCGTTGCCGAAGAACAGAATGTGCTCCGGTGTGCTCGCGGTTGCATACGGCGACGCCGCAGCTTCCACCCACGTGAACGCCGCACAGGGATCACCTGTCCGGCCTGCGGTCCAGGCTTCGTCCGGGAAGTATCGCGGAATGGATGCCACAGCATCGGCGACCACGGCAGCGTCCACACATGTCTTCGGCTGGACCGGGGTCACTGTCGGAGCTGCGTCCGCCGTCGGGATCCTGATGTCCGACGGAAGGGCAGGGACCGGCGACGGAACCACGACCGACGGCAGCGCGCCCACCGAGGGTGCAACCGTCGGCGTCGCGGCCTGCTGCCCCGGCGCGGCAGTGGATTCCGACACTGCGGTCGCTGTGCCGCCATCGGTGTTTCCGCAGGCCACAGCGGCCATCATGCAGAGGGTCACGAGCACGATTCTTTTCATGGCGCCGCCTCGACATCGATTGCATCGTCGAGGGTTACATCCACTGGACCAGGTGGTCCGTTACGTCACGATCTCATAACCCCGCGAGCGGTCAGGCTGCTCTCACCCTGCGAACGTGTTCGTACACGCCCGGTGTTGCACCGCTGTAGAGCGCCAGGTCGACCGCGTCCAGGATTGCCTGCCGGGGACCGCTGCGGCCCAGTTGTTTTGCGCTGACCGCCAATCGGACGGTGCCGCCGCGTCGGGCGGTACGTCCGGCGCCGATGACCAGTGCTCGACACCACCAGGGTTCGGCTTTGAAGCCTTCGCCGATGCCCAGGACTCGTGCCCGTACGAGCGATCCCGATTCCAGATCGTGAATTGCACTGAGGCCGGCGATCATTCGAAAGCCGGCCTCGGGCAGAGCGGCAACTGCTCCGGGTGATGCGATCCACCTCGGCGCTGCGAACACCCTTGTGCGCAAGCCGGTCTGCTCCATGACCCGGTCGGCGGCCATGAGCCGCAGCCGTGCTTCGTGACGTGGAAGTGCTGCGAATTCGGCTCGGCGACGCTTGGTCGCGGCCTGGTCGTACCCGTGCAGGACTATCGCATCCCCCAGGTCCCGACGCCCTCGCAGCCAGTCCTGGGTGTTCTCGTCTTTCGTGAGCCGGTACTTGTCCTTCAGCCGCGGCGCAACGAGAAGCGACTGCGCGACGCCACGCTTGTCCAGTTCGAGGGCGAACTCCGCTGCGTTGTCGCAGGTGTCGTCCCTGATTCCGCTCACCGACACGATCAGTGCTCCAGACATGCCGCGAGCCTCGCACACCGATGTGAACGAGGCTCGACGGCAGAATTGATCGCGTCTAAACGGCGATGTTCTCCTTGGGCAGGATCTTGTCGATCGCAGCCAGTACTTCAGGGGCGTCCGGCTCGGTACGTGGGCGGAAGCGGTTGGTGACGACGCCCTCGGGTGAGATCAGGAACTTCTCGAAGTTCCACTGGATGTCTCCTGCGACGCCTTCTGCGTCCTCGGTCTTGGTGAGCTCCGCGTAGAGCGGGTGCCGGTTCTCTCCGTTGACCTCGATCTTCTCCGTGATGGGGAAGGTGACGCCGTAGGTGGTGGAGCAGAACGTTTCGATTTCCTCGGCGGTGCCGGGCTCCTGACCACCGAACTGGTTGCAAGGAACGCCGATGACGGACAGTCCCTTCGCCGAGTATTCGGTGGCAAGCTTCTCGAGTGTGGCGTACTGAGGCGTCAGGCCGCACTTCGAGGCGACATTCACCACGAGGACGGCTCTGCCCGCGTACTCGTCGAGCGAGGTGGGCGCACCGCCCAGCGTGTTGATGCCGATGTTCTGGACTTCAGTCATTCCACGAACTTACCTGTGGGTACCGACTTCTGGTGAGTTGGCTGTCCGAACACACAAGAGCGACCCTCCGAGTGGGAGGGCCGCTCTTGTACTACACGCCTGGTGACGGGGGGTGCGCGTCACCAGGCGGGGTCTTTTACGCCTTGGCTGCGGCTTTATCGAGCTCGACGCGCTTGTCGTCTTCCGGGAGATGGTCGTCGACCATGGTCTCCTCGTCGAACGGCAGGTCTCCGTCGAGGACGGTCTTGACGCGTGACGCGTCGATCGTCTTGGTCCAGGTTCCCACGAGAAGGGTTGCAACTGCGTTGCCGGAGAAGTTCGTGAGTGCCCGGGCCTCGGACATGAACCGGTCGATGCCGACGATCATGCCGACGCCGTCGAGCAGTTCGGGGCGGTGGCTCTGCAGGCCGCCCGCGAGGGTTGCCAGACCGGCACCGGAGACTCCGGCAGCACCCTTCGACGCGATGATCATGAAGAGCAGCAAGGAGAACTGCTCGGGGATCGAGAGCGGCATGTTCATCGCGTCGGCGATGAAGATCGACGCCATGGTCAGGTAGATGGCGGTGCCGTCGAGGTTGAACGAGTATCCGGTCGGGACGACGATGCCGACGGTGGTGCGCTCGACGCCGACATGCTCCATCTTGGCGATCAGACGCGGCAGAGCCGACTCGGACGAGCTCGTCGCGACGATGAGCAGGTATTCGCGCCCCAGGTACTTGGCCAGCTTGAAGATCGAGAAGCCGGACACGAACTTCAGGATCAGGCCGAGGAAGCCGAACACGAAGATGAAGCACGTGATGTAGAACGCCAGCATCAGTGTGCCGAGCTGAACGACAGCGTCGAATCCGGTCTTGCCGACCACACCGGCGATGGCGCCGAAAGCGCCGATCGGGGCGAGCCACAGGATCATCGTCAGGATGCGGAACACGAGCTTCTGCACTGCGCCGATGCCCTTGAGGATGCCCTCGCCCTGCTTGCCCATGGCCTGGAGTGCGAAGCCGACGAGGATGGCGACGAACAACGTCTGCAGCACCGAGCCTGCGGTCAAGGACGACAACAGCGACTCGGGGATGATTCCGGCGATGAAGTCCATCGTGCCGCCTGCACCTTCGGCGTCCTCGGCGTACTCCGAACCACCGCCTGGCACGATGTTCAGGCCGGTGCCTGGCTGGATCAAGTTGCCGACGACCATGCCGATGCCGAGGGCGATCGTCGACATTCCGATGAAGTAGGCGAGCGCGAGCCCGCCGACCTTGCCGACACTGGCTGCAGCTTTGACCGAGCCGATGCCGAGAACGATGGTGCAGAAGATGACCGGGCTGATCATCATCTTGATCAAGCTGACGAAGAGGGTGCCGAGCACTGCGAGCTCGACACCGAAGTCCTTCCACAGGAGACCGACGGCAACACCGGCGACCACGGCGATGATCACCGCGATGTAGAGCCAGTGCGTCTTGTCGCGCTTCTTCTTCGGTTCCGGCGCCGGATTCCGGTTTTCAGCATCGATGCTGGTAGTCATGGGTACGTCCTTTGTGACTAATGGAGTGAGTTGGATCACGCCTTGCTAGAGGACGATGTTGGTGGAATTCGTGACCGTAGTCACGAATACGTTCATTCTGTTCACGAGAACCGGGTACGAAACAAAGGAACGAAACGTGGCGAAGCGTCCGACGAGCGTTGCAGGGCAAGTTCTGATCCTGCAATTGATCGTCATGGCCGTCATCGTGCTTGCCGGCGGGTTCCTGACCATCGTCAACGAGCGGTCCAACAGCGACGAGGCGACCCGCCGCGAGGTCATCGCCGTCGCGGCGAGCATCGCCAACGAACCGTCGACGCCGACGGCGATCGCCTCGGACGACCCCACTGCGTACCTGCAACCGGAGACCGAACGGATCCGAAAGGTCACCGGCGTCGACTTCATCGTCGTGATGGCGCCGGACCGAACTCGTTTCACTCACACCACCGTCGACCTGATCGGTCAGCCGTTCAGCGGCAACATCGATCGCGCACTCGAGGGTGAGACGTTCACCGAGACCTACGTCGGGTCGCTCGGTCCCTCGATCCGCGCGGTGACGCCGGTGACCGACTCCACCGGCGCCATCGTCGGCCTGGTGTCGGCCGGGGTGACGAGGGACAAGATCAGCGATCAGTTCCTGGCCGGGCTTCCTCTCATCGTCGGGGTGGTGATCTCGGCCTTCATCGTCGCCGCCGGCGGCTCGGTGGCACTGAGCCGACGACTTCGTCGTCAGACGTTGGGCATGGCGCCGGACGAGTTGCGTTCGATGTACGAGCATCACGACGCCGTTCTGCACTCCATCAGCGAAGGGTTGCTCGTGTTCGGCAAGCGGGACACGGCGGAAATCGTCAACGACGAGGCCAGGCGGCTCCTCGATCTCCCCGACGGCCCTGTTCGACGGACGGACCTGCCGGAATCACTGCAGCACATGACGTCCGGCGGCGAACTCCACCTGACCGAAACCCGCGTGCTGGTCGTCAACTCCGACCCGGTGATGTGGGAGGGTCGACGCCTCGGCGACGTTCTCACGATCCGCGATCGAACGGAATTGCAAGGGGTGATCGGTGAACTCGATTCGGTGCGGAGCTTCGCCGAATCGCTGCGTTCGCAGGCGCACGAGTCCGCGAATCGCCTGCACACCGTCATCACGATGGTGGAACTCGGTCGGCCGCAGGAAGCTGTCGAGTTCGCGACTGCGGACCTCGAACTGTCGCAGAACTTGATCGACCGATTGATGAGTGCCGTGGGTGAACCCGCACTGGCCGCCTTGTTGTTGGGCAAAGTCAGTCAGGCAGCCGAGCAGAGCGTCGAACTCACGATCACCGAGGACACAGCACTCGAACATGCCGGCATCGTCACTCCGCGGGAATTGGTCACGCTGGTCGGTAATTTGATAGACAATGCAATCGATGCGTCGAAGGAAGCAGAGCAGCCGTGGGTCGAAGTGACGGTGCGTGATTCGGAATCGGAGCTGATGGTTCGGGTGTCCGACAGCGGCCCGGGGATGCCCGCCGACGTACTGAGAACTGCACTGACCCGCGGATACTCGACCAAATCCGGGTCGCGCGGCCTGGGTCTGGCTTTGGTGACACAGGTGGTCAATCGGTACCGCGGATCACTGACCTCCGAGGTCACCTACGGTTCGGTGTTGACCGCGACCATTCCGCTGGGGAGGCCCTCGTGATCCGAGTGTTGATAGTCGAGGACGAACCGTTGATCGCCGAGGCGCATCGCAGCTACGTCGAGCGCGTTCCGGGTTTCACCGTCGTCGCCCTGGCGCACACAGGGTCGGCCGCACTGCGGGCCGCAGCCGAAGCCGTCGAACCGATCGACCTGGTGCTGCTGGACATCGGCCTGCCCGATTCCAACGGCATCGACGTCGCCGCAGCGCTCGGCGGCCTCCGGCCCAGCCCGGACGTCATCGCCATCACGTCGGAGCGTGACCTCTCGGTGGTCCGATCCGCCGTGGCCCACGGTGTCGTTCTGTACCTACTGAAGCCGTTCACGTTCGCCGCGTTTCGGGACAAGCTGGACCGGTACCGCGAGTTCCACGACGCCCTTCCCGCGGGAGAGAACGCCGCGAGCCAGCGGGACATAGACCGCGCGATGTCCCACCTGCGCACCGCGGACGAACGCGCCTCGACCCCGAAAGGCATTGCACCGCAGACGATGGACGGCGTCACCGCAATCGTCCGCGACGCCCCCGACGGGCTCAACGCGTCCGAGGCCGCCAAGCTCGTCGGAGTCTCGCGCGTGACGGCCTGGCGGTACCTCGAGCGCCTCGCCGACGACGGCCTGGTCACCCGGAACACCGAGTACGGAAAGGCCGGTCGCCCGCAGGTCAGGTACGTCTGGCGCTGACACTCACATACGGGCGCCGGTCTGCTGCACGATCCAGGCGTATTCGAAGGCGGCTTCCTTCCACTTCTCGTATCGTCCACTGACGCCGCCGTGGCCTGCGCTCATCTCGGTCTTGAGCAGCAGGTCGGAGTCACCGGTCTTGGTGGCACGCAGTGCGGCAACCCATTTGGCGGGCTCGACGTAGAGCACACGGGTGTCGTTGATGGACGTGATCGCGAGGATCGCTGGGTAGTCCTTGGCTTCGACGTTCTCGTAGGGACTGTACGACTTCATGTAGTCGTACACCTCCTTGTCCGCCAACGGATTGCCCCACTCGTCCCACTCGATGACCGTGAGCGGCAGCGACGGGTCGAGAATGGAGGTCAGTGGATCGACGAACGGAACGTTCGCGAGGATGCCGTTGAACAGCTCCGGCGCCAGGTTCGCGACAGCACCCATCAGAAGCCCGCCCGCGCTACCACCGTCGGCGAGGAGGTGTTTCGGCGCCGTCCGACCCGTGTCGATCAGATGCTGTGCAGCGGAGACGAAATCGGTGAACGTGTTCTTCTTGGTGAGAGTCTTGCCGTTCTCGTACCAGTGGCGGCCCATCTCGCCGCCACCGCGCACGTGTGCGACGACGAAGACGATTCCGCGGTCCAGTAGCGAGAGCCTGGCTACGGAGAACGCCGGATCCATCGATGCTTCGTACGATCCGTAGCCGTACAGCAGGGTCGGAGCAGGGCCTTCGGGAACGTCCTTGCGCAGCACGATGGACAGCGGAATGCGGGTCCCGTCGGCCGCGACGGCCCACTCTCGATGCTGGACGTAGTCGTCGGCGCGGAAATCACCCAGGACGGGCTGCGCCTTACGGAGCAGCAACTCGCCTGATTTCACGTCGTAGTCGTACACCTGCCCAGGGGTGATGAACGAGGTGTAGACAAGACGAAGAAGTGGCTGCGTCCACTCGGGGTTCGAGCCGGCGCCGACGGCGAAGAGTTCTTCCTCGAACTCGAGTTCCTCGTAGTCGCCGTACCCCTCGGGTCCGATCGGCCAGATAGCCAGCCGTGTCAACGCTTCTCGGCGGTAGTTGAGTACGAGATGGTCGGCGAACGCGTCGACGTCCTCGAGCCTGACGTCGTCGCGGTGCGGAATCAGAATGGTCTGGTTCGACGGATCGTCGACGGGTGCGTCGGCGAGGAGGAAGTTCTCCGCCTTCTCGCCGTCGGTTCCCCAGCCGTTGACGGAGCCGTTGTG
This sequence comes from Rhodococcus sp. 14-2470-1a, assembly GCF_002259425.1. Lineage (NCBI taxonomy): Bacteria > Bacillati > Actinomycetota > Actinomycetes > Mycobacteriales > Nocardiaceae > Rhodococcus > Rhodococcus sp. 14-2470-1a. Next base: position 43,618 of record NZ_NPFZ01000006.1, read on the forward strand.
CTGGATCAGGAATCGATCCTCACCGTTCACCACGGCATGCTCGACGCTGTACTCCACACCGGTTTCGCGCGGGAGTACGACGCGGAATTCGCCTTCCGGATTCTCGGATTCCAGGACGAGGCATTCGGAGGTGATCTTGGAGCCGACCCAGATCATCAGGTACTTCTCGCTACGGGTGGAGCCGAATCCGACCCAGTAGCTCTCGTCCGGCTCGTGGAAGACCTTGACGTCCTCGGAGGATGGTGTGCCGAGCTTGTGCCGCCACACGGTGTCGGGACGCCAGGATTCGTCGACGGTTTGGTAGAAGACGTGGCCGTGGTCGATCGACCAGGTCGCTCCGGTGGAGACCTTCTCGATGGTGTCGGGCAGCATCTCATCGGTGCGCAGGTCCTTGAAACGCAACGTGTACCGCTCGTCGCCCTCGGTGTCGGTCGAGTAGGCCAGGAGGTTACCGTCCTGGCTGATCGAGAATGCTCCGAGGGAGAAGAAGGTGTGCCCCTCGGCCTCGATGTTGGAATCGAGAAGGACTTGCTCGCCCGGCACCTCACCGGACAGAGTGGGAGGTGTCCAGTCGTCGGGAGAATCCACGGCGCAACGGCATTGGAGGCCGTAGGACTTGCCTTCGATGGTCCGCGAGTAGTACCACCAGTCGCCCATACGCGTCGGGACCGACAGGTCTGTCTCCTGGGTGCGTGACTTGATCTCGTCGAAGATCTGTCCGCGGAGTTCCTCGAGACCGGCGGTCTGCTGCTCGGTGTAGGCGTTCTCGGCTTCGAGGTAGGCGATCACCTCGGCATCTTCCTTGTCCCGCAGCCACTCGTAGTTGTCGACGACGGTGTCGCCGTGGTGGGTCCGTTCGAGGGGAACCTTCTTGGCAATCGGTGGAGTAACTGTCATGGCTTGACCCAATCGTCGAAGTTGAGGCCCGAAATGCGTTCGTAGGCCTCGATGTACCGTGCACGAGTCGCCGCGACGACGTCGTCGGGAAGAGCGGGCGGCGGCGTGTCACCGTGACGGTCCCAGCCCGATTCGCCCGTCAGCCAGTCGCGGACGTACTGCTTGTCGAAGCTCGGCTGAACGCGACCTTCCTCGTAGCTGTCGGCCGGCCAGTACCGCGAGGAATCCGGGGTGAGCACCTCGTCGGCGAGAACCAGGTTGCCGTCGGCGTCCTGCCCGAATTCGAACTTGGTGTCGGCGAGGATGATTCCGCGGTCGAGTGCGAAATTGGCAGCTCGGGCGTAGATCTCGAGGGTGTCCTCGCGAAGTTTGAACGCCAGTTCCTCCCCGACCTTGTCGACGACGGCGGCGTAGTCGACGTTCTCGTCGTGCTCGCCGAGAGCCGCTTTGGCGGCGGGAGTGAAGATGGGCTCGTCGAGCTTGCTCGATTCGACGAGACCGTCCGGCAGCGCGACGCCACAGACGGCACCGGTCCGCTGGTAATCCGCAAGACCCGACCCCGTCAAGTACCCGCGGGCGACGCACTCGATCGGAACCATCTCGAGGCGCTTCACCACCAACGCCCGTCCGAGGAGTTCCTGCGGAATTCGCTCGTCGAGGGGATCACCGGCGAGGTGGTTCACTCCCCCGAGTTCTTCGAAGAAGAACACGCTCATCGCCGTCAGGACACGTCCCTTGTCGGGGATCGGCGTGTCGAGGACGTGGTCGTAGGCGGAGATGCGGTCGCTCGCGACGAGAAGGAGGTGCTCGTCGTCGACGATGTAGAGATCGCGAACCTTGCCGCCGGCCAGATGCTGGTAGCTACTGAGTGTTGGGCGCACGAAACCAACCCTATCTGGGCCTGATGTCGTCGTGTGTCGGCGTCGGGAGAAGAATGGTTGGTGATGGCAACCAACGAGATCGCAGACGTCGGCTTCCGCTCCGAACGTGGGCCCGTACTCATAGCCCTGATGCTGAGCACCTCGCTCGTCGCGCTGGACTCGACGATCATCGCGACGGCTGTGTTGACGATCGTCGACGATCTCGGTGGTTTCAGCCAGTTCCCGTGGCTGTTCTCGATCTATCTGCTGGCCCAGGCCGTGTCCGTGCCGATCTACGGGAAGCTTGCCGACTTGTTCGGCCGCAAGAAGGTCATGCTGTGGGGCATCAGCGTGTTCCTCCTCGGCTCGATTCTGTGCGGCCTGGCGTGGTCGATGCCCGCGTTGATCGCTTTCCGGGCGGTCCAGGGACTCGGGGCGGGGGCGGTGCAGCCGATGTCCGTCACGATCGCGGGCGACATCTACACCCTGCAGGAACGCGCCAAAGCCCAGGGCTACCTGGCCAGCGTGTGGGCCATGTCGGCAGTGCTGGGGCCTGCACTCGGCGGTGTGTTCTCCGAGTTCCTGTCCTGGCGCTGGATCTTCTTCGTCAACATCCCACTGTGCGCACTGGCCGCCTGGATGCTGATCCGACGCTTCCACGAAGGGCCCGTCGACCGCTCGAAACCCACGATCGACTACCTCGGTGCGGGTCTGCTCACCGTCGGCGCGGCTGCGTTGCTTCTCGGGTTGCTGGAAGGCGGGCAGTCCTGGGCATGGGGCTCGGGGATGTCGGTCGGGATCTTCGCCCTCGGCCTTGTCTCGCTGGCATTGTTCACCTGGCAGCAGACCCGCGCTCCCGAGCCGATCCTGCCGCTGTGGGTGTTCACGCGACGCGTCCTCATCGTCAGCAGTGTCGTGTCTCTGCTCGTCGGCGCTGTGGTGCTGGGCCTGACGTCCTACGTTCCGACGTTCGTCCAGGGCGTCCTCGGCACCGGGGCGATCGTGGCCGGGTTCGCGCTGGCGACGTTGACACTCGGCTGGCCGATCGCGGCATCGTTGTCGGGCAAGTTCTATCTACGCTTCGGATTCCGAGCGACGGCGTTGACGGGTGGTTCGATCGCAGTCGTCGGGACCGGATTGGCAACGCTGATCGGCGCGAGCGCGCAGATCTGGATGATCGCCGCGGTGTGTTTCGTCGTCGGTCTCGGTATGGGTCTGATCGCAAGCCCGACGCTGATCGCGGCGCAATCCTCGGTCGACTGGTCGGAGCGAGGAGTGGCGACGTCGACCAACATGTTCGCCCGCTCCATCGGCAGCGCCGTGGGCGTCGCGATCTTCGGGGCGATCGTGAACTCGCGCGTCTCGGGGGATCCAGAACCGGAACAGCTGTCCGACGCTATTCATCTGGTCTTCCTGGGCGTCTTCGGTGCGGCAGTACTCATGCTCCTCGCCGCAACGTTGATGCCCAAGGCGGCTCCGCCGCAGGTGAGTCGACGGGCATCTCAGCCGTGACGATCTACTGGGCGAACAGCGTCTGCACCTGATCCAGGGTCGAGATAACCCCGTCGTAATCCGGTCGGTAGCTCGTAGCAGGCAGCTCGAAGACGTTGCCGGACGCAAAGGCAGGCAGACTCGCGTAGGCGGGATCCTGTTTCAATTCGTCCAAGCTACGACCGGAACGACGATGATGACGGGTGCGCTCGCCACCGGAGCCAGGAGTTCGGGGCTGATGATGAACGAGTCACCCGAGCCGTAGAGCTCGGGGTTGTCGGCTTTGGTGAGCACGTCGTCCGGTTCGAGGCCGACGTTCTTCAGCAACTCCGGCAACGTTGCAGTCTGCGGGATGAACGCGGGCTCGTTGGTGCTCAGCGACAACAGGTACGACACGGGCGATCCCGGCACCGTGATGGCCCCTTTTACTTCGGCGACCTTGTCGTCGTATGCCTCGAGCAATCCGGCAACCTTGTCCGACTCACCCGCAGCGTCGGCAACGGCTTCGAGCTGCCCCTGCCACGTGTTGACGGACGCGGGTATCAGAACAGTCGGCGCGATGGCGGTCAGCTGGTCGTATGCTTCGTCTGCCTGGACGGCGGAAATTCCCTGTCCGCCACCGATGATGAGGTCGGGCTCTGCCTGTGCGATCGCCTCGATGTTCAGCGCTTCGCCTGCGGGCAGTTCTTCGGTGCCCTGCTCCTCCGCCTTCTCGGCCCACTGCGGTGGGAACCCGCCGTCGAGGTTGGTCACGCCCAGAAGCCGCGTGTCGGTGATGGCGATCGGTGCGTCGAGGGTGAAGAGGTATCCGGCCAGTCCTGCAGACAGCACCGCGATGCGTTGCGGATCGGCCGGCACGGTGACGTCTCCCTTGTCGGTCGAGATCACCCTGGTCTCGCTGCTTGCGGCTCCCGTCTCGGTGTCGTCGCCGGACGAGTTGTCGCTACTGCATGCGGTGAGACCGATCGTCACTGCGGCGAGCGCGGCGATCACGCGCACACTGCGCCGCCGAAGAAGTGAACCGGACAACGTAAATCCTTTCGAAAGCGCGAGACATCAGTAGTGCTCGACCAACTCAGCATTCTAGATCGATCACTCGCAGTTGTGGTGGGTCAGCTTTTGCGGTGCACCACACCGCGCGAGACGAGATCGACCGTCAGGACCACCGCCAATGTCTGAGCGAGCAAGAGTCCGGTCAACACGAGTATCTGCACGGCTCCGGCCTGGATGGCCGAACCGCTGGCCAACAGCACACCCACGAAAGCTCCGGGCAGTGTCACGAGCCCGACCGTCCGCGTCTGATCCAACCCAGGCAGCAGCGCGTCCCCGGCAGTGGGACGAACGACTTCGAGCCGCGAATCACGTTCGGTGAGGCCGAGACTCAACGCGGCTTCTACTTCACCGTGCCGCTCGGACAGTGCATCCAGAGCTCGACGAGCCGCAAGCGACGTCGCTGTCATCGTGCCGCCCAGAATGATGCCACCGACGGGCACGATCGCAATCCCCTCGGCAGGAACGACTCCCGTCGACAAACACAATGGAACGACGACGCCGATACCCACGGCCAGCGGGACCGTCAACCACAGCCCGGATCTCCCGGCCTCCGAACGACGAATGGACGTGAAGGCAGCCGCAGCGAACATGACGACCAACACCAGCAACGAAGACCACAGATGAGCGAGCGCCGCGGCCAGGACCAGCGACACCGCGGCCAACTGCAGGAACCCACGGCCAGCTGCCGACGGCACCGTCCACACTCGCCCGATGGCAGAAACTCGATACACCAAGGCCGCCAGCAGGACCATGACCACGCACAGGACTGCAAGGGGAACGCCGGGCTCGACCAGGGAAGAACTCACCCGCAGATTATCCACGTGAGTGGAAATATAGGCGGGAGCCTACATTTCCACTCACAGACCGACGCGCTCCAGCATGGCGTCGAACTCCTCGCTGGCCTCGGCTTGACTGCGGCCTGCGGCCAATGCGCCGTTGTACACCGCCAGTGCTTCTTCCTGGTACTTCTTGTATTTTTCCAGCCACTGCTCGGAGTTGGCGCGCCAGTACCCGATGATCTCGAATCGAGTCACCGGGTAGCCGAGCTCCTTCCGGAAGTACTTTCGCACGACGCGGGACGACGCAGCCTCACCGGCGAACCAGATGTAACCCTCGCCGTCGGGCAGTTCCCACTGACGTGCCGCGTCTTCGAGCACACTCGCGGAATCACCGTTGCCGGAGCCGAATCGCCAGTCGTACGTCACGTCGCCGGCTGTCTCGAACTCCTGCTTGTCACTGCGCTCGAGCACCTCGACGATCGCGTGAGCTTGTGCGCCACTCGGCAATTCCTCGATGATGCGTCCGAGCGCAGGCAGACCCGTCATGTCTGCGACGAGCAACTGCCACTGCGCCGTAGCCGGGATGTTGTACCAGGAACGTGGCCGCGTCCACAGCAAAACCTGGCCGACCGTCGCGTTCAGCGCCCAGGTGGCAGCAACACCGCCTTCGTGCGCGACGAAATCGATGACAAGGTGCCCGGAGTCGGCATCGAACCGACGGACGGTGTAGTTGCGGCCCTCGGGCGCATCCTCGATGCCGTGGAACCACCATTCGCCGTCGACCTCGGTCATCGCAGGCGGACGATCCTCACCCTCACGCGCGAAGAACAACGTCACGCATTCGTCGGGGGCCCCGATGCTCACGTAGTCGGCAACGTCCTCACCACCGAACGTCACCCGCACCATGTGCTTGGTGATCTGCTCGACGGCAACAACTTCGGCGTAGTAGAAACCCTTGCTCATTCTTCCTCGTCCAGATGTTCGTGGGTATCGGAGACACCTCGGCGCCAATATCCCGTGATCGAGCTGTCCCCCTTGCCCAAACCCAGATCCTTCCGGATCCAGGACCGCAGCGGACGTATGTCCCCGGCCTCGCCGGCGAGCCAGACGAACACCGAAGCGCCGTCCGGAATCTTCGTCGATCGTACTGCCGTCTCGAGCCCCGACGCCTCACCGTGCGGCGTCACAATCCAGTGGACGTCGATTCCACCCGGCGGGTCCAGCTTCTGAATGCTCGATTCGGTGTGCACTTCGATGTACACGTCTCCGCGGGTGTCACGCGGCATCTCCTCCACCCAGCGAGCGATCGCAGGCAGCGCGGTCTCGTCGCCGACGATGACGAAATGGTCGTATCCCGGATCGATGATCACCCCGCCGGGAGGTCCCGCGACATGAAGGGTGTCACCCGGCCTTGCCGCGATCGCCCACCCCGATGCGAGCCCATGTCGGTGCACGACGAAATCGATATCGATCTCCCGCTCCTCGAAACGGTACTTCCGGACTGTGTACTCACGGGTGGTCGGGAAGGGCTCCGGCCAATCGAGATGGTCGCCGTCGGGCACCGGGAGCCGCAGCTCACCGGTGTCGACGTCGGGGAAGATGAGCTTGACGTGCTCGTCGGCGACCTGACTGACAAATCCATCGGTCCCGGCTCCACCGAACGTCACGCGGATCATCGTGTCGGTGATCATCTCGGTCCGGACGACCTCTGCCGCTCGGATCTTGATGGGATAAGGCTGGCGTCGGGCGGGCGTAGGCACTACAGGCTCCTGATCGATTAGCATTCGAAGTTAGGCTAACCTATAGAACTAGTCGGGCGCACCCCCTGTGATTCGTCGAACCCCTACGGCCAACCCCGTCGACGCGTCCGCTCGCAGCACCGGAACCCCACCGTCCATCCCCTCCCACTGGAACACGAGCCTGCCGACGTATGACATCCGCCTGGAATCCGCCCAAGCACATCCCCGTTTTCTTCGACATTCCGGACACGCCGCCGCAGCGTCGAATCAGAATCCGCGACGGCATGTCGCCGCTACGCCTCTCGGCGTCGATCATCCGATCGGCAGGCTGGCATGCGGCACTCGGGTGCCTGCTCCTGGTGCTGTACAACACCGCGACGACGCTCGTTCCGCTGGCATTGGGTGCAGCCATCGACCGCGGCATCGGGCCGGTTACCACGGGCACCCCTGCCGGTGAGGCCGTCGGTGGGTTCCTGCAGTGGCTTGCCGTCATCGCAGGCCTCTATGTGGTCATGAACTTGACGTATCGCTTCGGCGGGCGCATCGGTTGGTTCGCTGTACAGCGAGCGAAGTACGAGCTGTCGTCGCGAGTCATCGAGCGCATCCTCGACGCACGCGGAACCGCAGGCGGACCGCAGCTGCCAGGGCGGCTGCTGTCGGTGGCAACCTCCGACAGCGACCGGGCCAGCAGCGCACTCTATTTCGCGGTGTATCCACTCGGCCATATCGTCGCAATCGTCGTCGCGGCTGTGTCGCTCTTCGCCATCCACCCGGTTCTAGGCTTGACCGTCATACTCGGGTCGCCATTGCTGTTGGCGCTCATGGCGTTTGTCGCGCGTCCACTGCAGAGACGCGCAGAGGAAGAACAAGATGCCGTCGCGGACGCGGCAGGCATCGCCGCCGATCTGGTGTCCGGCTACCGAGTGATCACGGGCATCCACGCTCAGCGCGCCGCCACTGACCATTATCGAGGTGTGTCCCGATCGGCCCTGCGCGGCACACTCGCGGCCAACAGGGCAGAGGGCGCGGTCATCGGCATCAACAATGCGCTGACCGGTCTGTTCGCGGGCGTGGTGACCGTCATCGCTGCAATGCTCACGTTCAACGGCTCCATCACGATCGGCGGCCTTATCGCCGCTGCCGCCATGGCCCAGGTGCTTCTCGATCCGCTGAGAAGTCTCATCGAGGACGCCGCAACGTTGGGTGCGATGGTGTTGGCGTCGGCCAAGCGTGTTCTCGATCAACTGCACATCGGCCCCGATCCGGAGGCGCTCGGAACCGCTCCGATCCCGGAGTCCCCGACGCTTCGGATCCACTCGCCCCAGATGACCGACCCGATTCTCGTCACGCCCGGCGAGTTTCTCGTGATCGACCCGTCCGCGATCGATGCCGACGGGCTCGTCGCCGCGATGACCTTGACCTCGCGCGGCGAGCAAGACAAGACCCCGGGCATCACACTCGACGGACGTCCCTTGCGAGAACATGACCCGGCCGAGGTCCGCCGCCGAATACTCGTCTCACCCCATCAGCCGGACCTCCTCGAACCGACGTTGTTTGCCAACGTGGCGTCCGCGGAGGCAGTTCCGGGGTCGGACGAGCACACCAGCGCCCGCGGCGCGCTGCAGGCAGCCCGCTGCGACGGCCTGGAGCACGAACTTCGCGACGGCTACGACACCGATATCGGCGACGGCGGCAGAACCCTGTCCGGTGGCCAACGCCAACGCGTCGCACTCGCCCGCGCACTGCATCGCCGTCCGCCGGTACTCGTTCTGCACGATCCCACGAATTCCGTGGACTCGGCCACCGAGCACGACATCGCCACCAGGGTACGTTCTGCGCGAGAAGGATTGACCACGATCGTCATCACGTCCTCGCCCGCCTTTCATGCAGTGTCCACGCACAGCATCGCAGGAGAACATTCGTGAGCGATACCGAAATGCAGCGTCTGCCGGTCGCCGACTGGCGCGAGATGCGTAACGAGATAACAGAACTCGCCGAGGGCAAGAAGCTGAGGATCGCGGGCATCCTCCTACTTCTGCTGATCTCGGCAGCCACGACGCTCGTCCTTCCACTGACCATCGGGTGGATCGTCGACACAGTCACCGCCAGTGAAGCGTCGGGAATTCCAGCGGTGTTCTGGTGGCAGTTGACTGCACTGGTGGCCGCTGCCCTCATCGGCGGCGTCGTCGAGTTCTTCGGCATGGTGGCGCTCGGACGCGTCATCGACACGATGGTCGCGGACCTGCGCGAGAAGTTCATGGCGGCGACACTGGATCTGACGGAGACCGAGGTGGAACGAGTGGGTGTCGGAGACATCGTGACTCGTGCCGCATCCGACACGCGGAACGTGTCCGACGAACTCCCAGCAATTCTGCCGACGCTGTCAGCAGCGATCTTCACGATCGTGCTGACCGTCATCGGGGCAGCGGCCATCGACTGGCGCTTCGGCATCGCGTTCTTGCTTGCCGCGCCGTTGTACGTACGGGCATTGAGGTGGTACCTCCCCGCGGTGCCGCCGGTGTACGGCGCACTGCGCTCGGCAGACAGCACCCGCGGCGAACGCGTACTCACCACACTCACGGCGCTTCCAACCGTTACCGCATTTCAGGTAGGCGATGCACGTATCAACGACATCCAGAGCGCAACATGGGATGTGGCACGGTGGGAGGTGCGCGCTCGAATCATGCAGAACCGTTTCTTCAGCCGCATCAACCTCGCCGAGGCGGTCTGCCTGCTCCTGATCGTCGGATGTGGTTTCGTTCTGGCTGCGCGGTACGGCACGTCACTGGGTTCGATCACCGCCGCCTCGCTGTTGTTCCTGCAGGTCACCGGACCGATCTCGATGCTGATGTTCGTCATGGACGACTTGCAGTCCGCCGCAGCATCTCTCGCTCGGGTCGTGGGTGTCACGAAGAACTACGCCGCCCCGGCCGCCGCGCCGGACTCGACCGTGAGGCGAACCGGCCCCGTCGTCTCGGTTCGTGATGCATCCTTCTCCTATCTGCCGGAGCACCCCGTGCTGAACGGCGTCGATCTGACGCTCCACGCCGGGGAGCACCTCGCGATCGTCGGCACGAGCGGTTCGGGCAAGACAACGCTCGCCCGTCTGATCGCCGGCGTGCGCGAGCCGGGCGGCGGAACCATCGAGGCATCGGTACACCGATCGCGGATCGCGTACCTGAACCAAGAGGGACGAGTCTTCTCGGCAACACTGCGCGAGAATCTGGCGTTCGCCGCGCCGGATGCTTCGGACGAGTCACTTACGCACGCACTGTCACTCGTCGGCGGGGATGTCCTTCTCAGCTCGCTCCCCGGTGGCCTCGACACCGAACTCGGCGAGGAAGGTCACCGCATCACCGCGGCGGACGTTCAGCTGCTCGCGCTGGCCAGGCTGGTCCTGCACGACCCCGCGGTGGCGATTCTGGACGAGGCCACGGCAGAGGCAGATTCGCGCAACTCGGCTCTGCTCGACGAGGCCACAGCGAAGGCACTACATGGCCGGTCGGCGATCGTCATCGCGCACCGACTCTCGCAGGCGCGTGCGTGCGACCGTATCGTCGTCCTCGAGCGGGGGTCCATCGTCGAGGAAGGCACCCACGACGAGCTACTCGATGCCGCGGGCCGCTACGCCGAACTGTGGGCCGTGTACAGCGCCGACATACAACCCCATTCCGAGGTAAGGCTAGGTTAAGCTGAGCTAGGTTAGGCTATCAATGTCAGCCTCGCCGGACCTACGCCGAGGAGCACCCGTGAAGACCTGCATCGCCACCGTGTCACTCGGCGGAACGCTCGAGGACAAACTCGACGGCATCGCCGCGGCAGGCTTCGACGGCGTCGAAATTCTCGACGCCGACCTGACGGCTGCATCATCGAGCACCGCAGACATCCGTCGGCGATGCGACGACCTCGGATTGACAGTCGACCTCTACCAACCGTTCAGGCGCGCCGAAGGTGTCACCGAAACCGAATTCGCCGACGTACTCCAACGTTTCCACCGCGAAAGCGACATCATGGAGGCGCTCGGCGGAGATGCAATCCTCGTCGTCTCCAACACCGACGACGACGCCATCGACGACCGAGACCTCTCCGCCTCGCAATTGCACGCACTCGGCGAGGCCGCAGCAGAACATGGCGCCACCGTCATGTTCGAAGCGCTGGCCTGGGGCACCCACATCAACCGCATCGCCGACGGCGAAGATGCACTGAGGCGCGCCGACCACCCGTCGTTGTCACTCGTCGTCGACACCTTCCACCTCTATGCGGTGGGAGACGGAATCGAACAGATCCACGCCCTCGACCCCCGCGGTATCGGCTTTCTTCAGGTCGCCGACGCCCCGTGGATGGATCTCGAGCTGATCCAGTGGAGCCGAAATCACCGCTGCTTTCCCGGAGACGGCGAGTTCGACGTACTCGCCCCCGTTGCCGGCGTGATCGAAGCCGGATACACCGGTCCGCTTTCACTGGAAATCTTCAACCCCGGATACCGCGAACGCCCCGCAGCCGACGTCGCGGCACACGGGGCAGAATCGCTCGACGCCTTGGTTTCTCGTCTGCATTACACCACAACGTGAGCGGAAATGTAGGCCTGACCAACATTTCCGCTCACATAGGAAGGGATAGATGACCGCGTCCACTCACGACCTCGCACCCCTCGTCCTGGACGGAGTCGTCCCCTATCCACCGGAGTTCGCGCAGCGCTACCGGGATGAGGGCATCTGGGTGGACCAGACGTTCACGGAGTTTCTGTTCAGCTCGATCGAGCAGCACTCGGAGGAGACTGCACTGATCTTCGGTGACACCCGGATCACGTACGGCCACCTGGGCGAGCGGATTCTGACGCTCGCGGCCGGGTTCGAGCGTCTCGGAATCCGGCGCGGCGACCGCGTCGTGGTCCACCTCCCGAACATTCCCGACTATGTGGCGCTGGTGTTCGCACTCTACGAGATCGGCGCAGTACCCGTCCTCACCCCGATCGCGTTGCGCCTGCACGAAATCGGTTACATCGTCGAAGAATCCGGTGCCCGCGGGTACATCGCCACCGCCGCGCACGACGGGAACGATCTCGCAGCCCTCGCAGCCGAGCTGAAGTCGACGTCGTCCACACTCGAACACACGATCATTGTCGACGCCGATGGACTTGAACCGCTTCTTACACAGGGCACACTGGAACATCGTCGACGATCGCTCCCGTCGGACGTCGCTTTCCTGGCATTGTCGGGAGGCACGACCGATCGCCCCAAGCTTGTCCCGCACACCCACGAGACGTACCTCGCCTCCGTGCGGGCGGCAGCCGCGATGACCGACATCATCTCGGACACAGTGCAACTCGTCGTGCTACCGATGTCGCACAGCTTCGCGATGCGCTCCCCCGGTTACCTGTCCACTCTCGCTGCCGGCGGCACAGTCGTCATGGCGCCCAACGGGAGTCCGGACGTGAGCTTCCCCCTCATCGCCGAGCATGGTGTGACCATCGTCGCGCTGGTTCCCCCGCTCGCGCTGGCGTGGTTGAACTCGTCACTGAAAGAGCGATACGACCTGTCCACGCTCGCCGTCATCCAGGTCGGCGGGGCGAAGTTCAGCCCCGACTCGGCGCGACGAGTTCGGCCTGAACTCGGGGCGACGGTCCAGCAGTCCTTCGGTATGGCCGAGGGCCTGCACACCTTCACACGACTCGATGCGGACGAGGACATCATCACCACTCGCCAGGGGCGCCCGACCACCGACTACGACGAAATCCGCGTCGTCGGCTCTCATGGCCAGAATGTCGACAGCGGCACCGCCGGTGACCTTCTGACCCGTGGACCGTCGACCATCCGCGGTTACTACAACGCCCCTCAGCACCAGAACGTGTTCACCGAGGACGGCTTCTACCGCACGGGTGACATTGTCGTCCAGGGCGCCGACGGTTACCTGACGGTCACCGGACGCTCGAAGGATCAGATCAACCGTGGCGGGGAGAAAGTCGCACCCGCAGAGGTGGAAGACCTGCTGCTGGCGCACGAGTCGATCCACGAGGCCTCCGTCCAGGGCATTCCCGACGCCGTCCTCGGTGAGCGTGTCAAAGCATTCCTGCTCCCACGCGAGGGTGTGGATCCGAAATCGTTGTCGCTGCCCAAGGTTCGGCAGTTCCTGAAGGCCAAGGGGCTCGCGACGTACAAGCTTCCTGACGTCGTCGAATTGGTCACCGAGTTCGAACGCACCGCCGTCGGAAAAATCAGCAAGAGAAAGTAGAACCGCTTCGCGTGTCGACGAGTGTGGGGCCGGATCCTTTCCCGGCCCCACACTCTCGCGTCCCTACGTTTTCTGCGCAGACTGCTGCAGGTCCTCCAGAACCGCAAGCCAGCGTTCCAGCCGTGGATCCTCTGCCAACACGATGTAGTCCACCTTCTCCACCCCTGCGCTGCGCCACTGCTCGACGAGTTGCATCACGCGCACGGAATCCATTCCCTGCTCGCGCAAATCCAATTCGTGGTCGAGCTCGTCGACCTCCACGTACAGCACGTTCGCCACATCTTCCTGTACCTGTTCGCTGCTCAGTGTCATTGCTGTTCGGCTCCTTCGTCGCCTGGTTCCAGTCGTCGGGTGAGCTGCGCACCCCAGTGGGCTCGTCCGCGCGCGGTGAGGATCACCGACGTGTGGTTTTCGCCGTCGGCCACAGTGATCACGGCCCGCGGGAGATGGACACGCCAGGCGCCCCGTCCAGCGGCGAGCCCCTCCGCCTCGGAGTTGTCGATGGTTTCCCCGGCCAACACGACGAGCGAGCCGCAGTCGAGTCGGCCGCTGGTCGGTTGAGCCATGAGTTGTTCACATCGGTTACCGGACACCGCAAAGGCTTTGACGAGCGTCTGGTTCGCAAACAACGCGCGGCTTCCCTCGTCGCCGAGAATGGCCAGCAAGTCCTCGCGTCTGCTTTCCAGGTACTCCAACTGGGCATCCCGGTCGTCGACGAACGACACATCGGGCGCAGGCGTCTCGGGCGTCTCGGGGGCGCTGGTCGGATAGGTGTCGAGGATCGTCAAGGAATGGATCTCCTCTCCTCTCGAGCGAAGCTCCTGCGCCACGGCGAACATGATGTGTCCGCCGTAGGACCAGCCGAGCAGGTCGTACGGCCCGGTCGACTGCACACGTTGCACCGCATTCGCGTAGACGACGGCCAGTTCGGCGAGCGTGGCGAATTCGATGTCGACGCCGCCGTGTGCCGGGTCCTGCAACCCCACGATCCCCAGTCCGTCCGGCACGTAGTCGGCCAACACGTCGTACGCGGCTGCATCGCCGCCGTACATCGTGTGCGCACAGAACAGAGAGCGCCCGGACGAGGATGGCAACAGCGGGACGAGTATCGCGTCGGCCACGTCGGTCGGGGTGACCGTACTCGCAGCGCGAACCTGCGCTGCAGCAGCCAAACCTGCGACGGTCGGGTTCCGGAAAATGTCGTTCAGAAGCAACGACGTACCGATCTCCTCGTTCGCCCGAGCGACCAACCGGACAGCGAGCAACGAGTGCCCGCCGAGACGGAAGAAGTGGTCGTCCGAGGTGAGCGCGATGTCGTCCGCGAGTCCCAACACCTCGCGGAACAGACGGCCGATCGTATTCTCCGCATCGGTCTCGAGTTCCTGTCCGCCGGTGAGGGCTGCGGTGAGGTCGGGTGTTGGTAGGGCGCGGTGGTCGAGTTTGCCGTTGGGGGTGACCGGGACGGTGTCGATGGGAATGAACACCGTGGGGATCATGTAGTCCGGTAGCCGGTCGGTGAGGTGTGTGCGTAGTTCGTCGGGATCGACGTCGGTGCCGACGTAATAGGCGGCAAGGTATTTGTCATTGCCGCCGGGGTGGTCAGCGGCGATGACGACGGCGGTCGAGACGGCGGGGTGGTGTTCGAGGACGGTGCGGATCTCGTCGAGTTCGATGCGGAAGCCGCGGATCTTGACTTGGTCGTCGGAACGGCCGAGGTAGTCGAG
>NZ_NPFZ01000008.1:0-53356 GCF_002259425.1 Rhodococcus sp. 14-2470-1a
TCGATTTTGTGTTTGTGGTGGGCGGTGCAGACGGGGTGGAGGTTGGTCTCGATGGTCCATCCGCCGCGGTGGGGGGTGTGGTGGTCGTAGGGGACGATGTGGTCGAGTTCGCAGTCGGTGGAGGGGACGTCGCATCCGGGGTGGGTGCAGGTGCGGTAGGTCATGCGTACGCGGGCAGCGAGGTCGGTGGTGGGTCGGTAGGTCAGGGCGCCGGGTGGTGGTTCGGTCTCGCCTCCGTGGCCGTCGGGGTGGGGTCCTGCAGCGAGGGTGGGGTCGGCGGTGATCGCTGCCAGTAGCGTCGCGGTGATCTGCGCGCGAAGGGTGTCACTGAGCAGACCGGTGCCACGGGGCAGACCAGCGCCACTGAGCAGACCGGTGCCCTTGGGCAGACCACTGCGGTTGGGCATGCCTCTGCCGCGGGTGGGTGTGCTGGTGGGTGTGGGTACGGTTCCTGCTCGGCGGATCCGTCCGCGGTGGATCAGGCGTGGTACCCGAATCCGTAGAGGAGAGAGCACTGTCGTCGGTACTGGTCGTCGATTCGTCTCGGCAGCACCGGTCTCGTCGGGAGTGACTGTGCCACCGGCAGTCTCGGTGTCCTGTGCTGCCTCCGTGTTCTCCGCGTCCTGTGTCTTTGTTCCGGCGTGGCTGGGTTGTCGGGTGTGTGGTGTTCGGGTGGTGAGGACGTCGTGGAGTTCGGTGAGCAGGCCTTGCCAGTGGGCGTCGGTGGCGATGAGGCGGGCCAGTTCCGGGTCGAGTGGGGTTCCGTCGGCCAGTACGGCGGGGTTCTGGCGTAATCCGAGCAGTGTTTCGGCGTCGAGGAGGATCTGCACCAGCGGACCCCGCCGAGGATCGGGCCGGTCCGCGGCACCGTCCAGCGGGCAATGCTCACCGCGGCCGCAGTGGCATTCGAGGGCGTGTTCGCCGTGGATCAACGCCATCAACCCATCGACCCGTAACGCCGTGGTCGACCTGGGGTCTTGCTGGCAGACCGTTGCGGCGATCTCGGTCACCAATGCGTCGACTTCGGCGCCTTCGAGGTCGGTGACGATCGCTTCGAGTACCGATGCCCCGCCGGAGTCGCGGCGCACCCGCATCGCTCGGCTACTGCGTACCGTGCGCTCTTGTGCGGCTGCGGCTTCGTCTCGGTCGTGGGCGAGCCACAGTCGCCACAGCCACAGTCGCAGTGACCGCGGGGTCAACCGTTCCGCTGCAGCGACGGCCTCGTGTTCGAGGGCCGCGATGGTGGCATCGGATGCTTTGCCCAGCACAGCGGTCAGTACCTGGATCCGCGGCCAGTCGATTCCGCCGAGGACGAACCGCAGTGCTGTGAGCGGCATCCGCGACAGCTCCTGCCCGACGGTCAGCAACGGTCTCGTGGCGCTCTGCGACAGGCCCAGCGTCACCGCCACCTCGGTGACCACCTGCGCCAGAACAGTCAACGGATCACCACCGGCGTTGTCGGCGGTGGTGGTGGTGGTGTCGGCGTCGGTGGTGTCGGCGTCGGTGAGGCGGATGTCGGCGATCTCGCACACCGCTTCCACCGTTCTGGCGCGGGCTATGTTCTCCCGTACCCGGCATACCGCGGCGTAGCCTGCCAAGCCGGTTACGCATGCCGTACTCGATCCCGCCGAAACCCCCGTATCGAACATACTTTCGAATATACCGAGAGGGTCCGACACGGACGAAAAAACTACCGAAGTGGGGAATGATGACGTGCATGCCGGCCAAGAAATCGACACAGGACCCCACCGCTGCAGTACTGGAGAAGATTGCCTCGTACCCCGCGCCGTACGACTCCGTGGGGCGCAGGCTGCACGAGGTGATTCTGGCTGCGGCACCGGAGCTGCAACCTCGATTGTTCTACGGAATGCCGGGATACGCGAAGGGAAAGGGCCCGATTCTGTGCCACTTCATCGCAGAGAAGTACATTGCATTCGGGTTGTCGGAGAAGGCGAACGTGTCCGCGCCGGACGATGCAGACGACCTGTTGATGCCGTCGGGATGGTTTCTGACGGAGCTCGACGACGCGACGGAGAAGAAGATCGCAGCCATTGTCCGACGAGCAGTCGAGTGATGGACTACTTACGCAGATAGAGCCTTTCGGGCCGCCCGACGTTCCCGTAGTCCAGGGACACCTCGACGCGTCCGATGCCCGCGAGGTACTCGAGGTATCGCCGGGCGCTGGATCGGGAGATCCCCGACCGCTCGGACATCTCGGTGGCCGACACCGGCCGTTCGACGTCACGAAGTCTGAGCTCGACCAGATCCAGCGTGACGCGGCTCAGACCCTTGGGAAGGTCCTGGCCGGAACCGGTTATGCCGAACGCTTTGTCGACGGCGGCCTGTTCCGCCTCCGCCGAGGACCCGAGGGTTTGCCGCGTGGTTCGGTACTGCTCCAGCCGCGCCTGCAGCACGGAGAACTTGAACGGCTTGATCAGGTAATGCACGACGCCGCTCCGGAGCGCTTTCTGCACGGACGCGACTTCTCGTTCGCTGGTGATGACGAGAATGTCGAGGTCCGGCACCAACTCTCGGAACGTCCCGATGAGGTCCAGACCGCTGGCACCGGGCAGGTGCACGTCGAGCAGCACGAGGTCCGGTCGGAGAGCGGACACTGCGTCGATCGCGGACTCGGACGTGTGCGCGACGCCGCAGACCTCGAAGCCGTCGACCTTACCGACGAACCCCGAATGCACCTTGGCGACCATGAAGTCGTCGTCGACGACGAGAACCCGAATCACACTCACTCCTTCATCATCGCGCGGAACACCGTCCACTCGCCGTCCGTTCCGACCGTCACGTCGCCGCCCCGACGCCTGCACGCGAGCCGGACCAGCGCGAGACCGAAGCCATGACCGGTCGATGCCGCCCCTTTGGTGCTCCAGCCCTGTTCGAAGATATTCGTGGTGTCCGACGCGTCGACGCCCGGTCCGTCGTCGAATACCTCGGCGACGATGTCACCGTTGTTCTCGTGCAACGCGATCCGTACCCGTCCACTCGATGCCGCCACGGCATTGTCGACGAGATTGCCGAGGACCGTGCAGAGATCTCGGGACAACGCTCCCCCGTGCGATCGAAGAGCGGACCCCTCGACGATGTCGACGGTCACCGAACGATGCGCGGCAGCACCGATTTTCGCGATCAGGAGCGCAGCGACACTGACGTCGGCGACGGAATCGGTGACCACCGACGTCGCATCCTCGCGGCGCGCGGTGAGGCCGTCCACGTAGCGCACCACCTCGTCGTATTCGTGCAGTTGAACCAGTCCGGAAATGGTGTGCAGCTGGTTGTCGAATTCGTGGATGTGTTCACGCAGCGCCGTCGAACTGGTCTTGGTGACTCCGAGTTCCTCCTCGACGTCGGTCAGTTCGGTGCGGTCACGGAACGTCGTGACCGTTCCCACCGCTTTGCCGTCGGCGACGACGGGGACTGTGTTCAGGACCAGGACTCGATCGCCGACCAGCACGATCTCGTCGGAGGTCTCCACGGTTCCGAGAAGGACGTCGCGAAGCCGACCGGTGACCCCGAGCTCGTCGACGGTTGCGCCCTTGCTTCCGTATTCGATGTGCAGCAACTCGTGCGCACTTTCGCTCATCAGCACGACGCGGCCGTTCGGGTCGAGGGCGATGACGCCTTCCTTGAGCCCCCGCAGCATCGCTTCACGCTGCCCGACGAGGTCGAGGATCTCGCTGGCCTCCATGCCGAGGGTCTGACGCTTGACTCTCCGCGCGAGCAGTACCGAACCCAGCCCGCCCAGCACCGACGCGACCGCCAGGTAGACGATCAGATTGGGTGCCGATTGCAGGAACCGGTCCACGGCCGAGGGATATCGGTCGCCGACGACGGCCGTTCCCACGAGTGTTCCCGAGTCGTCGAGCACCGGCACCCGCGCTTCGACCGCTTTGCCTGCCGCCGTGTCGGTGAGCCCGACCCTCGATCCGTCCGCACCGGTCTGCACGGTCGTCCCGACTTGTTCGGGAACGGTGGACAACACCACCACACCGTCGACGCCCGAGAGTGCCGCGTAGTCGAGGCCGGAGACCGCGCGTACGGATTCGACTACGCTCTGCAGACCGGTTCGGATGCGAGGCTGGGCCGACGGCAACAGCTGACGGACGACGGGGTTCGCCGCGAGAGTTTCCGCCGCCGACTGTGCGCGGCGGCCTGCGTCCCGTTGGAACGCGGCCGACGATTGGGCGAGCGACAACCCGCCGATGGCGACCAGAACGACCACGACGATCAGCAGCTGCAACCTCAGCAACTGGGCCGCCAGCGTGGTTCTGCGCACCAAAAGACCCTACTGCGCGGCCAGGAGCGTGGAGCGCAGTTCGGCGCGACCACAATGGACACAAAAGAAACTGTGATCGCAAGGGTGACCGCAGTCACAAAGTGTTGTTCACTTCCATGGTGCCTACTACGAGAGTTCGATCAGCAACCAGCGCCGTGTGCGTCGCGGTTGCCGTTCTCGTGGGCGCATGCAGTTCCGAGCCTGCGGTGTTCGCCGGCGCAGACGGCACTCCTCGGGTCCAACTGGTCGTGCCGTCCGACGCCGGCGGCGGATACGACCTGACGGCCCGGAACCTCACCCAAGCTCTGGGTAGCGGAACACCCGGCAGCACCGACCCCGATTACGACGTCGTGGTGCTGCCCGGATCGGGTGGGATCGTCGGCCTGGGTCGGTTGGCTCTCGAGCGCGGTAACCCCGATCTCGCGATGGTCATGGGCCTCGGTCTGATCGGTGCGCTGGAGACGACGGAGTCCGACAATTCGTTGTCCGAGGCCACGCCCGTCGCGAAGCTGCTGGAGGAACCGGAAGTAGTTCTGGTTCCGGCGAACTCGCCGCTTCGGACGATGAACGATCTGGTCGACGCGTGGCGCGCCGACCCGTCGGCGCTCAGTTTTGCCGGTGGTTCCGCCGAGGGTGGGCCCGACGGTCTGTTCCGGATCCTTCTTGCTCGGGCCATCGGCGTCGACCCGTCGGCGTCGCAGTATCGACAGTACGAAGGTGGCGGACAACTGCTTCCGGCTCTGCTGACCGGTGACGTCGACGTCGCGACGACCGGCGTCAGCGAGTATCTCGACCAGATTTCCGCCGGAACCGTGCGGGCACTTGCTATCAGCACCGACGAACGGGTGCCGGTGGTGGACGCGCCGACCGCACGCGAGGCCGGCGTCGACGTCGTCTTCGCCAACTGGCGAGGCCTGCTCGCGCCGCCGGGCATCACGCCGGACCAGGCGACGACGTGGACCGACCGCATCCGCGATCTCGACACGTCCGGCCGATGGCAGGACATCCTCACTCGAAACGGCTGGCGCAGTTCGATACTGACCGGCTCCGACTTCGCCGAGTTCCTGGGCGAACAAGCTCGATTCGTCCACGAGACGCTGACCGTCACCCCTTGACGTTCGGATTCACCCGACACCACGTTTCACCCTGCTCGCACAAAGGAGTACACCCATGCTCGTGATACTGGGCTTCCTCATGGTTGCCGTCTTCATGTATCTGATCCTGACCAAGCGCGCGACCCCGGTCGTGGCGCTGACGTTGGTGCCGGTTGCGTTCGGCCTCATGGCCGGTGCGGGACTCGGGATCGGCGACATGATCACCGACGGCATCAAGTCGCTCGCCCCGACGGCTGCCCTGCTGTTCTTCGCGATCATCTTCTTCGGGATCATGATCGACGTCGGCCTGTTCGATCCACTGGTGAAGGGCATTCTGAAGCTCGTCAGGAACGACCCGATGAAGCTCGTCGTCGGTACTGCCGTTCTGGCGATGGTCGTGTCCCTCGACGGTGACGGGTCGACGACGTTCATCATCGTCACCTCCGCGATGCTGCCTCTGTATCTGAAACTCGGTGTGAGCCCGGTGATCCTGACCGTCGTTGCCGGTCTGGCCAACGGAACAATGAACATCATCCCGTGGGGCGGCCCCACGGTCCGGGCAGCGTCTGCGCTCGGCATCTCGCCGTCCGAGGTCTTCGTGCCGATGGTGCCCTCGCTGATCGCCGGATTGGTCATCGTGCTGCTGTTCTCGGTGCACCTCGGGCTGATGGAGCGCAAGCGAATCGGCAAGTTGGTCTATGAATCCGAGCTCGTTCACGCAGGCGGCTCGACCGGCACCGGCTCCACTGGCACCGGTGGCTCCAAGAACACCGGCGGCTCGGCCGGAACGGGCAGTGATCACGACGGCGGAGCCGGTCAGTTCATCGACGGCCTCGATCCCAATCGCGATACCCTGCGTCCGAAGTTGTTGTGGTTCAACGCCGCTCTGACCGTGGCATTGCTGGTTGTCCTGGTCATGGACATCCTCCCCATCCCGGTGCTCTTCATGATCGCAGCGTCGATCGCGCTCGCCGTGAATTTCCCGAAGGTCAAGGAGCAGGGCGAGGCCATCGCGCGGCACTCGTCGTCGATCGTGTCCGTCGTCGCCATGGTTCTCGCTGCAGCGATCCTCACCGGCGTGTTCCAAGGAACGGGCATGGTCGAGGCCATGGCCGAGTGGCTGCTCAACGTCATTCCGGCGGGTATGGGTCCGTACCTCGCCGTCATCACCGGCGTTCTGTCCCTTCCGTTCACGTTCTTCATGACCAACGACGCGTTCTACTTCGGCATTCTGCCGGTTCTCAGTGAAACCGCTGCGCAGTACGGAATCGAGCCCGTCGAGATGGCGCGTGCGTCGATCACCGGTCAGGCATTCCACCTGCAGAGCCCCCTCGTCCCCGCCATCCTGCTTCTCGTGACCCTCGCCGGTGTGTCGCTCGCCGACCATCACCGCAAGGTTCTGTGGCGCGCAGCGGTCATCTCCCTGACCATGCTCGTCGTCGGTGTTGCCCTCGGCCAGATCCCGTTCGGCTGATCCCCACGTACCGAAAGGTCAAGCACATGTCCGTCGTAGTAGTTCACAATCAGTCCGACGAGGGAAGAAGCGCACTCGCCGCAGGTGTCCGCGAGTCGCAGTCCAGAGGAACCGAACTCGTTGTGATCCACGCACTGTCGGGTTCACCGGATCCACGCGCCCAAGCGCAGGAGGTTGCCGCGGTCGAAACCGCGGTGCACGCCCTGGCACCGGGTGCACGGGTCGAGGTAGGGGTTCCCGATCCCGATTCGACGTCCACGTTGCTCGCGCTGGTCGACAAGGTCGACGCGGAGCTCGTGGTCATCGGGTCACGTCACCGCAGCGCCGTCGGGAAGTTCCTGATGGGGCAGACGGTCCAGCGGTTGCTGCTGGAGATACCGGTGGAGATCCTGTTGGTCAAATCCCGATAACACGCTCAGCACCGAAGGGGCGGATCCGACACGCGGGTCCGCCCTTTCGCGTGCGATCCGACGGCGCTCCGGTGACCTGGTGCGTGAAGTCGGACAGGTGTTGTCGTAATATTTCCAGTCTCATTCGGTGAAGTCATCGCCGGCAATCCAAGAGCACGGCAAGTGCACTCGAAGAGTGTGGTGATGACATGAAAGAGACGCCGCGAGTCTGCGACCCGCGCGACGGTGAGCTGCGCGCGGACGAGGACGGAGCCCTCGAGCCGGGGCTCGAATCGTTCCGCAACCTTCTGTTGTCGCACGCTCAGGTCGAGACGCTGCTGCACAGTGTGTGCACCCAGGTCGTCGACACCGTGCTGGGTGCCGACATGGCGGGTGTCACGCTCGTGGACGAGTCGACGGGAACTCCGAAGACGGTTGCGTACACGGACCCTCGTGTTCTCGAGTTCGATGCGCCGGGCTGCCTCTCGGCGCCGATTTCTGTCGACACGACACAGATCGGTGCGCTCGAGGTCTACAGCTTCACCGACCACACGTTCACCGAGACGGACGAGATCCTGATCAAGGTGTTCGTCACCGCGGTCGAGAGCGCCATCTGGAACTCGCGACGTGCGAGCGAGGCACAGCGAGAACTCACGGGACTTCGTGAGGCGATGCGGACACGAGCGACGATCGAGCAGGCCAAGGGGATCGTGATGGCGATCCGGGGCATCGCTGCGGACGACGCCTTCGAGGTACTGTCGCTGCAATCGCAGAACGAGAACGTCAAGCTGCACACCCTGGCTCAACGCATCGTCGAATCGGTCGGCCGCGACCAGTCCTGATTGACTCTCGCCCGTGCGGGGCATGCACCCGGCAGCACTCTCGCGAAAGGTCGCCTCCCGCATGAGCACCACCACTGCCGACGCCGTTGTCATCGGCGCAGGCCACAACGGCCTCGTCGCTGCTGCCGCACTTGCCGACGCGGGATGGGACGTGGTGATCGTCGAGGCGGCGCCTGCTCCCGGCGGCGCGGTACGCAGCGCCGAACTGGTTCCCGGGTTCACCAGTGACCTGTTCAGCGCGTTCTATCCCCTCGGCGCGTCGTCTCCGGCGATGACGGCGCTGGGGTTGGAGGACCACGGATTGAGGTGGTCACGGTCCCCGGCGGCGTACGGCCACGCGCGGTCGTCCGCCGACGAGGATGCGCCGACGGTTCTGCGGGACGTCGCCGATACCGCGGCCGCATTGAGCGAACACGACCGGCGTGACGGCGATGCCTGGCTCGCTCTGTTCGAGCAGTGGCAGAAAATCAAGAAACCGCTGCTCGACGCCTTCTTCACGCCGTTTCCGCCCGTCAAGGCCGGTGTGTCGCTGTCCCGAAAGCTCGGTGCCGCGGAGACGCTGCGGTTCGCGCGGTTCATGGCGCTGCCTGCACGTGCGATGGCGCACGAGACGTTCCGCAGCTCCGCGGCCCGATGTCTGCTGCTGGGGAACGCGATGCACGGCGACGCACCCCTGGATGCGTCGGTCAGCGGCGCGATGGGTTATCTGCTGACGATGATGGCTCAGGACGTCGGCTACCCCGTTCCGGTCGGCGGAGCCGGCGAGCTGACAGCCGCCCTGGTTCGTCGGGCCGGGTCCGCCGAGCTCCGGTGCGGCACCCCTGTGGTGTCGGTGATCACGTCGAACGGGCGGGCCACCGGGGTTCGCACCGCGTCGGGCGACGTCGTGCTGGCCCGCAAGGCGATCGTCGCCGACGTCTCGGCACCGATGCTCTACCAGGACCTGCTTCCACACGACGCCATTCCGCAACGCATGCACGACGACCTGGCGAAGTTCGAGTGGGACACCCCGGTGGTGAAGGTCAACTACGCGCTCGACCGGCCGATACCGTGGCGATCGAACAGCCTGTCCGACGCGGGGACCGTCCACTTGGGTGCGGACGAGGACGGGCTGCTGCGGTGGACCACGGATCTGTCGATCAACGTGTTGCCGAAGCGCCCGTTCATGCTGTTCGGCCAGATGACCACCGCGGATCCTTCGCGGTCACCGGCGGGGACCGAGAGCGCATGGGCGTACACGCACCTGCCCCGAGGAGTCACCGACGACGCGTCGGCCGACACCATCGCCGCTCGGGTGCGGACGGTTCTGGAGGAGCACGCACCCGGTTTCACCGGATCAATCGTCGGCGAAGTCGTTCAACGCCCCTCCGATCTGGCGGCCGAGAACACCAACCTGTTCGGCGGTGCGGTCAACGGCGGGACCGCGCAACTGCAACAGCAACTGATCTTCCGGCCGACGCCGGGTCTGGGGCGGGCGGAGACGCCCGTCGAAGGGCTGTTCCTGGGAAGTTCGTCCGCTCATCCCGGTGGCGGGGTGCACGGCGCAGCCGGGATGAACGCGGCCCGCGCTGCGCTGGGACAGACGGGCCTGCTCGGCCCTCTACGCAAAAAAGTGACCAGCTCCCTGTTGGAGCTGGTCACCAGATGAAGTGCGTGCCTACATGAATCTGTCAGCGGGCGGTCAGTGGACCGCGTTCTCGACCGAGTCGAACCTCTGGGCCGTGGGAACGACGGCTGCTGCCTGCAGCAACCTGTGGGCCGCGTACCCCTCGACCAGGCACCAGTTCAGGCGTGCCTCGTCCAGTGCTGTGAAGATCGTCAATCCGGCGATCGCGAAGAAGTCCACATCCGACAGATCGAGAATCATCCGGACGTCGGGGGTGACCCGACTGAGAACGAAATCCGTCAGAATCGGTGCACTACGCATATCGATGTCGCCGTGAACCTTGACGACGAGAGAGTTGGATCCCGCCGCGGATGCGCTGAAAATGGCACCAGTTGCAGCAACCGAAACCGAGGATTCGGTGGCAGCGTGCGGCTGGGTGGTTCCTTCGTCGTTCAAGCCGTGTGGAGTAACAGTCATAGCCATCCCATCGTTGATCGATCGGGAGGAAACTGAGCGAGCTGATGCGGGTGACCGGAAACCGGCCACACATCCGAACAAGCCGCCGGGCTATCCCGTGGAGTCTCCTCCGACAACGGCTGTTATCTCAACCACGTCCAACCCTACGGCACCGGGAGCCTCCCGTACACCCGTGTTTCGGCTCGTCCTACCCAGGGCACCCGAGACATGAGCTCGACCGTCTCCTACCCAGCGAGGAACGACCATGAAAGCTGTTACATACCAAGGCAAGCGCAAGGTAAGCGTCGACACCGTGCCCGATCCGAGGATCGAGGAGCCCACCGACGCGATCATCAAGGTGACCACCACGAACATCTGCGGATCGGACCTGCACCTGTACGAAGTGCTCGGTGCGTTCATGTCCGAGGGCGACATCCTGGGGCACGAACCCATGGGGATCGTCGAGGAGGTGGGACCGGATGTCGGCAATCTGAAGGTCGGCGACCGGGTGGTCGTACCGTTTCAGATCTCGTGCGGTCACTGTTACATGTGCAATTCCAGCCTCTTCACCCAGTGCGAGACCACGCAGGTCCGCGACCAGGGAATGGGCGCGGCATTGTTCGGATACTCGAGCCTGTACGGCCAGGTTCCCGGCGGTCAGGCGCAGTATCTTCGGATCCCGCAAGCGCAGAACACGCACATCAAGGTGCCCGTCGGGCCGGACGACTCACGGTTCGTCTACCTCTCCGACGTGCTGCCGACGGCATGGCAGGCGGTGGAGTACGCCGACATTCCCGACGGTGGCTCGGTCACGGTGCTCGGACTCGGCCCCATCGGCGACATGGCGGCCCGCATCGCGCATCACCGCGGGCACCGAGTCATCGGCGTCGACCGAGTTCCGGAACGGCTTCAGCGTGCTGCGGATCGCGGAATCGAGGTACTGAACTTCGACGATCTGGGCGGCGATCTCGCCGACGCCATCCGTGACCTGACCGACGGGCGCGGCACCGACTCCGTCGTCGACGCGGTCGGCATGGAAGCGCACGGGTCTCCCGTGGCCAAACTCGCCCAGAGTGTGACGTCTCTGCTCCCCGACGCGATCGCCGGACCGATGATGCAGAAGGCAGGCGTGGACCGTCTCGGCGCGTTCTACAGCGCGATCGACATCGTCCGACGTGGCGGCACCATCTCGCTGAGCGGCGTGTACGGAGGAATGGCGGACCCGCTGCCGATGCTCACGTTGTTCGACAAGCAGATTCGGCTGCACATGGGCCAGGCCAACGTGCTGCGCTGGGTCGACGACATCCTGCCGCTCCTGACCGACGACGATCCCCTGGGCGTCGACGATTTCGCCACCCACACACTGCCCCTCGACCAGGCGCCGCACGCCTACGAGATCTTCCAGAAGAAGCAGGACGGAGCCGTGAAGGTGCTGCTGAAGCCCTAGTTCTGCCCGGTGTGTAGTTCGTCGTGGTGGTCGCGCATGGCGTCGATCAGCACGGCGAACACCCGGTGCGCGGCAGCCAGATCTCCGTCGGGAAGGTCGGCCAGGGCTGCCGACGTCTTGACCCCCAGTGGTCCGAAGAATCCGCGCGCGACTTCCATGCCGTGCTCGTCGTACCGGAGGATCACCTTGCGGCGGTCGTGTGCATCCTTCTCCCGCCGGATGTGTCCCGACGAGATCATGCGTTCGACGAGGTACGTCATGGCGGCGGACGAGAGTCCGAGGCGGCCCCCGAGCTCGCCCGCGGTGAGCGGCTGCCCCTCGACGTCGGCGACCATGATGAGCAGGAGGGCACGAAAGTCGTTGGGCCGCAGCTCGTGTTGCGCCCCGAATGCCCGCCCGATCTCCTCGGACACCGACGACAGGGCACGGACGTCCGACGAGATCATCGACTCCAGTTCCGCGCGTCGTTCGGATGCACGTCGCTCGGATGCACTGCGGTCGGGCACGGAGTTCACTTTCTTCGGTTTCGTTCCATCGGGTCCTGGGCAACACTATCGCGCTGCAGACGCGCGAGTTCTCTCAGTTGCTTAATTGTTAAGTTAGTGAGATTGTTGCCCGGTGGACTTCTGGACTCGATTTGCCCGAATTGTCAGCTCACGACGCTCGTGGGCCCTGTCGCTTGCCGTGATCGTTCTCTCCGTCGCCTTCATGGGCCTCGTGGGCGAGAACGACTCAGCCGGGCAAGCCCCTTCCTCGGTGCCACCCGAAGCGGATTCCGCGCAGGTCACCGAACTACTCGACCAATTCCCGGGGTCGGAGACCGCGCCGGTCATCCTCGTGGTGAGCCGCATCGACGACGGTGTCCTGACCCCGGCCGACACCGATGCCGCCGCTCAGGCCCTCGCACGCCTGTCGGACACCGCGTCACCGCTGGTACCTGCGCCGGACGGCAAAGCCACCCTCGGCATCGTGCAGGTGGACAGCTCCCTGTCCGGCTTCGACCTGAACGACACCGTCACCTCGCTCCGCGACAAGGCGGTCGACGGCCTCCCCTCGGACCTCGAGGCGCAGCTCACCGGCGGGCCCGCATTCGGCGCGGACATCGCGAACTCCTTCTCCGGCGCGAACTTCACCCTGTTGGCCGTCACCGCACTCGTCGTCGCGATCCTGCTCATCGTGACCTACCGCTCCCCCATCCTGTGGCTCGTTCCACTGCTGGTCATCGGGCTCGGGGACCGCGTCGCCACGTCGGTGGGCACCGCACTGGCGGAACTGACCGGCCTGTCGTTCGACGGGTCGACGTCCGGCATCACCAGCGTGCTCGTCTTCGGCGCGGGTACCAACTATGCGCTCCTTCTCATCTCGCGCTATCGAGAGGAGCTGCGCACCCGCGACGACCACCGCGACGCACTGCGTCATGCCGTTCGCCACGCCGGACCCGCCATTCTCGCCAGCAACGCCACCGTCGTCCTCGCGCTTCTGACGTTGTTGCTCGCAATCCTGCCCAGTACCCGCAGCCTCGGTGCCCTCGCCGCCGCGGGCCTCGTGGTCGCAGCCGTGTTCGTCCTCGTCGTTCTACCGCCACTGCTCGCACTGTGCGGACCGAAACTGTTCTGGCCGTTCATCCCCAAGGGTGAGGACAAGGACACCGCGACGACGGGTGCCTGGCACTCGGTCGCTGCCGCGGTCTCACGCCACCCGACGCGCACTGCATCCATCACACTCGTCGCGCTGATCGCTTGTGCTGCAGCACTGTTCGGCACCGGAATCGGCCTGTCCCAGACCGAGCAGTTCCGCGTCACCGCCGAATCCGTCGAGGGTTTCGACACACTCTCGGAACACTTCCCGGCCGGACTGGCCGATCCGACGACCGTCGTCGCACCCACCGACTCCGCCGAGCGCATCGAGACCGCGCTGGACGGAGCCACCTCCGTCGACTCGTTCACGCGCGGAGCGGATTCCGGGACCGGCCTGACTCAGTGGTCCGTCGTCACCGACGCCGCCCCTGCCTCGGACGACGCGTTCGCCGCCGTCGAGGAACTGCGTGCCGCGTTCGCGGACATCCCCGACGCCCTGGTGGGCGGCAGCGACGCACAGGCCCTCGACACATCCGACGCCGCCGCACGCGACCGCCTGGTCGTCGTCCCGGCGATCCTGATCGTCGTACTCGTCGTACTGATCGCACTACTGCGCTCGTTGATCGCGCCGTTGATACTCGTCGGCACGACGGTGCTCAGCGCCCTGGCCGCGCTCGGCGTCGGAAGCTGGTTCAGCAGCAGCGTGTTCGGATTCCCGGCGCTCGACGACAACGTTCCGCTGTACGCGTTCCTGTTCCTCGTTGCGCTCGGTGTGGACTACACGATCTTCCTCGTCACTCGCACGCGCGAGGAAGTTCCCGGTCACGGCACGCGCTCGGCGATCGTTCGAGCCGTCGGCGCGACAGGTGGAGTCATCACCAGCGCCGGCATCGTGTTGGCCGCCGTGTTCTGCGTCCTCGGCGTGCTACCGCTGATCACGCTGACGCAGTTGGGCATCATCGTCGGGTTCGGCATTCTTCTCGACACGTTCGTCGTGCGCACGCTGGTGATACCGGCACTGTTCACCCTTGTCGGCCCGGGGATATGGTGGCCGAACCGAATCGATTCCAGCAGAACCGAACTGGTGGGAACAAAGGAGTGAGATTCATGAAGGTACGTGTTTCGATCGCGGCAGCAGCCTGCGTCGCAGGACTCGCCCTCGTCGGCAGTCCGGCCCAGGCCGCACCCGACACAGGATCGGCGGGATGGCAGCCACTGACCCCGATTCCGTCGCTGGACGTCGAGCGCTATCTCGGAACCTGGAACCAGGTCGCCGCGGTTCCGCAGCCGTTCAACCTCGAGTGCGCGCGCGACACCCAGGCCAACTATCAGTTGATCGATCCGGCCAACATCCGCGTCGAGAACACCTGCACCACGTGGACGGGTGAGCAGAACCGCATCGTCGGTAATGCACGGGTGAACGACCCGGTGACCAATGCGCAACTGCACGTGAGCTTCCCGGGCGTGCCCACGCAGGAGAACCCGGAAGGGCCGACCAACTACATCGTCGCCTACATCGCGGACGACTACTCGTGGGCGCTCGTCGGCGACCCGCTGCGTACGTCGGGCTTCATCCTCTCGCGCTCTCCCGAGGTCAGTACCGAGAAGTTCCGTGAGATCCGGGCAGTGGTCGAGTCCAAGGGATACAACTCGACGTTCATCCTGACCTCGCCCACTGCGGGCGGGGCGACGGACATCCGCCCCCTCTCCACGGTCTGATCCCTATGTGAGTGGAAATGTAGGCCATGGGCCAATAGCAGAGCCTGCGGAGCGACCAGAAGACGCTACATTTCCACTCACACAGGCTTGTCGGCATTCAGAGCGACCTTGCGCAGTAGCGCTGCGAGAGTGCGCAGTTCGTCCTCGTCGAGCCCGTCGAGGAGTTCCTCGTCTCGCTGCAGCCGGACGGGAAACACCCGGTCCACCAGATCGGTTCCCCGGTCGGTCAATTCGAGAAGAACCACTCGGGCATCTCGCTCGAATCGTCGGCGTTCGACCAGGCCCTCCTTGACCAATCGCTCGGAGATCTTCGTCGTCGACGCCCCGCTGAGAAGCGTGACCGATGTGACCTCGCTGGCGCGGAGCGGCCGTCCAGCCCGTCGCAACGCGCTCATCACGTCGAATTCGGCACGCGAGACCCCGACGGGAGCAAGTGTGGCGTCGAGCAGGTGGCTGGCCCGCGAGGCGATCCGACCCACACGAGCGAGCACCTCGATCGCGGAGGTGTCGACGTCGGGGAAAGTGGCCGTCCACTCTCGCCTGACCTCGTCGACGAAGTCCCCACCTGATCGCTGCGCCGGAATCATGACTTCACCCTACGGCGAGGATCACACCGACACGCGGTTTATTTTACTAGTGAAATATCTGTAGGCTCGACTCCGTGCTTCTCGACCGAATCGACCACACTCGTTCCGCCCTCGCCCATGCCGTGGCGGTCAGCACCTGGCGCCAGGCACTGACCGTCGGGAAGGCCGACGCGACCGTCGCGCCCGCCGTGCGCGTCGGGCTCGCCGTGGCGATCGTCCTGCTGGGAGGCGGCATCCTCGGACGCCACGACCTCGCGGGATTCGCTGCGCTCGGAGCGCTGTGCTCGGCCTTCGGCCGGTACGAGCCGTATCCACGCCGGGCCGGAAAGATCGCGCTCGTCGGGGCGCTCATCGTCGTGTACGCCACGCTGGGCGCCGCACTCGGGGCAGCAACGACATCGGCGATCATCCAGGTGCTGGCCATCTCCGTCGCAGCCGGTGTGGCGGCATTGCTGCTCACGGCGTTCGCGATCACCGGTCCCGGTGCGGTCGTTCTCATCTTCGCCGCGACCGCCGCCGTCGGCTTCTCGCACGCGGTCGGTGACCTCGGGACTGTCTTCGTGTCCGTCGCCATCGGCGCTGTCGTCGGGTGGACGCTGTCGATGGCCCCGGCGATCCTGCATCCGACGGGGCCCTCGCAGCTCGCCGTCGCCCGAGCCCTCGCCGCACTCGACCGTCGGGATGCGCCCGGCGCGCGAGCCGCGATCGCCCGCGCCCGGACCGTCGTCGCGCTCGATCCCGGAGACCGTGAGCATCGGCGCGGTCTGACCACACTTCTCGACGATGCCGACGCGGTGCTCGACGCGTGGAGCCGCGGTGAGGATCCGTCGCACGCCGCCGAGGTTCTGGCCCACGAACGGCACCTGCGCAGAATGCGCCGCTACCGCGTTCCGACGGCAGGCGAGTTCTCGGCCGAATCACCGACGCACCCGACACCACGGAATTTCTTCGCCGAGGGCGTGACCCAGGCGGCGTCGACACCGATCGTGCGGAGCGCCGCGCGCATCACCGTCGCCGCCGCGCTGGCTGCCCTGTGCGCGACTGCGCTCGGGTTCGAGCACCCACTGTGGGCCACCATGGGTGCGATGGCCGCCATGCACGGTATCGATTACCACACCACGGTTCAGCGTGGGATCCAGCGGTTGCTGGGGAACGTCGGCGGTGCCGTGATCGCCGCGGTGCTCATCGCGTCGTCACTCGGGTACTGGGAGACCGTCGTGGTGATCGTCGTGATGCAGGTCGCCGCCGAACTTCTGGTGATGAAGAATTACGCGCTGACCTCGCTGGCGATCACTCCGATGGCGTTGCTCATGACCGGTCTGGCCGGGCACCTGAGCCCCTCGGTGTCCGTGAGCCGGATCGGGGACACGCTCGTCGGGGTGGTCATCGGGATCTGCGTTGCAGCCCTGACGGTGGAACGGGCGGACCGCCACCACCTGGTCTGACGGTCCGCCCGGCTTCCCTTCCGTCCTACCGTCAGCCGAGAACGGACGCGACGGGAGTCGACGCACGGCCGATCAGCTTCTGGAGGTCGCCCGAGTCCGTGTCGAGCTCGCCGCGCGCGATTCCCGCGTCGGCACTCGACAGCATCTCGGCGACGAAGCCGGGCAGGCCCGCTCCTTCGAGGACGCCCTTGTACTCGTCCTCCGACACGTTCTTGTACTCGACCGGCTTGCCGGACACCTGCGTGAACACGGCGGCGAGCTCGGCGTAGGTGAGCCGCTCGTCTCCGCCCAGTTCGTAGACCTTGCCGCCCTGATCCGCGGCGAGGAGCACCTCCACCGCAGCGGCTGCGAAGTCCGCGCGCGACGCGGCCGCGAGCTTGCCCTCGCCCGCTGCGCCCAGCAGTACACCGCTGTCGGCTGCCTGCTGCAGTGCGCCGAGGTAGTTCTCCCAGTACCAGCCGTTGCGCAGCACGACGGTGGGGATCGAGGACTCGGCCAGGCGGTTCTCGGTCGCGAGGTGTTCGGGTGCGAGGCTCAGTCCGGACGTGTCCGCCTTCAGCAACGAGGTGTACGCGATGAGCGAAACGCCTGCAGCCTCGGCTGCGCCGATGACGTTCTCGTGCTGCGCGATGCGCCGGCCGACGTCCGACCCCGAAACCAGCAGAAGCTTGTCGACGCCCGCGAGCGCTGCCTTCAGCGCGTCGGTGTCGGCGTAATCGGCGACGCGCACCTGGACTCCCCGGTCTGCGAGCGACTGCGCCTTGGCTGCATCGCGGACGACGGCGACGATGTCGCCCGCGGCCGTGCCACGTTCGATCAGGCCGTCGACGACGAGTGCGCCGAGGTGTCCGGTTGCGCCGGTAACTGCTGTGGTCATGATTTGTTCCTCCGGTTGTCGGTGTTCGTCGACCACTATGCACTTACTTTTTCGACAGTGCAACCTTTTGATGCAGCGCTAATCCATCTGCATGCGCTACCCTGGACTACATGAGCGAACAGGACCCGACCCTCGAGGCCGATGTCTTCGCGCGGGGCTGCCACTCACGTGAAGCACTGCAGAACGTCACCAGCCGCTGGGGCATCCTCGCGCTCGCCGCTCTGTCCGAAGGCGACTACAGGTTCAACGCCCTTCGGCGACGGGTCGACGGAGTCAGCGAGCGCATGCTGTCCCAGACGCTGCAGACCCTCGAACGCGACGGATTCGTCCTGCGTACTGTCCTGGAATCGATCCCGCCGAAGGTCGAATACAGCCTCACCCCACTCGGCCGCTCCGTCGCGGATCGACTGGTCGGCCTGATCGAGTTGGTCGAATCCAATCTCCCCGCCGTTCTCGACGCTCGCGCGCAGCACGACGCTTGCTGAGCGATTTGCGCGCCTGAAAGAAGCAGCGGCTATAGCGTGTCACCGGTGACCTCGCATCCGTCAAGAAGAACATTCCTTGCTGCAGCCGGCGTGGCAACTCTGGCGACTGCAACGCGCGAATCGACATCCGCATGGGCGTCGCCCGCCGGACTGCATGTCGGTCGCGGAATCGGCGACATGACGGGTGAGCCCTTCGGCGCAGGTATGAACGGCTATGCGGTACTGGAACAATCGAGCGCAGGCCTTCATCTACGGCAGCGCGCGCGGGCATTCGTCTTCGTCGATCCGGCGTCGGACACTCGCCTGGTGCACGTGACGTGCGAGGTCGGGTTGATGTTCGAGAGCATCCTCGAAGCGGTGCTCACTCGGCTCGACGCTCGGTACGGGCACCTCTACCATCGCGGGAACGTCCTGCTGTCGGCCACGCACACCCACGCTGCCCCCGGCGGTACCGACGGACACCTCCTCGTGGACATCACGACCCTCGGCTTCCGGCCGATCACGTTCGAGGCCAACGTCTCCGGCATCGTCGACGCGATCACGCGGGCACACGAGGACATTCAGCCCTCGGATGTCGTCGTCACCGCATCCTCCCTGACCGATGCCGGAGTGAACCGTTCGCCGCAGGCGTTCGACAGGAACCCCGACGCCGCCGAACTGCCGGGGCGGATCGATCCACGCTCGGTGACGCTGCAGGTGTCCAGACGCGGTGAGCTCGCGGGTGTCGTCAATTGGTTTGCCACACACGGTACGTCGATGAAGGCGTCCAATCTGCTGGTGAGCACCGACAACAAAGGTTACGCGGCGTGGCACTGGGAGCGTGAGGTCGCGGGCGTCGACTACCGCGATCCGTCGTTCGTCGCGGCGTTCTGCCAGAGCACACCGGGCGATGTGACACCGAACCTCGACAAGCAGCCCGGGTCCGGTCCGACGGCCGACGAGTTCGAGAACACCCGCATCATCGGCGAACGCCAATTCGATTCGGCGTGTGCGCAGATCGGCGCACCGGGCACCGCACTGCAGTCCGGCATCGAGATGCGCGGGATGTACGTCGACTTCGCGTCCGTCACGGTACGACCGGAGTTCACCGGCGACGGCCGCACCCACACCACCAGCCCCGCGGCCCTCGGTGCCGCCTTCGCCGCGTCCAGCCAGGAGGACGGTGGCGGCCTGCCGGAGCTCGGACTGCAGGAGGGCGAGCGCGGCGGCAATCCTGCTCTGGCAGCGATCGGTTCGGTTGTCGTGCCTCAGTGGTTGCGCGACGCACACGCACCCAAGGACGTGATACTCCCCGTCGGGTTGATCCCTGGTGTCGTACAGCAGGTCCTGCCGTTTCATCTGGCACGACTGGGCGCATTCCACCTCTTCTCCTGCCCGTTCGAGCCGACGGTGATGGCCGGGTCGCGCCTGCGGACCGCGCTGGCGGACACCTTGGGAGTCGACCGCGAACTCGTCGTCGTCCAGGGCTACACCAACGGCTACGGCCACTACGTCACCACTCCGGAAGAGTACGACCAGCAGGACTACGAGGGCGGCGCCACCGCATTCGGGCGCTGGCAACTGCCCGCCACCGTGCAGATCGCGACCGAACTCGCCGTCGCTCTCCGCGACGGAACACCCGTACCGAGCGGAGAACCCCAGCGAGACCTCACCGGATCGATTCCCAACTCCCCCGGCGGACTGTCCTTCGTCGACGTGGCCGCACCCGGAACCACGTTCGGCGACGTCCTGACCCAACCGGCCGCGGCATACGGCGTCGGGCAGCGGGTGTCGGTTCGTTTTTCCGGTTCCAACCCGAACTCCGATCTACGCCGCGACGACACCTATCTCGCGATCGAGCGAGACCGAGCGGGTACGTGGACTCGCGAATACGACGACGGCGATTGGTACACGAAGATCTTCTTCGACGCCGCCGGGCCGATCACCACGACGACCGTCGAGTGGGACATACCGGCAGATCAGCCTGCGGGCTCGTATCGGGTGGTGCTCTACGGGAGCTCGCGCGATCTCGCTGGGCGTCCGATACCGTTCACCGGGGTCTCGTCGCCGTTTGAAGTCGGTTGAAGCTTGAAGTGAGACGTGTCACGTCAGCCGCGCCGAGTTGTGTCCGAGTGGAGTCACTCTCTA
The DNA here is from genome assembly GCF_002259425.1 of Rhodococcus sp. 14-2470-1a. Lineage (NCBI taxonomy): Bacteria > Bacillati > Actinomycetota > Actinomycetes > Mycobacteriales > Nocardiaceae > Rhodococcus > Rhodococcus sp. 14-2470-1a. The sequence goes on from NZ_NPFZ01000008.1 coordinate 20,414, forward strand.
GTTTCTAAGCCATGCCTAATGTTGTCTACAAAAGTACGTTCGCGGCATCCCTCGTGTGCGTGGCAGTCCTGGCCGGGTGCAGCTCTCCACAAGAAGACGAGACCTCGTCCGCCGACACTCGAACCGTGACCCACCTGTACGGCACCACGGACATTCCGGTGGACCCGCAGCGTGTCGTGGTGCTCGACGCCGGGAACGTGCTCGAGTCGGTCCTCGCTCTCGGCGTCGAACCCGTCGCGACGGTCGTTCCGAAGACGACCGGCACCTGGCCGGACTTCATCGCCGAGAAGCTTCCCGAGAACGCCGCGTCGGTGGGCGATTCCGAGGCCAACGTAGACGTGGAGAAGGTCATCGGCGCGAACCCCGACCTGATCATCGTCACCAGTGAGGACGAATCCCAGCGGGAGTTCTACGACAACGTCTCCGGCATCGCCCCGACCGTCGCCGTCGGGGATGTCGCGAACGAGTGGCAGGAAACCCTCCGGCTGCTCGGAGATCACCTCGGCAAACAGGACGAGGCCGCCACGCTGCTGTCGGACTACGAGGCCCGCGTCGACGCGGTGCGGCAGGAACTCGGTCCCGACCCGGGCACGGCCAGCTTCGTCCGCGTGCGTTCGGACAAGTTGAACTACATGGGATACGAGGGCTCGTTCATCTGGACCACACCGAAGGCAGTCGGCTTCCGCTCGCCCGAGTACCAGGACGTCGGCACAGCGGAGGATTCGTTCTTCGAGGTCAGCCTCGAGCAGACGAATCTGCTCGACGCCGACCGCATCTTCGTCGTCACCGACGGTGCTGCGGCCGAGCCCGGCCAGTTCCTCGACACCGTCAAGTCCAACCCGCTGTTCGGCCTCCTTCAGGGACGAATCGAGTACCTGCCGTCCAACGCCTACCTGTTCGGCAGCATCATGAAAGCGAACAAGATGCTCGACGTACTGGAGTCCTGAAGCATCTCTGGACGTGATTCACGGCTCGAGCAGGGATCCGAGTATCCGTGCGGTCAGGGCGACGACGTCGTCCTGATCCGCGGTCGCCAGTTCGTCGAGCGTGCCGGCGGCCCGGCCGAGCGCGATGCCGGAGAGCGCCGCGACCGCCACCTGTGCACGTAGCCGCGGATTACCGGCACCGGCTGCACGCAGCCGGTTCTCGAGCCCTACCGTCAGTCGTTTGTCCACCCGCTCGGCTGCGGTCGCCTGCACGTCCGGGTCGTCGTGCTTGCCTACGACGGCATGCAGAACCGGTCCGGGTCCGAGGCGAGCGACCCTCCTGATCGTGTCCTCGATGCGCGACGGATCGGCGATGTCGGCGAGGTCCGGGCCTGTGTCGTCGGTGGGGAGGGTCGCGAGGTACAGCGCCGCCTTGTTGCCGAAGTATCGTGCAACGAGCGCCGGGTCGACGCCTGCACGATCGCCGATGTCACGCAGGGTCGTTTTCTGAAATCCCCTCTGCCCGAAGAGCTCGGCCGCGGCAGCCAGCAAATCCGCCCTGGTACGCGCCGAATTCCTGCTTCGCCCCTCAGATCCCATGACGTACCTCGAGATCACCGCGTGGGCTGCCGTTCGCCTTCGGTGTTCGAGACGCTCGCCGACGGGCGTAGGGCAGCACCGTTGCCAACAGTGCCGTGACGAGCCACAGGACGGCTCCGACGACGATGATGGCCTCGTATCCGTCGGCCGTCGGGTACAGGGTGTCCGGCACCGTGTACGCCGCCAGAACCGTTGCACTGACCGCACTTCCGATGGCACCGCCCACCGTGCGCGTGACCTGGTTGACGCCGAGGGCGCTGCCGGTCTCGTGCTGTGGAACGGCACTGACGATGAGCGCAGGCATGGCGGCGAACGTGAAACCGACACCCAGACCGGCGATGCCCATCACCGCGAACACGACCCACAGTTCCGATCGACCGACGAGGAAGACGACGAGCGCGGCGACGAATGCCAGTGCTCCGATGGGCATGATCAGGTTCTTCGGCAGGACCCTGCTCGCTGCGGGCAGCAGACGGTTGGCGGCGACACTGGCCAGCGAGAACGGCACCAGGACGAGTCCGGCGACCATGGCCGATCGACCGAGGCCGTACCCGGTGTCGGTGGGGGTCTGCACCAGCCGGATGACCGTCGAGGACAGCACGAACATGCCGATGCCTGCCAGCAGCCCGGTGACGTCGGCGGTGAGTACGGACCGGTTCCGCAGCAGTCGAAGCTGGACGATGGGGTGCGGCGTGCGCAGTTCGTGGCGAGCCCACAGGGCGAGGGTGCCGGCGGCGGCTGCGAACGAACCGACGAGCAGCGGTGAGCCCCAACCCCACTGCCCACCGAGGCTGATCGCGAGGAGCAGGAACGTCAGGCCTGCGCCCAGCACGAGGGCGCCCGTCACGTCGAGCCGGTGCCGCGTCAGGTGCCCGCTGCTCGGTACGACGACGACGGCCGACACGAGAACCAGCGCCGACGCCAGTGCGGCCACGACGAAGCACGCGTGAAATCCCCAGACATGGGCGATGACGCCGGTCAACGGATATCCGAGGCCGATACCGGCGACGGCGGTCACCGACAGTGCCGCGACACACGAGCGGGCCCGCGGCGGGTCCAGGTGGTCGCGGGCGATGGCCATGGCCAGAGGCATCAGGCCGAGCCCGATTCCCTGTAGACCACGCCCGACGATCAGTAGGGCGAAGTTACCGGGGACGGCCGCGAAGATGCATCCCAGCAGGACCACGGCCAGGGCACCGATCAGCACTTCCCGACGCCTGGGCCCGTCGCCGAGCCGTCCGAGTACGGGAACCGTCACGGCGCCGGTGAGCATGGTGATGGTCAACGACCACTGGGCTCCGGTGAAGGACACGCCGTACGTCTCGGCCACCGTCGGGATGAGCGGTGCACCGACACTGCTGACGACAGCCACGATGGTGCAGATCGCGATCAGGACAGGTACGAGCAGTCGGCTGCGCGTACCGACTGGGGCATCGCGTATGTCACCGGTCGATGTCATCGGCTGATGATAAGCGACTTCCTCTTTCATCACCCAATCGACAGAAGTGACGGTCAGCCCACGAGGGCGTCGTCTCGCTGCTTCTTGCGCTCGGACCGCGCCCTGACCGCCAGGTACGCCTTGGCCCCGAACGGCGCGGCGAACAGCATTATGACCAACCGAATCACCTGCACCGCCGCCACGAACGTGACGTTGGCGCCACTGGCAGCGGACACGGCCAGTACCGCCGACAGACCACCCGGCGTCGTCGCGAGGTATCCCTCGAGCAGACTGATCCCGGTCAGGTGGGACAGCAGGAGGCCCAGCAGCGCGCAGACGACGCCGAGGATCACGATGAGCAGGATCGCCCACGGCAACACCCGGCCGACCGCCCGCACACTCTCACCGGTGAAAGCGAGGCCCGCCTGCCAACCGATCAGCACGAACGCGATCGGCAGCAGGACCATCGGCGCGGACACCGAGTCGATCCACCCCGACAACTCCAGCGCGCCCGACGCCACCAGCGGCCCGAGCGTGGCAGGCGCGGGCAACCTGATCAGGCGGGCACCCCCGATTCCGACGACGATGCACCCGAGCACCACCAGAAGGTCCACGTAGAGCGGGCTACCGTCACCCGAACCCAGCGCGCCGCCCGACGAGCCGGCACCGAACACGAGCGTCGCAACCAACGGCATGGTGACGATGATCAGACCGACGCGGACGTACTGCACGACGGCGACGATCCGCTCGTCACCACCGAGTTCTCGGGCGATCGCGACGAGGCCCTGAGCACCCCCGGCGATCATCGACAGTGCGCCGGTCAGCACGTCGACGTCGCGGTGGGCGCCGAGTAGCACTCCGGCGCCGACACTGACGATCAACGTGGCAAGACATACGGCAAGCGCCGGAAGCCAGTTCGCCCCGAGCGCGGACAGCGTCTCCGTGTCGATCATGAATCCGATGCTGACCGCCAGAATGCCCTGCGCTGCCATACCCGCAGGCCTCGGCACTTTACTGGGCCCGTACCCCCTCACCGCGAACACGGCCGCGACGACGAGCGAGGCGAACAACGGTGCTGCCGACAGCTTGGCCACGGCCAGAACCGCCCACACCACCCCGGTGGCGAGTACGAGGCCCACCCACAGCCTCACAGCCCGCTGCAGCGTGTACCCAAGTTTTCGCACACGCTAAGCCTACTCTTATCATTGGGACGCACATAATCGATTCGAAGGCTGTTAAAGGTACGTACACCCTTACCAAGAACGGGGTCGGAACGCATGAGCATCGACAACACCGCCATCAAACCTGCCGGCGCGGAGGTGAGTCCGCCGCACGCGACCGAGCTGCGCGAGGCGATGCTCGCCCTGACACGCAGGCTCCGACGCCAACGCCCCCGGCACTACCTCACGCCGAGCCAGATGCAGGTGCTCGGCGACGTGGAACGCAGCGGAGGGTCCAGCGCACCCGTCGACCTCGCCGCGATGCAAGGCGTGCGGATCCAATCCCTCACCAGCAACCTGAATGCACTCGAGGCCGAAGGGTTCATCACCCGAAGCCCCGATCCCGGCGACCGTCGGCGCCTGCTGATTCGCATCACCGACTCCGGCACCGAACTCGTCGCAGCGGACCGCGAACAGCGCGACAGTTGGCTCGCCGACGCTATGAGCGAGGAACTGACCCAACTGGAACGCGATGTCCTGCACCTCGCCGCCCCGATCCTGTGGAAACTGGCCAGAAGTCCCGAGCCACTCGTCCGACAACCCTGACCGGATCTCGGGGACGTTCCGCGGGCTCCACGTCGCACGTTGACCACGGGCCCGGCGTGGGGAAACATGAACGTCGATGCCCGCCACCGTGCGCCGCGTGCGGCGCAGCGACGAACAAGGAGTTCGCCCCTCATGTCCTACCTGCTGTACGACGCCCTGCTCCCCCAGCTCGGACACGATATCGCCACCTACTGGGCCACCCTCCTGGTGATCAACCCCGCCTGATCGCCCCAGCCTGATCACCCCAGCCTGATCACTGCGGTGGCACCACACACGACGAGGGCCGCACAGGAGTGGAGCCTGCGGGAACGACCCGACGGGCTGTGATTCTCGGTGCGGCCCTCGTGTTTCCTGCGGCTAGCCTGCCGGTACGGGTGTCGGCAGCAGACGGGAGAGAACGTCCGACAGCGTCACGACGCCCACCGTCGTATCGGCTCCGTCCGCGGAGCTGTTCACGACGAGTGCGAGATGACTGCTCGTCTCACGCATCGACGCGAGAGCGACATAGACCGGCGTCGACGCCTCCAACGTGAAGACCGGCCGAGTGACCTCGGCGAGCGTCACGTCCCCGGCGAGGGTGTCACGCACGTGCACGACACCGCTGATCGTGTCACCGTCACGTACCAGGATGCGCAGATGACCGGATTCCAGGGCCACCGCACGCACGTCCTCGACCGTCGCGTCCGTCGGGACCGAGATCGGGACACCCTGCGCGCGAACGAGATCGCCGACCTGCAGGTTCTGCAACTCGAGCGCACCCGCGATCTGGACCGAGTAACTGGCGTCGAGCGCACCGACGTTCACCGAATGCTCCACCAGTTGCCTCAGGTCGTCCGGGTTCTGGCCGGACGCCACCTGCGCCGCCGGCTCGACGCCGACCTTGCGGAGCAACCAGTTGGCCATTTCGTTCATCGCGACGATGACGGGCCGGGTCAGGAACATGAAACCGCGCATCGGCAGCGCCAGCATCGTCGCCGACTTCTCGGGGTGAGCGATGGCCCAGGACTTGGGTGCCATCTCACCGACGACGAGGTGCAGGAAGGTGACGATGATCAACGCGAGAACGAAGCCCGCGACGTCGGCGACCCAGTACGGGATGCCCCAGGACTCGAACATCGGAGTCAGTGCGTAGTGCACCGCGGGCTTGGTCGTTGCACCGAGCGCCAACGTGCACAGCGTGATTCCGAGCTGCGAGCCTGCCAGCAGAACCGTCAGCTCGCTCGAACTACGGAGTGCGGCCCTCGCCGACCTACTGTTCGGAGCTGCGTCCTCGAGCCGGTGACGCTTGGCCGCCAGCAACGCGAACTCCACCGCGACGAAGAACGCACTGGCTGCGATGAGCCCGATGGTGACCACGAGAACTACCCAGGGATTACTCATCGGTGATCATCCATTTCCGCCTCGGCCGAATCGGCCTCGACCTTGTCCCGCTGCCCCAGTTCGAGGCGCACGGACGATGGGACGTAGTTGTCGATTTCGAGCACCTCGACGGACACGAAACGCTCGGGGAGTTCGTCGTCGTCGGCGATGAGGTCTTCCGACTCGGCCGGCAGATCCACCTCGATGCGTGTGCCGACGGTCGGCAGCGAACCGTGATGCGCGATGACGAAACCGGCGATGGTCTCGTAATCACCGTCCGGAAGGTCGTGGTCGATCGACCGCTCGACCTCGTCGACGTGTACCTCACCCGCCATGGTCCAGGAGCCGTCCTCACCCGCGATCGGGGTCTGATCGACTTCGTCCTCGTCGTGCTCGTCGGTGATCTCGCCGACGAGTTCCTCGGCGAGATCCTCGATCGTGACGACGCCCGTCAGCCCGCCGTATTCGTCGATGACGCAGGCGAGTTGGTTCTTCGACGAGCGCAGCTCGACGACGGCGTCGGGCAGGGCTTGAACCTCGGGCAGGATCAACGCGGGGCGGACGAACTCGGACACCTGAGCGTCCGGTCGATCGGTCACCGCCAGGATGTCCTGCAGGTGCACGACGCCGACGATTCCGTCGTCGTCGTCGAGGACGGGGTACCGGGAGTGCTCCTGCCCCATCAGCGTTTTGACCTCGGCGAGAGTGTCCGTTGCGCGGACGGTCGCCGCCCGCGAACGAGGAATCATCGCGTGTTCCACCGTGCGGGTCGGGAAGTCGAGGATGCGATCGAGCAGATCCGACAGCTCGTCGGGCAGATCTCCGGAGTCCTTGGACTCGGCGACGATGTGCTCGAGGTCCCGAGGGGTGGCCGAATGTTCGACGTCGTGTACCGGTTCGATCTTCAGTGCCTTCAGCAACAGGTTCGACGCGTGATCGAAAATGGTGATGAGCCAACCGAAGAGCTTGAGATAGATGGTGGTCGACAGCGACAGCCACCGGGCCACCGGCTCGGGACGAGCGATCGCGAAGTTCTTGGGGAACAGCTCGCCGAACAGCATCTGAATGAACGTCGAGAACAGCAGCGCGAGCACTGCGCCGATGCCGACTCCCACGGCGGCCGGGATTCCGACACCGCCGAGGATGGTGCCGAGCGACTGACCGATGAGGGGTTCGGCGACGTAACCGACGAGCAGTCCGGTCACGGTGATTCCCAGTTGGGCACCGGACAGCATGAAGGACGTGCGTTTGGTTACCTGAAGAGTTCGACGGGCACCCGCGTCACCGGCTTCGGCGCGAGCCTTCAGCCGTGAGCGATCCACCGTCATGTACGCGAATTCCTGGGCCACGAAGTAGCCGGTACCGACCGTGATCAGGAATACGACGAGGAAGCCGAGCAAGAGAGTGAGAATCACGCTCATTCGCCGGACACCGCCTCGCACGTCGTGGAAATAGTGCGGGGGGCCGTGTCCGGCCCGGGTTTATCGCTGTCCATGAATCCTCTGTTTGATGGGTTGGGCAGTGCACGACCCTGGTTTGTTCGACACCGTGGTTTCGGGTGCTGCAACACCGTGGTTTCGGGTGTTGCTTCGGACCGTGATGTCCGATTCTAGCGGGCTCGCTCGACTTCGGGTGCTTTCACCACGAGAACCGGGACCGGACTGTCCAGAAGCACACGCTGCACGGTGCTTCCCATCAAGAATTTCCCGACGGCAGAGCGCCGCTTCGACCCGATGACGAGAAGTTCGGCACCGGTGTCGGCGACCAGGTCGACGATCGCTCCGGCGGGATCTCCCCCGTCCGGTTCGACGCGCACCGAGAAGGTCGCGTCAGCGACACCGCGGCTGGTGAGAATCTGCTCCGTCGCGAGAGTCGTTGCTTCCCTGTCCTCCTCGGACACGGAGTTGGTGTCCACGACAGCCAGGGCGACGAGCTCCAAGCCCCGGAGGTTCGCTTCCGACACAGCCCGGACGAGGGCCTCCCGACCCTCGGGCGAATCGCTCGCCACTACCGCTACAGACATGGGCATTTCACTTCCTCTGAATTGTGCTCATTGTGGTCACGTCGAATGATTGGACTATTCGGACAAAGCGTATCTACTGTGTCGCTGTGACACATCACACGAAAGGTTTTTGATGGCGGTCTCGCCCACATTGTCCAAGTCGATTCTTGCCGTCGCCGTCGTGGCTGCCGTGAGCGTCGCAGGTATCGATGCGAGCCGCAGCGAAAGCGGCTCCGACGCCAGGTCCAAGCTCACGATGATCGCGCCTGCCGCGGCGGGTGGCGGCTGGGATCTCGTCGCCCGCGAAGCGCAGCAAGCCCTGCGCAGCGACGGCATCGTCAACAACGCGCAGGTGGTCAACGTGCCGGGTGCGGGCGGAACGATCGGCCTCAGCCAGCTCGACAATCTGTCCGGTCAGGCGACGACGGTGATGATCACCGGCACCGTCATGCTCGGCGGCATCGCGATCAACAATTCCGAGACGACACTGGCCGACACCGTTCCCATCGCGAAGCTCGCCGAGGACTTCGAGGTCTTCGTCGTGCCGAAGGAATCGCCGTACCAGAATCTCGAGGACATGATCGCGGCGTGGCGTGCCAACCCCGGCGGCCTCCCCATCGGCGGCGGATCGCTCGGCGGCATCGACCACATCGTGGCAGGCCAGCTCGCGCAGGAAGCCGACATCGATCCCGCCGCGATCAACTACATCGCGTACTCCGGAGGCGGCGAAGTCCTCACCTCGCTGCTGTCCAACACGGTCGGGGTCGCCGTCAGCGGATACAACGACTTCCGCGACCAGATCGAGGCAGGCAACGTCCGTGCACTCGCGGTCGCCGCACCCGAACCCGTCGACGGCATCGACGTCGACACCTTCACCGAGCTCGGATACAACGTCGACCTGGTGAACTGGCGCGGCATCGTCGCGCCACCCGGTATCTCGGACGAGGACCGTGACACGTTGATCGCGATCGCCACCGAAATGCACGAGACGGAGCAGTGGCAGGGGGCCGTCGAACGTAATCGGTGGAAGGAATCGTTCTCGACGGGGGACGAATTCGCCGAGTTCCTCGATGTGGAACAGGCCCGCATCACCGACATTCTCCGAGAGCTGGGACTCGTATGACCGACACGACTACGAAATCCGAGACCTCGCGCTCGTTCTGGGTCGGCCGTAGCGGACTGATCGTTCCGGCGCTGCTCGTCGCGCTCGGCATCTTCCTCGTCTACGGAACGATCACCATGGATGTTCCGGCGACCGCGACGTCCCCCGGGCCGCAGGTGTTCCCCTCCATCGTGGCGGGAGGCTGCTTCGTCGTAGCCGTACTGGTCACCATTCAGTTGTTGGTCAGGCCCGACGAGATCGATCGGGGCGTCGACGACGACGGACGCGCGTTGACCGGCACGGTCAGCAATTGGCGCACCCTGGCGATCACCGTCGGATCGGTCGCGCTGTTCATCGTGTTGCTCAACCCGCTCGGCTGGGTCCTCGCCGGTGCACTGCTGTTCTGGGGTGTGTCGATCGGCCTCGGCGGACGTCGCTACGTGTTCGACGCGGCCGTGGCGCTACTGGTCTCCTCGGCGGTGCAGTTGGCGTTCTCCGCCGGCCTCGGCTTGACCTTGCCCGGCGGCGTTCTCGCCCAGATCTTCTGATGGAGCTGACGTTCTCATGGATTCACTGAACAATCTCTTCGAGGGCTTCGGCACGGCGCTGACGCCGATGAACCTCGTGTGGGTGTTCGTCGGCGCGCTCCTGGGCACCGCTGTCGGTGTCCTCCCCGGCCTCGGTTCGGCCATGGCTGTGGCCCTGCTGCTCCCGGTGACGTTCACCCTCGATCCCACCGCTGCCCTCATCATGTTCGCGGGTGTGTACTTCGGCGGACTGTTCGGCGATTCGATCTCCGGCATCCTCATGAACACCCCCGGCAACAGCACCGCCATCGCCGGCACCTTCGAAGGCCATCGCATGGCCAAGAACGGTCGTGCGCCCCAGGCTTTGGCGACCTCGGCCATCGCGTCGTTCATCGGCGGCATGATCGCGACGACACTCGTCGTGTTCTTCGCCCCGACCCTCGCCTCGCTGGCGACCAACTTCGGGCCCGCCGAATACTTCGCTCTCGCGGTGTTCGCGTTCATCGCGACGTCCGCGGTGGTATCGGATTCCGCCTTGAAGGGTCTGACGGCTCTGTTGATCGGCCTGACCTTGGCGGTCATCGGCATCGACGGGCCGTCCGGGGCGTCGCGCTTCACCTTCGACGTACCCGCGATGTTCGACGGCATCCACATCGTCGTCATCACCGTCGCGATGCTCGCGCTCGGCGAGGTCATTCACATCGCATCGAGAATCGGCCGCCCCGAGGACAATTCGTTGATCAACTCGGGCGGTCGGCCGTGGCTGAGCAAGTCCGAGTTCCGGGAGGCGCTGCCGGCCTGGCTGCGCGGCACCGCATTCGGAGTTCCGTTCGGCGTCATCCCCGCCGGCGGCGCCGAGGTCCCGAGCTTCCTCGCGTACGGCACCGAGCGCAGGCTCGACCGTCGGCGCAAGAACCCGATGTTCGGCAAGGGCGCTATCCGCGGCGTCGCCGGGCCGGAAGCTGCGGGCAACTCCACGGCCGGTACCGCGATGGGCGCACTGCTCGCTCTGGGGCTGCCGACGTCCGCCACTGCGGCGATCCTTCTCGCGGCGTTCCAGCAGTACGGAATGCAGCCGGGGCCGTTGCTGTTCGAACGCAGCGGCGACATCGTCTGGGCCCTCATCGCCAGCTTGTTCCTCGCGATGATCGTGCTGCTGATCCTCAACCTGCCGTTCGCCCCGCTGTGGGCGCAGCTGCTGAAGATCCCCAAGAACTACCTGTACGCAGGCATCTCGGTGTTCGCGGCCCTCGGTGTCTACGCATCCAGTGCGTCCATCGTCGATCTGATGTTCATGCTCGGCCTCGGAATCCTCGGATTCATGATGCGCCGCTACGGTATTCCGCTGGCCCCGGTCCTCATCGCGGTGATCCTCGGACCCCTCGCCGAGGATTCGCTACGGCGCGCGCTCGCCGTCAGCGAAGGCGATCCGACCATTCTCGTCGGCAGCGCCATCACCGTGGTGCTGTACTCCCTGATGGCTCTGGCCATCGTCTTCACGATCGTGAGCAAGATTCGCGCTCGGGCGAAGGTCGACTTCTGACCCCTGTGTGAGTGGAAATGCAGGCCCTGGACAGGAGCGGAGCCTGCGGAGCGACCCGATGGCACTGTCATTTCCACTCACATTGGGCTCACGTGAGTCAGAGGATGTACAGCATTTCCTGGTAGGTCGGAAGCGGCCAGAGATCGTCCGCCACCATGCCCTCGAGAGTGTCCGCTGCTGTCCGGACTGCGGCCATGGCAGGAAGCAGAGCGTCCTTCGCGTGGGTCGCCTCGGCGAGAGCGTCGCCGCCGGGGTCGCTGTCCAGTGCAGCCTCGAGAGTCGCCAGAGCCGAACGCAACGCGGACAGCGGCTCGGACACCGACTGCAGTTCGGCGGTGTCGGCTTCGACGCCTGCAGCCTTCAGCGCTGCGACGTTCTGTGCCAGCTCGGTCTGGTACCGCACGGCTGCGGGCAGCACCGATGTCCGGCCCATCTCGACGGTGAGGCGCGCTTCGACGAACACCGTCAGTGCGTACTGCTCCAAGCCGATCTCGTACCGCGAGTGCATCTCTCGGTGGTTGAAGACGTTGTACTTCTCGAACAGCTCCATCGCGGAAGCGGTGATGAGTTCCGGTAGGGCGTCGAGCGTCGTACGCAGGTTCGGCAACCCGCGGGACTCGGCCTCGATCTGCCAGTTGTCGGAGTAACCGTCACCGTTGAACACCACGGCACCGTGCTCGGTGATGATCTCGGTGAGCAGATTCTGGACGGCCGTGTCGAATTCGGTGCCGTTCGCAACCGCGGTTTCCAGGTTGGTGGCCATGTAGTCGAGCGACTCGGCCATGATGGTGTTGATCGTGACCATCGGCCCGCTCACCGTCTGCATCGAGCCCGGTGCGCGGAACTCGAACCTGTTGCCGGTGAACGCGAACGGGCTCGTCCGGTTGCGGTCGCCCGGATCGGTCGGGAGCACCGGCAGCGTGTCGGCCCCGATCATCATGGTTCCCTTGCCCTTCGACGACGTCGCCGCGCCCTTGGCGATCTGATCGAAGACGTCGGCGAGCTGGTCGCCGAGGAAGATCGAGATGATGGCCGGCGGGGCTTCGTTGGCGCCGAGCCGGTGATCGTTGGTCGCCGACGCCACCGAGGCGCGCAGCAGGCCGCCGTACTTGTGCACCGCTCGGATGACCGCAGCGCAGAAGACGAGGAACTGGGCGTTGTCGTGCGGGTTGTCTCCCGGCACCAGCAGTGACCCGAGCTCGGAGTTGCCGAGCGAGAAGTTGACGTGTTTGCCGGATCCGTTGACGCCGTCGAACGGCTTCTCGTGGAACAGGCATTCCATGCCGTGCTTCTTGGCGATCGTCTTGAACGTTGTCATCAACAGCTGTTGGTGGTCCGCTGCGATGTTGCCGCGCTCGAACATCGGCGCGATCTCGAACTGCCCCGGCGCGACCTCGTTGTGCCGTGTCTTCGCTGGAATACCGAGCTTGAACAGCTCGCGTTCGGTGTCCATCATGAAGCCGAGGACACGCTCCGGGATGGCGCCGAAGTAGTGATCGTCGAATTCCTGCCCTTTGGGGGGCTTCGAGCCGAACAGCGTACGGCCTGCGTTGAGCAGGTCCGGGCGTGCGAGGAAGAAGTGACGGTCGACCAGGAAGTACTCCTGCTCCGGGCCGCAGAAGGACACGATGTTCTCGATGTCCTCGTGTCCGAAGAGCGTCAGGATGCGTTCGGCGTGACCACCCATCGCCTGCTGCGAACGGAGCAGCGGCGTCTTGTGGTCGAGCGCCTCGCCGGTCATGGACACGAACACCGTGGGGATACACAGCGTGTTGCCGTTCGGGTTCTCGAGCACGTACGCCGGGCTGGTGACGTCCCAACCCGTGTAGCCGCGGGCTTCGAACGTGTTGCGCAGACCGCCGTTGGGGAAGCTCGACGCGTCGGGCTCGCCTTGGATGAGGGTCTTGCCGGCGAACTCGGCGAGCGCACTGCCGTCACCGACGGGGTCGAAGAAGCTGTCGTGCTTCTCCGCCGTCAATCCCGTCAGGGGGTAGAAGACGTGCGCGTAGTGGGTGGCGCCTTTCTCGAGCGCCCAATCCTTCATCGCCGACGCCACGGCGTCGGCGACCATGGGATCGAGGGCCATGCCTTTCTCGATCGTCGCGATGACCGACTTGTAGACCGACTTGGGCAGGCGCTTCTGCATGACCACTTTGCTGAAGACGTTCTCGCCGAAGATCTCGCCGGGCTTCTCTTCCCCGACGAAGCTGACCGCAGGCGGGACGTACGCCTCGACGTCCTTGATCGCCTGCAGGCGGACGGTATTTCCACTCATGAGCTACCCCTTGACAAGGTGCGCTCCGCAATTGGATTTCGCGGAGTCCGACCTGGCGACACTACGAAGCTCCCGTGGCGGCAATGTTTCGCCGCTGTGACCACTGCAATTCGACGTCGACGCTCGAACGGGACCGGCACCCGATCACAACGCTCGGATATGGATGGAGTCACAACCCGATGGACAAATTTTCAATTTTGTCTATCCAGGTTTACATTTACGCGGTATTGTCATCCGCACAGTGATCGACACCACTAGGCGTTCGAGAGGGCTCGATCGCCTGAAGACGAGGAGTTCAGTCGTGGCAACCCAGACGAGTCCACAGTCGAATACGCCGGTCGACGAGTGGCGGGACAAGAAGCGGTATCTGTGGCTGTTCGGCCTGGTGCCGCCGACCGCGATCTTCATGGCGCTGGGTCTGGTGTGGGCGTTCAACCAGCTCGGCTGGAATGCCGTCTCACCGATCTGGTGGTGGATCGGGCCGATTCTGGTGTACGGGCTGTTGCCGATCCTCGACCTGTTCTTCGGGCCCGACGGCCAGAATCCGCCGGACGAGGTCATGGAAGCGTTGGAGAACGACAAGTACTACCGATACTGCACCTACATCTACATTCCGTTCCAACTCGCGAGTCTGGTGATCGCCTGCTACCTGTGGACGGCGGACAACCTGAGCTGGCTCGGCATCGACGGTGGCCTCGGGCTGGCCTCGAAGATCGGGTTGGCAATCAGCATCGGCGTCATGGGCGGCGTCGGAATCAACACCGCGCACGAGATGGGTCACAAGAAGGACAGCTTGGAGCGCTGGCTGTCCAAAGTCACTCTGGCGCAGACGTTCTACGGCCACTTCTACATCGAGCACAATCGTGGGCACCACGTTCGCGTCGCGACCCCCGAGGATCCCGCCAGCTCGAAGTTCGGCGAAAGCTTCTGGCGGTTCCTGCCTCGCAGCGTGTGGGGCAGTCTGAAATCGTCCTGGAAGCTCGAGCAGACGCGCATGCAGCGACTGGGCAAGTCCACGTGGAACATTCGCAACGACGTACTCAACGCTTGGCTCATGTCCGTCGTGCTGTTCGGCGTTCTGACGGCAGTGTTCGGTGTCGGCATCCTGCCGTTCCTTCTCATCCAGGCGGTGTACGGGTTCTCGCTGCTCGAGACGGTGAACTACCTCGAGCACTACGGATTGCTGCGGGCGACCACCAAGTCAGGACGCTACGAGCGGTGCGCACCTGCCCACAGCTGGAACTCCGACCACATCGTCACCAACATCTTCCTGTACCACCTGCAGCGCCACAGCGATCACCACGCCAACCCCACCAGGCGATACCAGACCCTGCGCAGCATGGAAGGTGCACCCAACCTTCCCAGCGGGTACGCCAGCATGATCACCGTCGCCTACTTCCCGCCGATCTGGCGAAAGGTGATGGACCACAGGGTTCTCGAGCACTACCGCGGTGACATCACCGCGGTCAACATCGAGCCGAGCAAGCGCGCGAAGATCCTCGCACGCCACGGCGCCCGGTCCGGTAGCCGATCGGATGCAGCTACGGATGCACCGAAGGACGCGAAGTGATGACGGCGTACGAGTGCCCGGTGTGCAACTACGTCTACGACGAGGCCGCCGGGGCGCCGCGTGAAGGTTTCCCGGCAGGAACGCCGTGGTCCGAGATCGCCGACGATTGGCCGTGCCCGGATTGCGGTGTCCGGGAGAAGATCGACTTCGAACAGAAAGCAGGATGAGAGATGGCCACGGATTTCAAGCTCTACCAGTGCATTCAGTGCGGTTTCGAGTACGACGAGGAACTGGGCTGGCCGGAGGACGGGATCGAGCCGGGCACTCGGTGGGAGGACATCCCCGAGGATTGGAGCTGCCCGGATTGCGGCGCTGCGAAGGCCGACTTCTTCATGGTCGAGATCAGCAGGCCATGACTCTCGGGGCGCCCGATAGAGTGGGGGTCGTGTCAACGCAACCGGTCGACCCGAGCCTCTATCAGGACGCACCGATCAAGCACGCACCGATCAAGGACGCACCGATCAAGCACGCACCCTTCAAGGGTGCCGTGTCGAGTCCGATGCGGACGACGATTCTCGACGGGCTGCACGATCTCCTGCTCGAGCGCACGTGGTCGACGGTCAACATGGCGGACGTCGCCAAGGCTGCGGGCATCTCGCGGCAGACGCTGTACAAGGAGTTCGGTACCCGTAAAGGGTTGGCACAGGGGTACGCACTGCGGTTGACGGATTCGTTCGTCTCGGCGGTGGACGATGCGGTGTATGCCAACGAGGGTGACAGTCTGCGCACCCTCTACGTCGCGTTCACCGAGTTCTTCGGTCGCAGTGCATCGGACCCGCTGGTGCTGTCGATGCTGACGGACGATCCTCCGCCGGACCTGCTGCGGCTGGTCACCACCGAGAGCGGTGCCCTGATCGAGCATGCGTCGCTGCGGCTGGCGTCGACGTTCGAGCGTAGTTGGCTTCGCGCGTCGGCGCACAACGCAGACGTGCTGGGGCGCACCGTGGTTCGGCTGGCGCTCAGTTACATCTCGATGCCGCCGGAGAACTCGTCCGACGTGGCTGCGGACCTGGCGTCGCTGCTCACTCCGTTCGTCGACGCAATCAAGGGCACCGCATGAGCGAGGCACACCGCATGAGCGAGCTACACCGCGCGCACTTCGCCGAGCTGTCCGGTCACCAGGTCTACGCTCTGTGCAAATTGCGGGTCGACGTGTTCGTCGTCGAGCAGAACTGCGCGTACCCGGAGCTCGACGGCGCCGACGAGGATCCGTCGACGGTGCATTTCTGGCACACGGACAACGGACGGATCGTGTCCACGCTGCGATTGCTGTACACCGACGGGGAAACCAGAATCGGACGGGTGTGTACGGCGGTGGACGCTCGCGGCCGTGGCCTGAGTGCCGAATTGCTGCGCGCGGCAATCGATCACGCACACGGTGACACCATCGTCATCGGCGCACAGGCTCAACTGGAGCAGTGGTACGGCCGGTTCGGTTTCGTTCGCAGCGGTGAGAACTACGACGAGGACGGGATCCCCCACCTTCCCATGACCAGGAAGGGCGATTAGGCGGTCATCTGCCGTGCTGCTTCGAGGACGGTGGCTTCGGAGAGCAGGACGTGCAGTGCTGCATCGCCCAGTGGGATGAAACTGTCCTCGCTGCAGACGCGTCGCACCTTGCCCGAGTATCCGGCGTCGACCACTGCGGTGACGATACCTTCGCTCACACCACCGGACTTCCGCGTCTCGTCCACCACCAGCACGCGGCCGGTGGCCTCTGCATGTTCGACGATGTCCGCCAACGGAAGTGGTGCGATCCACCGGATGTCGACTACGCGCACGCCCACGCCGTCGTCGGCGAGTGCCCGCGCGACCCGCAGGCTCATCCTGACGCCGTTGCCGAAGGTGACGATGGTGAGATCGACTCCGTCGCCGTGGATTCGAGCGCGTCCGATCGAGGCAGGCGACACTGCTCCCCCGGCAAGCCACAGTCCGTCGCCGTCCAGGTACAGATCCCTGGTGTGGTACAGCGCAATGGGTTCCAAGACGACGCACACGGCGCCGTGTTCCACGGCAGCGTGGGCGCAGGCGAGAAGCATGGCGGCTGCGTCGTCCGGCATCGACGGCGAGGCGATGATCATGCCGGGAATGTCGCGCAGGGCGGCGACAGCGTTGTCGTTGTGGAAGTGCCCGCCGAAGCCCTTCTGGTAGCCGTATCCCGCGATCCGGACGATCATCGGATTTCGATACTGTCCGTTCGAGAAGAACTGCAGGGTCGCCGCTTCCCCGCGAAGTTGGTCTGCCGCATTGTGCAGGTAGGCGAGGTACTGAATCTCGGCGATCGGGAGCAGACCGGACACTCCGGCTCCCAGGGCCAGCCCGAGGATCGTCTGTTCGTCGAGCACGGTGTCGAACACCCGGGCCGCTCCGGCGTGCGCCTGCAGACCTCGGGTGACGCCGTACACTCCACCTTTGCGCGCCACGTCCTCGCCGAACAGGATCGATTGGGGACGGGTGGACAGAATGTGCTGCAGCGCAGCGTTCACGGCCTTCGCCAGGGTGGTGCCCGCCGGTAACTCCAGGCCGCCTTCCCCGGTCGATTCCTTGGCCGTGTCGGCTACCCGCCTCAGCGGTTCCATGACTGCTGCCGCGCTGTTCAACTGCGGTAGCTCGGCTACGTCCCGCGCCACACGCAGCACGTGTGCGCGCTTGTTCTCGTAGAGCTCCACCACGTCGTCGACACCGATCACGCCCGCGTCGACGAGGTGCCGTGCAGTGCAGAGAACGGGATCGCGGGCGAGATCGGCGGTGATCTCCGCAGCCGACCGATAGGACGACTCCACGTCGGATCCTGCGTGGCCCATCAACCGGACCGACTCGATGTGCAGGAAGGCCGGACGACGCCGTGTTCGAACCCAGGTCGCGGCCGCGATCGACGCGGCGTGGACGGCCTCGAGGTCTCGGCCGTCCGCGTGAAAGTATTCCAGGCCCGCTCTGGTGGAGAAGTTCGACGCGATCCAGCCCGCGGGGGTGCGCACGCTGATACCGATTCCGTTGTCCTCGCAGACGAACAGCAGCGGCATCGGAACGCCCTGATACGCAGTGTTGATCGCGGAGTTGATCGCCCCTACCGCGGTGGAGTGCCCGGCGGATGCGTCACCGAAGCTGCACACGGTCACCGCGTCGGACGGCCACGGGGAGTCCGCCCCGAGCTTGCGGGCCCGCGCCACGGAGAACGCGACTCCCACCGCGCGCGGCAGATGCGATGCGATGGTCGAGGTCTGCGGGAGGACCGCGAGGTCAGCTCGTCCGAACACCTTGTGCCTGCCACCGGAGATGGGGTCCTCGGTGGCGGCGACGACCCCGAGCAGGACGTCGCGAATGGGATCGCTTCCCCCTACCTGTCTGGCGCGTTCCAGGAAGAACGCGCCGGACCGATAGTGCAGAAGAGCCGGGTCCGTCGGCCGGAATGCACCGGCGACGGCCGCGTTGAACTCGTGCCCGGACGATCCGATCGTGTAGAAGCCCGTGCCGTGGAACCGCAACCATCGTGCCGCCAGGTCGAGGTGGCGGCTGCCGAGTTGAGCGTCGAACAACTCCAGTGCTCTCGTCGGGGTGAGAGTCGGCCCGAGTTCTTCTCGGCTTGCTCCCGCAGCTCGGATCGACTGCAGGAAATACTCGTCGATCGGCTCGGCCATGCGGTCAGGATATGCGCGTGCGGCACCGCACGCGGGCGAAGTCAGCGCGAGTCGGTGTTTCGCCAGGCCAAGAGCACAGCGGTTCCGGACTGACGCGCCCACGGGAGGAACACGGCCACGGCGAGGGCGCAGGCCAGTGCCGACCCGACGGTGACGTACGACGCGAGCTGAAAACCTTCCAGCGATGCGGCTTTCATCGCGTACACCAAGTCCGCCTTCTGCGCGGCGAAGACGGAATTGGTCGGCGCCTTGACGATCTCGATGACGCTGACGACGGTCTCCCGGGCGAACGCCTTCTGGTAGGGCTCCATGAGGGCGTCGGGGATCGCGTCGATTCGAGGTCCCACCTTCGTGGTGTAGATGGACGCGACGATCGACCCCAGCACCGCGACTCCGAGCGTTCCGCCGACTTCGCGGGTGGTGTCGTTGACGGCCGAGCCTGCCCCTGCCTCGTCGAGCGAGACCGAGGACATGATGGATTCCGTTGCCGGCCCCTGAACGATGGCCAGTCCCAATCCCATCAGCACCATCGAGATCAACACCGGTCCGAGGTAGGGGGTTTCGACCTTCACCTGTCCCGCGATGAACATGCCGACGCTCATCACGACGAGTCCGAAGACGATCACCGCCGTGGTACCGACGCGCTGTGCGATCAAGGTGGCCAGTGGTGCGCCGATAGCGATGGACACCGCGAACGGTAGCGAGTGGATGCCGAATTGGAGTGGGCTGAGTTCCATCACACCCTGGAAGTACTGGGTGATCATGAACAGGAACCCGAACATCGAGAAGTAGGCGACGGCGATGGCCAAGGCAGGCAGCGAGAATCGGCGGATCCGGAACAGCGCCATGTCGAGTACGGGCGAGGGGGTGCGTAGTTCCCACCACACGAAGACCGCGAGGCAGACGACACCGAGCAGGTAGGCCGCAACACTGATTCCGGACAACCAACCCTGATGCGGGGCTTCGATGATGGCCCACACCAGTACGGTGATGCCGACCAGGGACAGAGCGATGCCGACCGGATCGAACCGACCGATGTGCGACGCCTTGGACTCCGGCACGAATCTCCATGCCGCAGCCAGCACCACCGCGGCCACGGGCACGTTGATCCAGAACACGGAGTGCCACGAGAAGTGTTCCAGCAGAAAGCCTCCCGCGGTGGGTCCGATCGCGATGGCGAAACCTGCCATCGCGGTCCACGCAGCGATGGCGAGTGCGCGTTCCCTGGCGTCGGAGAAGATGTTGATGATCAGCGCGAGGGTTGCCGGAAACACGGCTGCGGCACAGATTCCCATCAGCGCGCGGGCCGCGATCACCTGCCCGAGGTTCGCTGCAAGCGCGCCGCCGATCGACATCACCGCGATTCCGGCGAGGCCGACGATCATGACTTTCTTCCGCCCGTAGCGATCCCCCAGATGGCCGAACGCGAGCAGGAGTCCGGCGAAGGTCAGCGTGTAGGCGTCGACGACCCATTGCAGGCCGCTGATGCTGGACCTCAGTTGCAGGCCCATCGACGGGAGCGCGACGTTGACGACGGTGTTGTCGAGTACGACGAGCAGTTCGGCGGTACAGATGACGACAAGCGCGATCCAGCGTTGCCTGGCTGTCGACATCGAAACAGGGGATGCGAGCGATCGGTGCTGAGATGTTCGAACCACGGGCGGATCCTTCCCGACTGGTCATGCCGCGGGCTACCGAACGTGCCTCGGCTATGACGCGCTACATAGCGACCATCGGAAGGTAACTGTAACTCGGAGTAATAGCAACAGTGTCGGCGTCAGGACGCGTCGAGCGCAGCCTCCAGCCAGGCGAGAAGTTCGACCTCGACCCGGTCCAGTGCAGCGGTGCTGCGCTGGGCTTTCGCGATGATCAAGGCACCCTCGAACGACGCGATCGCCATCGTGGCGAGACCGCGCGAACGCTCCTGCGACAGACCGCGCTGCCACAGCGACGCGGCTATCGTGTCCTCCCAGGACGTGAACGACTCGCCTGCGGCGACGAGGGCTGCGGGAGAGTTCATCCCCTCCAGGGCAGCCGGCGCCACCGGACATCCGGCGGTGTAGTCGGTGGCCTCCAACTGCTGCCGGAAGCCGCCGATGATGGCTCTGAGCGTCGCGGCGGGCCCCTCGGCCGCGAGGCCACGCGAGATCATCGACCCCATCAGCGCACCCGCGGTCCGCGTCGCCTCCTCGACCAGCTGCGGCTTTCCCCGGGGGAAGTGGTGGTAGATGGACCCGCGGGGCGCGCCTGCATGCTCGATGACGTCCGCGAGCGACGTTGCCTCGACGCCGCGTTCCCTGAACAGCAAGGCCGCGCTGCGCAACATGTCCTCGCGGGCTGTACTCCGACTCACGCGACCTACCCCTCTTGACGTTACCGATCGTCACACATACGGTGACGTCGGGTATGCACCACAGCATAACGTCGACGACGAGAGGCCACCATGACCACCGAGGTCGATCCTGTCACCACGCTCGCGGCACCGCTGACGTTGGCGTGCGGCCAGGTGCTGCCGAACCGCCTCATGAAAGCCGCGTTGAGCGAGGGCCTCGGCACCAGGACCCACAGCCCCGACGTTCGCCTCGAACGCCTGTACACGCGCTGGGGCGCGGGCGGTTACGGTCTCGTTCTCACCGGCAACGTCATGGTCGACCGTCACCACATCGGTGAACCCGGGAACGTGGTGATCGAGGACGACCGCGACCTCGACGGCCTGACCCGGTGGGCCAAGTCCGCCCGCGACGGCGGCTCCCCGATCTGGATGCAACTCAATCACCCCGGCCGCCAGGCCAATCCGATGGCAACCCGGTCCAAGCCGATCGCCCCGTCGGCGATCGCCCCCGGCATCCCCGGTATCCCGGCGCCGCGCGCCATGACGGAGTACGAGATTCGGGGCATCGTCGAGCGATTCGCGACCGCAGCACTCGTCGCCGAGTCCGCCGGATTCGACGGCGTCCAGATCCACGGGGCACACGGCTACCTCGTCTCGCAGTTCCTCTCACCGTCGGCCAACCGACGTGACGACCGATGGGGTGGCAGTCTCGACAACCGCATGCGGTTCGTACTCGAGGTGGTCCGCGCCATCCGCACAGCCGTGTCCCCCGGCTTCGCCGTCGGCATCAAGCTCAACTCGGCGGACTTCCAGCGGGGCGGATTCGGTGAGGAAGAGTCACGTCTCGTCGTCGAACATCTGGCCGTCGAACACATCGATCTGATCGAGATCAGCGGTGGAACCTACGAGTCGCCCGCGATGATGGGCCGGTCGGTGGCCGAGAGTACGCGTCGGCGTGAGGCGTATTTCCTGGATTACGCTCGCGAGGTCCGCGCTGCCGCGGGCGACGTTCCACTTGCGGTCACCGGCGGTTTCCGCACGCGGTCGGCGATGGGCGCTGCCGTGGCGTCGGGAGAATGCGACGTCGTCGGTCTCGGGCGGCCCGCCGCTGTCACACCCGACGCAGGCAACGCGCTGCTCCGAGACGGCGCCGACAGCGTTGTGTCGCCGGCAATCGGCCTCGGGTTGCCGCGCAAGTACGCCAAACCACTCGACGGCGCCCTGGACCTGCAATGGCACACCGACCAGCTGCACCTGATCGGCGCAGGATCCGAACCGGATCCGAACCGATCCGTGTGGCGCACCGCGGTGCGGACTCTGCAGCGCAACGGGCTCGACGCCTTCCGCAGCAGGCGCAGCGGAAGCCGGTAGCGGGGTGAATCGCGAGTAGTCAGTCGACGTACTGATGTTTGTCGCGTCGAAGTGCAGGACGATATGGCCATGCAACCCGAATACGACGCATGGCCGTCACTCCCGGTGGACTCGTGGATCGAGACCCGCGACACCGTTCAGCTCTGGACCCAGATCGTCGGTAAGACGCGGATGGCGCTCGGCCCGGCCGTCAATCATTGGTGGGGTGTGCCCCTGTACGTCGACGCCCGCGGCCTGACGACGTCGCTGATGCCCGTCGGCGATCGAGGGCTCGAGATCAGGTTCGACTTCCTCGCTCACGACCTGATCTTCGAGGTCACCGACGGCCGCACGCGCCGCATGAAGCTGGAACCGCGCACCGTCGCGGACTTCTACTCCGAGTACACCGCGCACCTCGACGCGTTGAGCATCGACGTCGACATCGTCGGAACGCCGGTGGAGTTGCCCGACGCGACGCCGTTCGCCGAGGACACCGTGCACGGTTCCTACGACGCGGAGACGGTGTCGGCGTTCTGGCGTTCGCTCGTCAGCGCGCACTCGGTGTTCTCCGCGTTCCGGGCCGATTTCCGCGGCAAGTCGAGCCCAGTTCATTTCTTCTGGGGTGCGTTCGACCTGGCGGTCACGCGATTCTCCGGCCGACCAGCGCCCACTCATCCCGGCGGTATCCCCAACTGCCCGGACTGGGTGATGCACGAGGCGTACAGCGACGAGGTCTCCAGCGCCGGGTACTGGCCGGGTGGGGCGGAGGAAGGCGTCTTCTACGCCTACGCCTATCCCCATCCCGACGGGTACGACACCCACCCTGCCGTCGAGGCGCCGACGCACTGGGACTCCGCACTCGGGGAGTACGTCCTGCCGTACCACCTCGTTCGCCAGTCGGACGACCCCGCGGCCACGGTGCGCCGGTTCCTCGAGCAGACTCATCGCGCTGCCGTGGAGACCGCCGGTTGGTGACGGGGTGAAAGGCAGACCGCGTGGGTTTCGCCTGCCGGTGCTCCGCCGAGAACGTGGGTGAGCGCCGCCGCGATGACCTCGTGGTCGGAGCCGGTCCAGCGTTCGTCGCGCTGGCGTCGGTACTGCGACCACGACGGCACGCGGAACTCTTCGAGAATCAGCTCCGGGTTGTCGAGGCTGCGATACAAGCGCCAGGAGTACGCTCCGGTGCGTCGACGTGAACGCCCGACTCCTGCCATGGCTGCGGTGAACGCGTCCCGTTCGGAGTCCTCGACCGTGTAGGACACCGTGATCTGCACTGGTCCGTCGTCCGGTTCCGGTTCGAACACCACCGTCGGTGTCGGCCAGGCGCTGGACACCGTCCGATCGAGGGTTCCGGTGTCCGGCAGCAGCGGCAGCAGGGCCACGCTGGCGGCGACGATCACGAGCAGTGCCGTCGCCACCAGCGCGGCGTCGACGAGACCGATGGTCGACGCCACCCACCCCCAGACCAGGGATCCGGCGGCCTGCGATCCCATGAACACCAACAGATAGACCGACATCGCCCGAGCGCGGACCCAATGCGCGACCGACAGCTGGATGGCCGCGTTCAGTGCGGTCAGCGTCGTGATCCACGCGATACCGGCCAGCACGAGACCCGGGATCACCACCCACATCGGCAACCACACGAGGGCGGCGGTTCCCGCGCCGTACGCCAGAGCCGACACGACGAGAAGGGTGTTGGCGGACCACCGGGCTCGCAGCGCAGGTGTCAGGGCGACGCCTGCCACCGCCCCGACGCCCAGCACGCCGAGCAGTGCGCCGTATCCCATTGCGCCCAGGTCCAGAACGGACGCCGCGATGGACGGAAGGAGCGCCCACAGAGACGACGCGGGAAAGGCGAACAGTGCCGAGCGGACGATGATCCGTCGGATTATCGGGCCGGAGCGGACGTACCGAAGGCCGGTCAGCAGTGACTCTCCGAGTCGCTCCCGGCCGGACGTGTCCGTGCGGGGACGCTTCCACCCGAGCAGCGCTCCGACGACGGCCAGGAACGACAGCGCGTTGAGACCGAAGACGAACGTCGGCCCGGCGAACGCGACGAGAACGCCTGCGACAGCCGGACCGATGGCGCGAGCTGCATTCACGGTGACACTTCCCAGTGCGGACGCGGCTGGAATCTGATCCCGCGGAACCAATTCAGGCTGGATCGCCTGCCACGCCGGAGCCGACAGCGACGTCCAACACCCGAGGACGAAGGTCGACGCCAGCAGACCGATCGGCGTCAGCGCGTCCGTCCAGGCCAGGACCGTGAGAACCCCGGCCGTGACACTCGACGCGACGCCGATCACGAGAAGCAGGATCCGACGATCCAGTGCGTCGGCGAGGACTCCCGCGAACAGCGCCAGCAGCAACGTCGGGCCGAGGCTCGCGGTCTGCACCGAGGCGATCACCGTCGTAGACGCGCTCCGTTCGACGAGGAACCACTGCGCCCCGACGGTCTGCATCCAACCGCCGATGTTGGACACGAGCTGAGCGAGAAACAGCATGCGATACAGAGAATTTCGCAGCGGCGCCCACGCGGAACTCTCGGGTGCGGACACGGCCGTCTCCCCAGTCGCCCCAGTTGCCCCAGTCGCCCCAGTCACCCCAGTTCCGCCAACCAGTCCGTGAACCTCTGCCACCCGATCTCCGGGTACTTGCGGCGCAGACCGTCGATGTTCGCGTCGTACCCGGTATCGGTCAGGAACTGGAACATCGCGCGCATGTCCGGCGACGAGATCGCGGCGGCGTCGTACGAGTGCGCGGTGACGGTGGTGCCGAGGGCCGCCCCGAGCGCAGCGGCCATCTGGGCGGGGGTCGGATCGTCGGATGCCAGATCGATTCGGGCGCCGAGGAATCGGGACGGATCGGACAACACGAGCGCGACGAATCGACCGAGATCGCGGCGGGACATCTGCTGCAACGGGGTGTCCACCGGTAGCGGTAGGTCGAGTCGTCCACGTCGAACGTCCTCGATGCCGCCGAGCATGTTGTCGTAGAAGTAGGTGGGGCCGACGATGGTGAACGGCACGGTGGACGCTCGCAGAATCGCTTCCGTCCTGGCCTTCGTCTCGAAGTGCGGTATTCCCGTGGATCGATCCGCGTCGGCAACGGACGAGAACACGACGTGGGGAACGTTCGCGGCCACCAGTGCGTCGACGAGTGCCTGCCCCTGGGCGATCTCCGCCTCCGGTCCGTCCTCGAACGGAGTGGTCATCGCGAACACGCCGGCCACACCGGTGAACGCGTCGGTTGTCGCGGACCGATCGGTGATGTCCGCTTTCCTGATCTCCACACCCCGCTGCTGGAGTACGTCGGTGCGGGCGGACACTCGCCGTACCAGAGCTCGGACCGGAATGCCCCGTTCCAGAAGGGCGTCCACGACAGCCCCTCCCTGACCTCCGGTTGCTCCCACGACTGCACAAGGCTTGCTCATACTCGTCACACTGCCGTGCCCGTGCAGTTCGGTCATCAGTCGTGCGACTGAACTCAGCGCAGAGCATTACCCAAATCGGGCGCTCTCTCGATCAACTGACGCGCATCCCTGGCCGTCACGACGCCGTTGCACACCTCGGCGTACTCGCTCATGGCGCACGAGGCCTGCGACCAGTACCGCTCGTGCTCGGGTGTCACCCAGGCCAGGCGATGCACCTTCCTGGCCAGTTCCTCCAATTTGTCCACCCGCGGTGGCAGACCGTTGCACCGGCCGTCGCCGACGATCAGGACCGAGGTGCGCGAGGTGACCTTGGAGCCGTGCGTCGTCAGCAGTTCCTCGAGCGTGCGTCCGTAATCGCTGCTCGCCTCCAGATCCAGCTCGGGTGCTGCCAGAACCGATGCGAGCGCGTCGTCACCGGTACTGCGCGCCAGCAGGTCCGTCACGTCGACCGGGTTGTCCACGAAGGCGAGGACCGTGCACCTGCTGGTCCGATGCCGCATCGCCTGCGCGAGCCGCAGAGTGAACGCGGTGATCGGGCGTACCGACAACGAGACGTCGGCGAGAACGAGGAGTCGAACCCGTTCCGGCACAGGCTTTTCCACCATCAGATGGAAAGGAACCCCGTCGGTTCTCATGCTTGCCCGGACCGTCCGACGCATGTTCAGTCGCCCGTTCGTGGCTTCGCGCGGCCGAGGCCGCGGTGTACCGCGCATGCGGCGCAGCACTTCTCGGCATGCATCGTTCACGTCGGCGCGCGACGGGATGTCGGAATCGGGCGAGTCGGACGCCGTCGCCGTATCGCGTGAGGTACCGGCGCGATCCTGGCCGGAGATCGCGTCGACGAACGCTTCCACCGCGTCGACCAACTTCTCGAGTTGCGCCGCGGTCAACGGTTCTCCGTCACCCTGGTCACCGTAGAGCGAGTGGGGGTCGTAGGCGTCGAGCCAACGGAGAATGCCCTCCGGGTCGTCCCATGTCAGCGTCCCCTGCGAGATCATCGCCTGCGCCGACGACAGGTCGCCGACGGTCGCGGAGTCGGCGCGGTCGACGTCCACGGTGAACGACACGCCCCTTCTGCCGCTGTCGTTCTCGGTGTCGACGGCCAGGTTGGAGTCCGCACCGGTGATGGACAGGTCGTCGTCGTCCTTGTGCGGGTTGAATCCTTTGTCCGCCTCGGGAGTGTCGAAGAAGTCACCGACTTCGGCTGCATTCTCGTTGTAGTCCGCGTAGCGGCCGGTGTCCTTGTCGTCGTTCGAGATCTCGAGGGTAGTAGGCGCCCCGTCGGCACCCGAATCACGCGTCGGCCGATGCTCGTCCAGAACGGCAACCGGCCGGGGGTGGAACAGCCGGTCGAAGGCGGCGTCGAATCCGTCCTGCTCGTAACTGTACTTGGCGCACGTCGCACGCAACGCGGACTCGAGGGTCCTCAGGTCACCGGCACCGACGAGACCGAGAACCCGTCGCACTTCGATCACTTCGGCGGGCGACGCCGACACGCCGTGCCGACGCAGCAGGCGGCCGAACACCGCCGCGACGACGTCGAGTACGTACGCCGGTGTACTTCGAGGAGCGAGACCGGACACGGCACTCACTTCTTTCTGATTCCGAACCCACTGCCGGTCGAGCGCGGGTCGCGGCCGCCGGTACCTCGGAAGGCCGCGGTGGTGGTGTTGGGCGGCCGGGAGGCGACGCTCGTGCGCGGCTCGTCGGCTGTCTCGGGTTCCGGTGTCTGCGCTCGACCACGAACCAGCTCGACGTCGCTTCCGTACTTGAGAAGAGCTGCCAGCAGGATCTCTCGCGTGCGTTCGGTGTCGTGATCCTTCAGGATCATCGCGGCGCGGGCTGCATCGATGACCTCGGAGACCGATGGACTCTTGCGCAGCGGGAGTTCCCTCAGGGACCTGGCGAGTTCGACGACGTCGGCGACGGTGGCGTCCTCCACTTCGGGGGCCCGGGAGGACACGATCTCACGTTCCCGTTCGGGCGTCGGGTAGCC
The DNA here is from genome assembly GCF_002259425.1 of Rhodococcus sp. 14-2470-1a. Taxonomy (NCBI): domain Bacteria; kingdom Bacillati; phylum Actinomycetota; class Actinomycetes; order Mycobacteriales; family Nocardiaceae; genus Rhodococcus; species Rhodococcus sp. 14-2470-1a. The sequence continues at coordinate 48,271 of NZ_NPFZ01000008.1, forward strand.
GACGGAGAAGTGCAGGCAGCGACGTTTCAACGCGGCGGACAGTTCGCGAGTGTCGTTGGAGGTGAGGATGACCCACGGGTCGGTCCTCGCCGCGAAGGTTCCGACCTCCGGGATGGTGATCTGCTTCTCGGCGAGGATCTCGAGGAGCATCGCCTCCATGGACTCCTCGGTCCGGTCGACCTCGTCGATGAGAAGTACGACGGGTTCCTCGGACAGGATGGCGTCGAGGAGTGGCCGCACCGCAAGGAACTTCTCGGAGTACAGCCCGAAATCCGTGTCCGCCAGTATTTGCGACGCTTCCGCGGTGCTCTCGACCGCCGCGAGTTCGGAGCCGATGCGATCGCGGAGCATCTGTACGTGCAGAAGCTGTTTGGCGTAGTCCCATTCGTAGAGGGCGCGATTGTCGTCCAGTCCCTCGTAGCACTGCAACCGCACCAGCCTGCGCCCGCCTGCGACGGCGAGCGCCTTGGCCAGTTCGGTCTTGCCGACACCGGCCGGCCCTTCGAGCAGCAGTGGTCGGTCCAGGGCGATCGCGAGATGGACTACGACGGCGAGATCGTCACCCGAGATGTATCCCGTTTCGCGAAGACCGTCACGGACGGTGTCCGCGCTGGTCGAGAAGATCGGTTCACTGCATGCCTCCAGGCCGGCCGATGTCATGGTGGTTCTCTCCTGCGCTCAGTAAGCCTTGTTGATGGCGTGATCGACGACGGGGATCATGGAGTCGACGGTGACCTCGCGGGGGTTGCCCGGGGTGCACCAGTCTCCCTGGATGTGCTCGGAAATCTTGAGCACCGTCTTCTCGTCGCCGGGGATGACCTCGCCGCGTCCGGTGTACTTGCCGGTGTTCATGCGGTTCTTGTCGTAGAGCCTGGTGTTGACCTCACCGAAGTTGTCGGGAATGCCGACGTCTTTCGCGAGGCGAATCGCGGCTTCCACGGCAGCGTCGGCCGCCTGCACCGTCGTCAGGTTGCGGGTGTCCACGCCGAGAGCGCCTGCCATCTGTGCGTAACGCTCGTACCGCGAGGGCAGGTTGTACTCCCACACGCGGGGCAGAGCGATGGCGTTGTTCAGGCCGTGGTGCGAGTCGAAGTAGGCACTGACCGCGTGCGAGATGGAGTGCACGATGCCCAGACCACCGGAGTTGAACGCCTGTCCGGCGATGTACTGCGCGTTCATCATTCCCTCGCGGGCCTTCAGGTTGCGCGGTTCGTACACGGCCTCGCGGAGGTTCTTGGCCACGAGCTCCACCGAGTACAGAGCGTTGCCGAGAGACGGCGCGAAGTCCAACCGGGAGACGAAAGGCTCACTGCCGTGGGCCAACACGTCGAACCCGCAGTAGGCGGTGAAGTGCTGCGGGCAGGTGTAGTACAGCAGCGGATCGTCGATGGCGACGGTGACGATCGATGCCTCGTCGAACGCGACCCACTTGTGCGGGTTGTCCATGTCCGACGTGTCGGTGATCACGTACGCCCAGGACGTCTCCGAACCGGTTCCGGCGGTGGTGGATACCGCAATGTGAGGAGGGTTCTCCTTGTTGGTGGATTTGGCGAAGCCCTCGAACTCGTTGATGTTGCGTCCGTCGTGAGCGATCACGATGCGAGCGCCCTTGGCTGCGTCGTGGCTCGAGCCACCACCGACGGAGATGATGCTGTCGCACTTCTCCTTCTGGTAGAGGGCAGCAGCGTCCATGACGTTGTAGTCCTTGGGGTTCGACTCGACCTTGTCGTACAGGACGACCTCGACACCCTGGTACTCGATCTTGCCGATGAGTTCCTCGATGATCCCCGAACCGCGGAGGCCGGTGGTGACGAGCAACGAGCGCTTGAATCCGAGGTTCTTCGCCTCGACGCCGATGATGTCGTGTGCGCCCACTCCGAGAAGTGCGCGTGGGAAGGGGTGGAATTCCTTGATCGGGAAATCCCAGATCTGGTTGAGCTCGATTGCCATCGGATCCTCCTGGTGAGTCGGTGTGACTACGCTCACTCTGAGGGTTCGACGTGATCGGCGACAAGGGATTTCACCCCGAACCACCCGTCCGCTGAACCGAACTACCCGATCGGTCAGGTCACGGTGCTGCCCGGTCGATCATCCCCCGCAGTTCGTGACGCTTGCTGACTCCGAGCTTCGGATACACGTGATAGAGGTGCGAGCCGATCGTCCGTGGTGACAGGTGCAGCTGCTCGCCGATCTGACGGTTCGTCAACCCTTCCGCGGCGAGAGTCGCGATGTGCTGTTCCTGAGCCGTCAGTGACGCCCACCCGTCCGTCGCCGTCGGCGTCGATCCGCGAGATCCCCCGGCTGCCCGCAGTTCCGCCCGGGCGATGTCCGCGAACGTCCGCGCGCCGACGGACTCGAAAGTATCCAACGCCGCTGCCAGGTGCGGCCTGGCCTCGGTCGGACGGCGGTTGCGGCGCAGCCATTCCCCGTAGTGGAGCTGAGCGCGTGCACGCTCGACCGGCCACCGATGACCGTCCGGATCGAGAACTGCCGTCCGGTAATGACGTTCGGCACCGCGAGTGGTTTCGCTCACCAGCGCGGCGGCCAAGTGCCGGAGCAACCTGATTCTTGCCGGTGGCTTCGACCCGATCGCACGCCCGATGGCCGTCACGAACCGCCTGGCCGACGCCTGCTGCCCGCTTCGGGCACCCGCCCACGCCAGGTCCGCGATTCCCAGCACCGATTGAATACTGTGCACCGGTGTGCCGTCGTCCTCGAACACACTGCGCAAACGCTCGTACGCGCCTGCGAAATCACCGTTCACACAGGCGAGGAACGAACGGGCCCGCGTCAGATCGACCGTCAGCGCACCGTTCGCCCTCGGCTCGAACAGCGTCGCCGCCCGCGCGAGGTGTCCTTTCGCGACGTCCAGGTTGCCGCGGTGCGATTCGATCGTTCCGCGGTGGATTTCCACGTTGGCGTCGACGAGTGCCATCCTGCCCACTGCCGCCACCTCGGACGCCTCGTCGGCAGCTTTGTCCACCTCGCTCCACCGGCCGGTGTCGATCAGGGCACCGAGGAACGCAGCCATTCCCATCGCGCCGGCACCGAGACTTCCTACTTCACGCAGAGATTCGATGCCGCGTCCGAAGTAGGACAGGGCGTCGACACTGTTCTCGCTGAGGTACGCTCTCGTCCCTTCCGCCAGCAGATACGAGATCTTCGCCGCGATCGACGAGGTCTCGTCCAGGGTTTCGTGGGCCTCCGCTCCGAGGGTGCTCGTCGAGTACTCGGCAATCAGCTGCCGCACTGCTTCTTTCGCCGCGTCCGGCATCGGGGACAGAAGGTCGCGTCCTTCCGAGGAAAGCTCACCAGGGGCGCTCGGTGCGGGAATCGCCTCGGCGAGACGGGCCAGCGCTGTTCTGCGCCACTCGCCACCGCTGAAATGTGCAGCACCGAGTGCGGTGAACAGCAGCGCCAGGACCAGACTTTCGTCCGTCGGCGTGTACTCCGCGAACGTGCGGCGCACCACGTCGAACGCTTCGTCCGGTTTGGCGGTCTGCAACAGAATCGACGCGGTCGGAAGCGCTGCGGCACTGCGAATCTCGGGCGAGACCGTTGCTCGGCGAACCTGAGCGGCCAACGACAGTCCCCACTGCGGATCGCCCGCCATGTAGGCGGCGTGCGCGGCACTGGCGTATCGCAATGCCGCTTTGTCCGGGGCCGGAGAGATCTGCGCAGCCCGTTCCAACGCACGTGCCACCTCGAAGAATCCACCTCGGCGGTGGGACAGCTCGGCGGCGCCTTCCAGTTCCGCGGCCACCGATTCGTCCAGGCCGTCCGCTGCCGCAGCACGGTGCCACGCCCGGCACGGCGGATCGTCGACCAGTCGAGCCGCGAAATCCTCGTGTGCGGCGCGGCGCTGATCCACACTGCAACCGGAATAGGCTGCGGCGCGCACCAGTGGGTGCGTGAAATGTACGGCGCGGCCGTCGATCACGACGAGACCGGAGTGTTCCGCTTCCCTCCACACCGACAGATCACTGCCGAACCCTGCAGCCGCGGTGATGACGTCCAAGGATTCGTATCCGGATCCGGACGCCGCGTAGAGCAACAACTTTCGCGTCGGCGGTGTCAGATCGGCGATCCGAAGGGAGAACAGCGACTGCACCCGACGAACCCGGTCGTCGCTGGTACCGGCCGACAGGTCGACGCCCGACCGGACGACGGCACGGCTGAACTCGATGATCGCGAGAGGATTTCCCTCGGCCTGACGGATGATCTCGAGCCGCGCGGAGCGAGACGGCGTCGTGGGCTGACGGTCCAACAGCGCAGCCGACTCGGCGTCGGTGAGGTTCGGAACCTCGGCTGCCGCGACACCGGGATCGACGCCGTCGGGAATCCGGTGCCCCCGCGCACTGCACAATGTGGTCATCGGCCCGGCCACCCGCCTGACCGCGTACACGACGATGTCGAGCGAATCCCGGTCGAGGAGGTGCGCGTCGTCGAGAAGCAAAACGAGGGGTGACTCCTCGGCGAGCACTTCCAGGAGGTGGAGTACCGCGTGCCTGCAGGCGTACATGTCGACCATCGCGGGCAACGGCGCACGGCCCAGCATCTCGTCGAGTGGGGTTCGAACCGCCTCGGGTAGACGGTCGACGAACGCCATGACCGGCCACAACAACTGCTGAAGTCCGGAGAACATCTGCTGCGTCTCGGCGTCCACGCCCGACGCCTGCAGCACTCGAACACCGGCGTCCTCGGCGACGGCACGCGCATGCCGGAGAAGAGTGCTCTTCCCGATCCCGGCCTCCCCCAGCAGCCAGAACATCCGATCACCCGCGCCGGGATCCGTCACCATGCGAGTGATCGACGCAGCCAGCGCGTCTCGCCCGACCAGCGCCCCGGCGAGCGGGTGTTCCGCAGTCATCGAGCACCGCCCGTAGTTGTAGCAACAATCTGTCGTTCACATTGTGACACCGCCGCGCCTGTCGTACGACGTTCGCATAGCCACCCACGGCGGCGCATACCCGTTGTGTTCGAATAGATGTGGCGCTCCTGAGGTTTGTGTGGGCGCTATTTCTGCTGTTCAGGGCGGGTTGTGTTGTTGGACGCAGTGTTCGGCGAGTTGCCGGTGAGATGAGGG